>JALHSY010000006.1 GCA_022865455.1 Candidatus Bathyarchaeota archaeon
TGGAGCTACATGGAAATGCTGAAGGTAAAGGACTTGCCAGACAAGCCGAAATGCCCAAGATGCGGATCCAACGCGATAGGGCTTCTGAAAGTTGAGGAAGAAAGGGCATTGCCCATCATTGAAAAGAAAGGTGAGAAACTGTCCAAGAACGAGGAAAAGCTGCAACAGCACGCGGTGCAGAGCGCACAGCTAGTATCAAAGTATGGGAAGGCTGCAGTCGTCGCGTTGTCTGCCCGTAGGGTTCAGCCTTCAGACGTTAGAGAAGTTCTTGAAAAAGAGCACAGGCTGAGTGACGGGTTCTACGAAATGGTTCTTGACGCCGAGCGTAAAGCAATGAGCAAACGTTTCTGGTAAGAACCATTTCTCAAGTCTGACAGATGCTTCGAACATCGTTTTGGAGTTCTTCGGCATCATGGACTGCCTAGCCCGTACACTTTTTCAGCGGACTCATCAAACGCGCCAGAACAACACCCACAATCAGAAGAATTATGGCAAGGACGAACGGCGAAACGATGCCAAGGCTTTCGATTAAAACGGCAGCCAACAATGGCGAAACAGCGCCAAGTCCATCGTGGGAGAAATAGAACAGCGAATAGGCAGTTCCTCCGCGGGTCTTGCCCACGAGGCTCGCGACCATAGATGTTGAAGGCGTCCAAAGCGCCGACACGAACAGCTGGTAAAGCAGAAACGAAAGCGCAGCAAGGGGCAAAAACGGGATTGTGATCAAGCCTAGAAGGAAAATCACTTGTCCGAAACAAGTAATCGTCAGGGCATTTTTGTCTCCAAATCTGGCGCTCACGTATCCAGCAGCTAACGATCCGACGATGCCAATCAGCGGTCCTGCTCCGAAGATAATGCTCGCAGTTTCAACCGTCAAGCCCTCAGCAGAAGTCAGATAGGTTGTCATGAAAGCAGATACTCCTCCGTTTGCCAACGCATTGAGCCCCATCAGCAGAAGAAGCATAAGAAAACCAGGTGTCAGGAATGATTGTCGGGATGTGAGTGTTGCCGCATCTTCGTCCAGCTTAGCAGGCTTCTCTTTTGACGCTGTTTTGGTTTCTTTTGTCAACTGAGGAATTTTCACTCCTGCCAAGACCACCGTCCAAGCCAACAGTGGGACTGAAAGAAGCAGGTAGCAATATCGCCAGCCGAACTGTGCTAAAAGAAGACCAAGAGTAATGGTTCCCAGAGACTGCCCTATGCATCCAGAAGCCCCATGCAGTCCTATGGCTGTGCTCCGTTCAGCTTGATTTGGAAACAGCTTGCCTATGACGCTCATGCCAGGCGGATGGTAAAGTGTGACTGAAATCATGATCAATGACAACGAAAACAACAGGACTGACGTGCTTGCGAATTGGCTGATGAGCAATGCGGAAACTCCGGCTACGAGCATGCTTAGAATTATGAATGGGCGTGAACCAAACCTGTCTGCGAAAATTCCTGTGGGGATCACGATGATGAGTCGGCAGAGGTTCGGGATGGTTATGAGCAGGCCTGCCTGAAAGATTGACAGGTTGAATTCGCTCCTGAAAACTGGCACGAGCGCCGGATGCATGAGTAGGAAAACTTCGACAAGCAAGTGGCTTATCCAGACCGCCGTGAAAGGCTTCAGGGCTTCTCCTCTCATCCTAAACAGGGACGTTTTCGCATGCTCCTGCTTCTCCATATTCAACGCGTCAATAAGTCGATTTCGATAGCCTCATGCGTTCTGATTCAGCTCGGCAAGAAACAAAGCATTGCTTGCTCTGCTCTTTTCAACTTAGCCTGTTTGTATTTGTGGTTCACAACAAGTTTTAAATCAATGGCTACGTACTTGTGCCTAGAAGCCTCACTGCTTACCATCAGGAGACTGAAGACTTGGAGATAAGTCGAAAGAAACTCCGCGACGAAGTTCTTGAACGTGTCAAGTATGTGAAAACATGCGTCTTGGCAAGAGAGACCTGCTTAGTCGTGCGTACAAACAGAGCCGCGTTAGACCCGAAAGACGTGCAGGAAATCTGCCAGTATGTGTCAAAACTCTGTAAAGACGCTGGCTGTGAAGAGCAAAGTGAGCTGTGCCGCAAGGCTGCTGAAGAAGTCATGAAGAATGAAGAAAAATATCTTGAAGTGTGCACTCAGAGCTGCATGAAGTGTGGTGAGGCTCGAACGCCACAGTCTAAGAAGGCCTCGTACGTGTCGTAAATGTGCGGAAAGTCTTTTAAAAGAGCAATACCACTGGTTAAACCAGAATAGCTATCTCTCTTAGAACGGAGGCTAAAAGGCTGTACGTAGCACCTTATGTTCCAAGTCCGCCTCAGGTAATACGCCAGATGCTTCTAATGGCCGGCTTGAAAGCTGGAGAGGTGTTCTTCGATCTCGGCGCTGGTGACGGCAGAACAGTGATAATGGCGGTAAAAGACTTTGGTGCAAGGGCCGTCGGGGTTGAGCTGAGAGAAGACTTGGTGAAGAAAGCCTTAGGCACTGTTTATGAAGAGGGGCTTCAGGACAGGATAACAATCGTGAACGGTGACATGTTCAATGTGGACCTGACCTCGGCAGACGTCATCTTCTTGTACCTAACGACAAGTGCAAATGAAAAGGTCAAGCCCAAGCTTGAAGCCGAGTTGAAACGCGGTGTGCGCATCATTTCACACGACTACGAGATTGTTGGCTGGAAACCCTTAAAGGTTGAGAATTTCTGCGAAAACCAGATGTTAGGATACCCGTCGCACACGATTTATCTCTACGTGAAGCCTTAGCCGTTCAGTGAGTGTGAAGCCGTGTCCAGCAGAACTTTTAAGGCCTCGTTCAGGGTTTCGTGGGCGGACACCGACGCTGCACAGGTTGTGCATTTCTCCAACTACCTCAGATTCTTCGAGAAAGCAGAAGAGGAATTCTACAGACACCTCGGTTTCTCCTTCACAGACTACAAACTGACCCCTGGGCTGTGGTTTCCAAGAGTTGAA
>JALHSY010000257.1 GCA_022865455.1 Candidatus Bathyarchaeota archaeon
AGTGACACTCTGGTTCCATAGACCAGCGTGCTGAAGATGTCTCGCGGGTATGCTAGGTCGTTGTCTGAGCCGAGAAGTCCGAAGGTGTTGCCGTACAACATCCAGCCCATGTTGTCCAAGTAGACAGAGATTGGTTTGTCGCTGTCGAATGTTATTTCAAAGAGGAGCGAATAGTTGCCAGCCATTGGGAAAATCGTCTGTGTCGGCTTCTGAGCTTTGACCAGTTCTGGTACGCTTGGACTGTTTGAAGTAATGACGTCTTCCATATAGCCGACCGCAACTGTCTTGTTGTACGTTGCCACAGGGAACACTTCCTCGCTGCCCTCTCGGTACAACGCTATAGTGATGTTGACAGAAGCGGCCAGGTCATCACCTGACACTAGAGATGACATATACCCCCAGAAACCTTTTGGCGATTCCCAGTAGGGATATTCAAATCGTCTCCATACTAACGCTGTTGTCCCCTTCGACGCATCGTCGCTTGATTGCGGGTTGTAGTCTATTTCAATGCATCCGTCATTGTCTGTTCCTTTTTGGCTGTTGTATTTAGCCGTGATGGAGTCAAGTGTTGCATTCCAATTCCAATTCTCTTGGAACGTCTGATTCGATTTCAAGTGGAAGTCAGGCACAAGTTCCATGTTTTCGGTAATATCTCTGCCCGTAGTGTACGCTGTTTTGACTTCGGTACCGTTTGGAAACACAAGTGTTTCCGGGATCTTTATTAGGTTCGGGTTTCGATATTCCCACTTCCATTCCTGAGGATATACTATTGCTCTAGAAGTACCGTTTGGAAATGTAACTTCGACCTGTGGGAGTTTTATGGCGCGCTTGTCCAGAAGGATATTGGTGTCTACAGCTTCCTGTCCAGCGTGGCCAAAAACCTGCCAGGAGGTGCCTCCTATTACCGCTGTTATGTTCGAGTAGAATGTTTCTTCAAGATCAAGCGGCCCTCTTGGGATCCCCGGCAGGTACTTGTACCAGTACGGAGAACACAGGTCGCTGGCTACTGGAGGTCCGCGGCCATACAGAGCTGAGAATTCTCCGGCGTGCCACATCGGATTTATCGGAGCGTTAGAAGTGAACAGTGGGGCTGCGATGGCGACGAATGCGAAGAGCGCTATTATGACGACGCCTACCATTCCTCTCTTGCTCTTTCTGAATACCGAAAAGAATCCTTTAAGCCTTCTAATAGCAAAGTTTACTTTTTGTCTACGCGTTGCCATTTCTTTCACCCATACTTGATACGCGGGTCAATAATTCCGTAAAGCAGGTCTGCGACAAGGTTCGCGACAATTACGCATAGCGCGATTACATAGAAGACTGCTTGGAGAACAGGCAGGTCTGGCGGGTGTAAGGCACCCCAGATCAGAAGTCCCATGCCGTTGTAGTCAAAGAGTGTTTCAGTGATAATGGCTCCACTCATTATGAAGCCGAATGTCATTGCGACGTTTGTGATCAGGGGTAGGGATGCGTTCTTCAAGATGTGCTTGTAGAGCACCGTTCTCTCTCTGAGACCTTTTGCCCTTGCAGTGACCACGTAGTCTTCTGTGATTGATTCGAGGATACATGCTCTAGTAAGCAGAATCCATCCGCCTACGCTGAAGAGAAACAGGGTTATGATGGGCAGAACAAGGCATGATATGCGTCCTGCGAGGAATTCAAGTATGTTGGCCGGGGGGGTTCTGGCCCATACTCTGGGGAATGTGCCTCCGCTTGGGAACCAGTCGAGGAGTCCGGAGAAAAGGAAGATGATTATCCACCCAATGAAAAATATCGGGACTGAGAAAGTTATCAGCGAACCTGTCACCATTCCGGTGTCAAGGATTGTTTCTCTCTTGTAAGCAGCTATCACTCCGAGTAGTATGCCTATCATTGTCGCCAGGGCTGCGTCCAGACCCATAAGAACGACGGTGTTTGGCAGTCTTTCCATGATTGAATTGCGAACAGGTTCTTGTCCTCTTGAAAATCCTTTTCCGAACTCCCAGGTTAGCATGTTGCCAAGATACTGGATGTATCTTTCATGTATGGGCTTGTCAAGACCGTAGTACGATCGAAGTCTTATGAGGTCCTCTTCATTCACTCTTCCTCTGAGAGTTTGGACGTACTGGTTTGTTGGGTCTCCTGGCATCAGTGTGAATATGAGGAAGTTTATCGTTAAGACGGCGAAAATCAGGACAATCGAATATATCAGTCTTCTTGTGATGTATCCTTTCAGTCCCATAGGTTCCACCAATGTCGGGTTCTGATAAGGTACCGTTGTTACTTTTGTATTTAAGTTTTGGCTTAAAAATAAAAAGAGGGAAATGAGTTCTTAGTTATGGTTCTCTTATGGCGGTGGTATTCCGTATTTCAGTCCGTAGTCGCCTAGCAAGGTGACTGCGTCGAACAGGCCAACGTGGCACAGGTCCGAGGCGTCAATGTCTGCACCTGGGAACCAGTTTGCTGGTGGCGTGCTGTCTCCTCTAGCACAGTATGCTCCGAGCAGTTTCACTGCGTCGAACAGGAATACTTGGTAGTATCCGCTGCGTGGCTTTGTTGACCCAGTCCATGTCCACATCCAATCGATCTCGCCTTTTGGCGGGGTTTCATGGAAGTAGTTCGTGTTGGCTCCGAGGCTTGCCACACCACCTACACCGGTCAAGATGTTTATTGGGTAGTATGCGCCGCCTACACTGTACCATGTGGTCGTCCATGGCAAACCGCCGATGAAGTAGCCGTGTGGGTCCACTGTTGACTTGTAGTAGTTCACGGTTATCGTGCCTGCTGGCTGGTTGACCAAGAAGTGGATGATGTTGCGCATGAACGTGGGCGAACCTGCAGCGAGGATTTCATAGTCGACGCCTTCAGTCAGCAACGTTGCATCGCGGGTCACGCTTACTATTTCAACCACCTTGTCAGCTGGTGTGAACTCGTACTTCGTTGACGCCGGGAAGTCTGTCCCGTCTGAAACGAAGGACGCAGAGGCTGGACCGCAGAGCGCGGCTAGCCACTCGACTCTTGACACCAACGGATATGGCGGAGCGCCGTAGAACCACATGCTTTTGGAGCTGAAGTAGAATTCGATCTGGTAGTCGTTTACGATATGGGTCTTCTCCACGTCTTGCCAGCCTGAAATCAGCCAGCCGTCTGGGAACGCGTAGCCATACCAGTTCAGGAACTCTAAGTCCTTGGCTTTGTAGTCTCGGACTGCAGCGCCTGTCACAGGTGCGACTATTTTCACGCCCTTTCTAATCCAGTATGTGACCTTGGTCTTCTCTACCGGCGGATCTACCGTGGTGTCTGTCCACGTGGAAACCTCCCAGTCTTGAATTACTCCTGGGTTGTCGGTCGCCAAGTTGTATGGTTCGACCAGTTGCCCAGCTGGGAAGATTCTGTCCAGCACGGCGTAGTCGAAGTACCACTGTGAGTACAGCTGGTTGAGGGCTAGTGGCGCGTTAACAGTGCCGAACCTCAAAGGCTGCGTTGATTCATTTGGTACTGTGGCTGGGTCGTCGAGCTTGTAGCTGTGCAGGAACGTGAAGATGTTTTCCAAACCGTAGCCGTACATGTTCACTATGGCGGCTGCATATTTGCTGTATCCCCAGAACGACCTTGAGGTCCATATGGGGATGTTAATGGCTTGGTTCATGAACTCGACGCATCCGTCCTTTGCTGCTTGTATAGCGTCGCCCATGCTTTCTGCATAGTAGATGTTGTGGATGCATTCATCGAATATTGGGTAGTTTGGCTGTCCGGTAGCGTTGTGGCCTGTCACGTAGTTCTGACCTGCCCAGTAGTCGCTGTGGAACATTGTAAGCCAGTAGGTCGGGTATCGGCCCACACTGTAACCACCAGTATAGAAGTGATAGTTAAAGCCTGGGCTCATGACTATTGGGAACAGCACTGAACTCGAGTCTAACTGACTATCAACTGGCACGCCTAGGCTTATCAGGTTAGCGGCCAGAGCCATTCCAGCCTGCATCCTTGGGGCGTGGTCATTTCTGATCTTACCCTTCAACGGGTTAAGGTTCGGGCCGAGTTCTTTGCCTGGCCATCCAACTGGATAGTTGCGTATACCGTCAATGTCCGTGTCTATGAAGCCTCCGGCTGTTAGATACTCAGCTGCCTTGGTCATGTTGAACTCGTATGGGAAGTCGTAAAGCGGGTTAAGCGGGTCGTATTCCGGCGGGGCCCATCCTGAAACCTGCGGGCCGGCTATGGGTACATCAATTCTTGTACCCAAACCTTTCACGACGTCGTTGAGTATCCAATCCTTGTCTACAGCACAGGTCATGGCCTTCCTGAAGTTCAGGTCGTTTGTCGGGCTGCGTATGCCCGGATAGTCCTTTATGGTGTAGTTGTTGTTAACGTCGATTTGCCACATTCCGTTTTCGTCAATTGGGGCCAACTGTATCATGGGGTCGGCTAATGCGTCTTGTAACTGCTCATATGTCAGCGCCCATTGGAAGAAGTCTATGTCGCCATTTTTCAAGGCGTCGTAGGCTTTGTCGGGCGTCTGGTAGAAGTTAACGTCAAGGCCTGGAGTGTGTCGTGGTCCGTTCGCTGCTAGTGTTGGCAGAGGTTGCATTGAAACTATTAGAACAACTGCGAGAGCAACTAAGATTGCACTAATCGTTTTTTTCATTATAATCCTTCCTTCTCCTTTCTTTTCTGCAATACCTTCCTACCTTAGACGGCTAATTAAGTTTTTTGGAACAATCTTCTATGTTGAAAAAGGCCGAATTTCATGGTGAAAGAGGGTTTCACGTGCCTTAGCGGTGACGTTTTTGTGAATTGAAATTACATCTCAAAGATTAAATACAGGTCATGGGCACGTAAACGTAGTGGTTGCTTTGAAGTGGCTTCGGAATTTGGCAGATTCCGCGATAGAGATACTGGCAATCGTGAAGGCCTGCCTGACCACGTTTTGGTTTTGGGTTCCCGTGCTTTTTACAGTTTCCTTCTACCTCAACTTGCTTCTGATGTTTGCGATTCATCCACTGGTAATATTGGCTTTGCCGATTGTTCTGGTGGTTTTCGCGATGATTCAGGAGGAGAAAAGAGTCAAGGCGCAGTACGGGCTGGATGAAGTCAGGGTTTTGAAAGCTTCCCATGGGCTTGGTGAGGGGCCTGTGTACGAAAGGAAGACGTGGGACGTTGAAAAAGCGGTCAAGGATTACGAGGTATCTTTGAAGAAGAAAGAAGAAACCTAGCTGTTTTTCGGTTGATAAGATGCTTTTGCAGTTTTCTTGGCATCAATCGAAATGCTGAAGCTTGCGTCTTGAGGAAGGAATTGTTTATAAAGTTTCCAGTTCTTTCGTATTCAGCTTGGCAGGCAGGATGAGATGTTGGAATCTTTGCTTCAGAAATTGGCTGTCAGGGTTTTTGTGTTTCTGCTCTTGTCTGCTTCAGTTATGGCATCTGCTTGCGGAGCGAGTGTGTTTTTTGTGAGCTCAAGTGATTGGGCTTCATATGAGGTTGATTCCACGTGGTCATCTGCCGGCCAGCAACAACCTCCTGCCGACTTGGCGAATGTTAACCAAACCGTGTGGAGATTGCAGATGCAGGACGTTTCTGAGGGGTATGTGAGGCTTTCGGTTACGAAGAATCTGTGGAATGGTACGGTTATTGATGTCTTCCAAGGCAGTGTTTGGACGGGTTCGGGGAACCTGAGCTTGTGGCTTGTAAAGCAAAACTTGGGTGTTGGCGACCCTGTGTATGAGGGCAGCGAGCTTAAGGTCAACAGTACACTGTCTCAGGAGTTTGCAGGAGCCAACAGGCCTGTTGTCTATGCGTGGTTTGCGAGGTATGAAGAGGGAGGCGCTCTTCTCCGAGAGCATAGTTTTTTCTGGGACAGAGAAACCGGGATTCTCTGTGGAAGCTTGGACACTTACAAGTTGATTGACGGGCAGGGCGGCGTGACTGCAATATCGGTGACACGTTCAAGCATTGTTGAAACAAGCCTTTGGGCTCCTGAAGAGGGCTTTGATTTCGCTGCCTATGCATGGTGGTTTTTCGGGTTTGCTGTTATCATGTTTTTCATGTCGGTTTTCGTTGTTCTTTACCGTAGAATGTTGAGGAGACGGAGACTACGTCAAAAGTCATATGTCAGAAAAAAATAGAAGATTGTTCCAAAAAACTTTAATTGTGGGAGCGCTCATCTCTTCTATTGCTGAAGAGAAAGGAGAAAGGAAAGAATGTCATTTAAGAAAACAATACCCCTATTGATGGCTCTATTGCTCGGTATATCAATGTTTGGACTTCCAATGTCTTATGCAATACCAACATTCGTCACATTCTATGCCGACGTGACACAACTCGGTGATGCAGTCACGATGCCTGACGTTCGAGGCAGCACCTTCAAGGTTGCCCTCGTCATCGAAAACGTACAGGACTTGTACGGCTTCGACATTCAGTTCAACTGGACTACACAATGGGTACACTACACAGGCTACAGCGTTAAGATACCTGAAAACGCCACTCCTCCAGGTCCAGGTCCCTTCCCACCAAGCCCCTATGGAGGCATCCTCTATAAGGGCCCGTTGGGCATATCGGAACTGGCAAACCAAGTAGATGAAGCGGACGGCATCCCTGGCGCTGAAATCGGCACCATGGCATGGTTAGGCTTCAGTGAGAAAGGTGCAGACGTAGGCACCTTCAACGGAAGCGGCACAGTGGCCGTTTTCGATTTCACTGTGATCGACCAGCCGTTTGACTACGAGGAACCATTAGGTGTGACAGTCTTGTTCCACATCACCTCAAGTGCCCTTTCAGACAGAACTGCTCACGCAATCGACCATGTGGCTCAAGATTTGTCGATAACACTGTATCCACGCGTGTTCAGCTATCCAGCAGTACCAATGTTGAAAGTGCTCCCGGTGGACCAGACCGGTGCTCTTGGCTCAACCGTAGAGTATGGAGTTTGGCTATTGGGCGCAGATGGTCACGACTTGGACGCTTTCTGGGACGTAGCTGGCGCTGACTTCTACTTGAACTTCGACCCGACAAAGCTGCAAGCTCTAGAACTCGTCACTGACCCCAACGGCACTTTTGGCGGTTTCTGGTCTACTGGCGCATTCGAGCTTGTCAACCAGATAGACAACACTGAAGGCTTTGCTCACTGTGCCTTTATGGGTCTGGGCATAACCCACACACCAGTATCTGGCACAATGATGGTAGCCGCTATCAAATTCAACGTTACCGCCATATTCACTACCTACCCACCACCGAAGACTCCGATAACCTTGGAGAATCCGTTGGAAACAGGCATCTGGTACATAATGGACGCTGACGCCGGAATAATCACCCTGAACGCACCGCTCAACAACAACTTCACGTCGATCTTCCCAACAGGAACCTTCCCATCGCAGTTCAAGATGACGGACTACACTGACGTGGATCTCGATGGCAAGCTCAGCATCGGCGACGATGTTGTCATGCTGAACTATGCAACTTCGAAGTGGCACGACTACAGAGTTGCTGACTTGAAAGGAACCTTAAAGCTGACTCAACTGTTCACCAAGTTCTCTGAGTCGAAATTCGCAATGGACGGCCCAGTGAACAAGTACACACCATGGCCGAAGCTGTATGACAGCGGAACTGCCGACGGATTGGGTGTCCCTGACGCGATAGGCAACTTCTCATTGCAGTACCCAGTGCAGACGATTACCAAGTTCCTCGTGGAACCCCAAAGCGGCGCTGCCTCATATGAACTGGTTGACGGAGTCGACTTCATAGTAAACCCAGACGGAACTGTTGACTTGCTAACTCCACTCGACGAGTACATCTACAACGAGCACGTAGGCACTATGCCTGCCGTTGACGCTGGCTGGCCTGCAATTGATTATATTGCAAGCAGCTTCACAAGCGTCTACGTCGACTTCCACAACACAACCGCAAGATATGCTAACGGTGGCATCTTCGAGGAAGGACCACCAGGTCCTAGCAACGGCTACAACGAATGGTGGTACGAGTCCTGGTTCCCCTACGAGCTGGAAAGCTGGTGGGCAACCGGATACATGCCCGCAGGTCCCTACACATGGATTGATGGCACAGACATCTACTTGAACTACACAGTTCCCGCATGGGTCACGATTGAATACAATGCGCAGCCAGATGTGCGACCGTTCTACATGGAGTTTGAGGGTTCATACGACAACTTCCTGACACTGTTAAACCCAGTCAACACCACGTGGATGCAAATCTACCCAGTCAACCTCAAAGTGTGGAACCTTACAGAATGGGTGGACAACGACGTTGACGGTCGTCTCAGCAATGGCGACCAAATCACCATGACGTTGGGTGCACTGACAGCAGTGTTCATAGTTGACAAAAGAAGCACAGACATTAAAGTACTCGAATACCCCTGTGTCCAAGACATTGATACCACTAAGCCGTACTTCTGCGAGAAGAGGATTGTGGAAGTCGCAGGATTCCCACACCCAGAACGCAGTATGAGTCCATGGTTCGAAAGAGACTACGGTATACCCTTGCCATGTGCGGTTGAAAACGGATACTTCACGTCTCCGTTCAAGTCGCTCGGCAGGAACATAGACCTCTACACCGACTACCCATACGGGTTCAACGGTAAAGACGAATACGGCACGCCAATCGACGCCTATGGACCACAGTCCACGATACACCTAGAAGCCCTAGTAACATACGCAGAGAATCCAGTGCAGCACAAGCCAGTAACATTTGTAGCTAGCCACGGCATATACAACTTCTCGTTCTGCAACTTCACGGACGAATTCGGCATCGCTTGGGTTGAGTTCGGTCTACCATGGCCGTGCCAAGACGCCGAGTTGCTCACCTTTGGCATATGGAACATCTCATCCTCGGTAAGCATCCGCGAGGTCACAGTGACAGACTCGCACACATTCCTGTCCGGCTGGCTCATAACGATCGACAGCATAACTCCAAACCCAGACTCGTCATTCGCTATCGGTGAACACTTAAGCTTCACCATAAAGTACAGCAGCATCTCACACCAGGTCAGAAGCGCAGTCTTCACACTGGTGGTTACAGATGACTTGGACGTTCCAATCGCTTGGTGGAGCATAGGACCAATGGACGTTGTGTTCGGCGACGGACAGACACTGGTGATAGAGTGCGTGCAAGTGCCAAAGTGGACTTTCGTAGGACAAGGCAAGGTATGGGCCAACATATACACTGACTTCCCAATAAATGGCGGAGTCCAGTACGGCCCAGAAGGAAGAACGACCATCGGACTTACGATACACTAGACAGAGCCATAAAACGAAAACTAATTCCCCCTCTTTTTTAATATACATCAAAGAACTAGACTCTCTAGAGAATAGAATATTATTCCACAACGCTAAAATGCCGCGCATCAACATATATTGAGCTGGGGAAAGGATGAACCTGAAACACTTTGAAAAAATGGCGACAATTTCACTCGCTATAGTTCTTGTTTTTACTTCCCTTCCACGAGGCCCCACGTATGACGCGTACGTCGTAGTCTATACCGATAAGTCTCAATACCCCTACTTCAGGCAACCCGTACATGTTACAGGTCAGGTATATTATCAGAGCCAAGCAGTTGAAGGCGGAATTGTCGCTGTTCAAATTGATTATCCCAACAAGACGACCGCACTGGTTAGAACTGTGCCAGTAGGTTTGAACGTGACATTTGGTTACGAGCTTGAAATCCTGTCAGTGATTCCGTGTGACCAGAATGGAAATCCCAAAAGCACATTTACTAGAGATGGAACAGCACACTTCAACGTGACAGTAAGAAACAACAGAATCACGCCAAGAGAAGCTCTAATGGTAGTCACAGTCTGCGATATTGATTCCACCCCCCTAGATAAGGTGTCAGTCCAAGCCACAATTGCCCCCGAAAGCAACCTCGGCTTCATAGCTGAAACGACACTTCCCGCCTGGTGCTCCACCGGAACTGGGAAAGCACACGTTAGCGTCCTTACAGGATGGCTTTCGCTTAACGGATACCCGTATTGCCCTGGGAAATCAGCCAATTTCACCATCACTTCTGGCGGTGTACCATACAACAGCACAGCCTACAGCGAGCCTATCGGCGGCACAGAATACAACATGACATTCAGACTGTCACCCTTCTGGCCACTTGGCACATACGACGTGAGAATAGGGGCTTTTTACAAGGGATTCTCATGCTTCAGAAACACAACTTTCACCACGCTAACGCAGGAACTCGGAGACTTGGACTTCGACCGCGACATCGACCTCTTCGACGCTGTAACAATACTTGGAATCTACGGAATGAGAAGTGGGGAGCGATTCTGGGATCCCGCCGCCGATTTCTACCCCAACGGAAAAATAGACCTCTACGACGCAGTCCTGGTGCTAGGCAAGTACGGAAAGAAGTACTGAGAATGCTCTGTTTGCAGGAGAAGCCTATGAACCCTCAGTCATATGGGCCGTAGGCCAAAACGGCACACAAGAGTCGGCAGTCGGGTTTTCTACTCAGGTTCGTTCCAAGGAGGGCACTGTTTTTTCTTCATTGACACTTGCTATTCAAGAATCGTCAATAGGAGAGGCCAGTTTGCGCTTGTTGTTCCACAGCACTGACATGTTGCATACTGTTTATGATAACAGAGGGAAGAGAGTATGAGAAAGACATACTCAAATGCACTGCACGCACTTTCTAGGCTTTTTGCGCTCAATCACTGTGAAAACAGCCGTCAGGACTGCTAGTAGGAGTAGGTTTATCGTTAAGGGTTTTTCCACTGAATGTTTTTCTGTTGGAACTGAGTAGCCTCCAACAGGCACATGTCCGAGATAAACTCGAAAGCTCATGGTGTCCCACACAACTTCTTCACGTATGTCAACGGCAGAGACAGCTGTCCAAGTTCCGTTGCTGCTCATAAGGATAGGTATTCTAAAACTTATGTTTGCTAAGCCATCTGCGTCTGTGGTTGCTCCTCTGAACAGAACACTTTCATTTGATGGGTTTCGCACCTCAAAGGCGACTAATTTCTGCTGCACTGGATTACCGCCATATGTCACTTGAGAGACCAAATACACTACATCGCCTGCCACAAAATCTCCTCCTGGCTCGTTTGGGCCTTTTCCACCTTTCTGAGTGTAAAGGTCTATCATTCGACCTTCCGCTGGAGGGTCAGGCGCGACCGATTTCCAGAAGTACACTGCGCCAACAGAATCATGAGTGATTGGCTTCAACGCAGAATCAAAGAGCAAAGCTTGCTCAAAGCTTATCGGGCTGCCGCCATACGATTCTTCAACTGCTCTAAAGACTATCCATGCCAGAGTTCCGTTACCGTTCCTTGATGCTCCTGGAGCGGCGAGTGACATATTGACCGTAACTGAACCAAGTAACTCATTTTCGGCATATTCAAAAAGCGATTCTGGAGGTGATGGAAAGAATGTGCCTTGGATAACCTGTTCAACGTCAATTAGAGACTGATTATATGTTAGGGTGAAACCGAGACTGTGGAGGTTTTCGACGAAGGAAACATCTATTGCCACATCGAACAGCTCGCCTATTTCGTGTGCAACGTGCGCCAGAGGACTCATAGAAAGGTAAGTGCATGTCGATTCTTTAGGAACAACTGAACTAGAAAAACTGGTGAAGAGTAGAGAGATCAGCAGAAAAGCGAGGAAAGAGCTGAATCGTGTTTCCAGGCGATGAAGCTTGACTATATGTATCATATGCCCTTCCTCACTATCCTCTTGCTTCTCAGCAACAGATATGTCTTCTGAGCGAATCCTCTATATCATCTCTCTATAATCCGCGTGCTAGTTCTTTGGTTTGTTCGACATTCTTACCGGATGGCCTCACTCGACGGCTATCCATATTGCCAAGTAAAGTCAGTTGACTTCACCGTTACGTCGGGAAGCACTGTCTGGTGCGCGCAGCGGCATACACGTCATTGTTACGTGAATAACGACGCAATGCCCATGGCCTGAATCGAGATTCGTATCAATCAATTCCAAAGGAGAACTATTTGAATCCCATTGCCGGCAATCCGTCTTACACAAGAAATGCCATTCTCATTGAAACCTTCATGTAAAAGAGCGACAGTTCTACACCTATAAAAAGCATCCTTTATAGTAATATTCGTGATTGCGGAATATTTGTTAAAGTATTCGCCATTGAATACATGATTGATAACGATGAGGACTGCTCTGAGAGGGTTGGCTGTAGCGCTTGCACTGATGATGATTATCCTTGTCTCTGCACTATCAAGCATCAGAATAGCCTTTTCAACCGGTCCCGGAGCCAAGATTGACATTTTCACGCAAAGAGAGCCTTACAGCGGAAGGGGCTCAAACGTTTCGAGTGACGCGTTTGGACCAGGTGAGATGGTTCAAGTCTTCGCCTTGGTCACCTACAACGAGAATCCCGTCCAAGGGACTCCTGTCGCATTCGAGATTCTGGGACCTGACAATCCCAGCGGACAGATAATGTTCTTCAGATCCGGGTTCACGGACGAAAATGGCATGGTGATGATAAATTTCCGCATACCCTATCTCAGCGGGAGCACTTTCGGCAATTGGGTGGCGTATGGAAGTGCAAAGATAGGCGAATTAACTGTTGCTGATACGGTCTCGTTCAAGGTCGGTTGGATTGTGGAGATCGTTTCGATAAGAACTGTGGACGAAGGTCATCGGTATCAAGAGAACTTCACAAGGGAAAACTATGTGGGCATAGAACTTGCCCTGCGAAGTATTGCCATGGCGCAGAAGAAGGTTACATTGACGATTATGATATATGACGCTCTCAGCATGTGTGCAAACTCAACCGAGACAAACGATTTTGTGGTCCCACCCAACGGTGTTCTAGTTTACTCATACAGTTCCATGTACATTCCCAAGACTGCATTCATTGGCGACGCCTACGCATATGCAAGCGCGTACACCTCCTCCCCCAATCTCGGCGGCATGCCCTATTGCCCCGAAGTTTCGACGCATTTTCTAATCATGACTAGGGATGTTGCAGTTGTTAGTGTTCTGCCTTCGAGCATGTTTTTGTATGAAGGCGAAACCGTTAATGTTGATGTGTCTGTCAGGAACAAAGGCTGGGAAGCAGAGTCATTCAATGTTCGAGCATACTGCAACAGCACGCTTATTGGCATGGTGCCCGTCTCCGGCTTGGAACCGTTCACAGACACGGCCTTACAGTTTGCTTGGAACACTGAAGGAGCTCAGGAAGGCGTTTACTTGATAAGCGCAATGGCTGATCATGTGCCAGGCGAAACCGAGTTTTCGGACAACAGCCTCAATGATGGCTTCGTTGAGGTCAGAGCTAAGCCCGAGCCTCCTCCCCCGCCACCTAACCTGTTTCATGATATTGCCGTCTTAAATGTCACTACATCTTCATATTTCGCCTACATCGGCGACGTAGTCGACATCAATGTGATAGTCAAGAATTTCGGCAACTACACCGAATCATTCAATCTCACAGTGTTCACCGACGCCGTCGCCTTCAAAACATCGCTTGTCCAAGCCTTGGCACCAGGTTCTAAAAGAACCCTAGTCTTCCACTGGGACACAACCCAAGTACGCGAGGGAAACTACATGCTAAGCGCATCCGCCAGCAACATCCCTGACGAAACAAACTATGACAACAACCGCTACGTGGACGGCACCGTAACGATTGCCACTGCCCCGAGACGCGAGTTCGTGCCTGAATGGTTCTACTGGTTCCTGCTGCTGTTGCTGCTAATTCTAGTAGGCATACTGCTGTTGGCTTTGTCGTACAGAAGAAGAAAGAAATCTCAGGCCGCCTTCTATTCAGGCTGGACTGCATGGTACTACGGATACGACTTACGCGGCAAGAACCGAAGACTCGCGCGCAGTTAAGCGATACAAGGCGACCTCGTCAGACCTCTTGGCTCCTTCAAAACCTTGTTTCCTCGCGCTCGTCAGAGCCTCCCTCCCCGAACACTCACTTTTGTCCAGCGCGCTGCCTTGTCCCGAAATTGGTGTAAAATGGTAATAATCCTTATTTTTGGTTTTTGGGGCAGTTCTGATGGATACATCTGTTTTCAGCCCTCTTGCGTGCCTTGGCGCTCCAAACAAGCTAGATGCAGCCTCAACAGTTTATGGAAAAATCTACTTCCACCCGGATCTGTTGGAACCCACGATTCGCCATCTTTGAACACGGCCAAGATTCGCCCACAAAACAAGCCCAAATCAAACGCGAAAAGACAGAATAAGAATAAATACCATTTTTAACCATTTTAGGGACAAGCCAGCGCGCGCTCATTAATATAGATGAGCAAAGGCAATGACAAACACGGCAGCAATTCGGAGTTTTCCACAAGTTTTATTGCTTGATTAAACCGTTCTATGTTCTTGAGGAGATTCGAATGGAAGGAGACAGAGGAATCAATGTGAAAGTTGTTGTGCTGGCTATTGCTTTGTTGGCGAGTTCATTGATATGTGGGGCTAGGTTCTTTGAAGCCCCACAGACATCGTTGGGGTCGCACACATATCCACTTGATTTTGATAATCAGACGCTACAACAGGCTATATGGAATGACACTGTGAAAGAAGGGGAAACACTATTTGTGCAAACTGGCACTTTCCCTGCGAATTTGAATGTAAACAAGTCCCTGACTCTCTGGGGGTGGAGCAAATATGCCACGATTCTTGATGGTGGTGGAGTCGGCTCCGTCATGATTGTGAGCGCGAGCAATGTAAAAATAACCGGTTTCACAATTCGAGGTGGGGCTGGATACGGGATTTGCGTTAACTCAACAGGCAATTGCGAAATCAGTGGCAACATTGTGACGGGGAATGTCTACGGTGTTACTCTCTGGTATTCAACGAACTGCACATTGAGTGGCAATGACATAAAGAATAGCTATGGATATAACTTTGGAATATATGGCAACGCACATAGCCATTACATTCATAGTATGGACGCTTCAAACACAGCGGATGGTAAGCCCGTATGCTATTGGAGAGATCGACACGACGAGCCAATACCGTCAGATGCAGGGTATGTGGCGATCATAGATTCAACCAACATTTCAGTGAGGAATTTAGTGCTGAACCGCACTCAAGGCTTGCTAGTAGCATACTCCAGCGAAGTGACTGTTGAAAACATACAGTTTGTTGCTTCCTACTATGGCGTTGAGTACGGTGTGCGTTTTCTCAACACAGCGAGCTCTGTCGTTCAGAATATAACAGCCCAAATTTCCAACTACGGCATTATTCTGAATAACTCAACTGGCAACACAGTCCGATATAATAGCCTATTCGGTAGAGTCAGTGTGTCTGGTGGGATTCAGTTACAAGGTTCCAACTGCAACCTGATCGCCGACAATATGATAAAGAACTGTACGGCTGGCATCTACTTGAGCCAATGCCTTAACAACACCCTCGTGGGTAACACTCTGACGATGAACTACCATGGAATGGATCTCGACATCGGCGCAAATGGCAGTATTGTCTTCCACAACAACTTCATAGACAACAAATTTCCAGCATACTCAGCACTTTCGCCCAATAGCAGATTCGACAATGGGTACGAAGGAAACTACTGGCACACGAATTACACTGGCAACGATACCGATGGGGATGGAATAGGAGAAACACCATACGAATTCGACGTGGATCAGCAAGACAATTGCCCATTGGTGGATAAATGGAAAGAAGAGAGGGCATTCAGGCCAGATATGGACTACTATGTTGAAGCAAATACGACTGTGACACTATCAACGTGTAGTAACTCCACTCTGGCTTCGCTTCGTCTGGACAGGGAATCAAGCCGCATCAGTCTAAGCGCAACGTGTGGTTACTCGGGATTTCTAAACATCACAATTCCAAGGAGATGGCTTGATGGTCCATTCCAAGTCAAGGTCGACGGAAACGCGTTCACACTCGATAACGACAACTGTTACGCAATTCTGGACTATACGCTTATCCACATCGACTACAGCAAGGGTACCCACACGATCGAAATAATAGGAACTCAGCTTGGCACTATCAGAGGCGACTTAAACGGAGACGGGAAAGTGGACTTGTTCGATGCTGTAATACTGCTCGTCAACTATGGCAGGACAGCTCCAACCGAAGAGTACAAATTGAATGAACTCAACAACTAGGTTCGGCTTCACAAGCTCAACACACGACTGACCCTGTTAAAATCATCAACCTCTTTTCTCTCTTTTTTTGCTTCAGAGAGAGAGCGCGCTTCGTTCTCAGGGATTATGCGGATTCTAATTTCCATATTTACGTTTCACCTCCTCTTAAGAAAGAATGCAACCACTTCAAGCCAACAGAACATCAACAGGGGAAGAGCAGGAAGGTAAAGTCGTCCAAATGAAGACGCCCAATATGGATAGAAGTCAATGTATGGTCTTATAGCCTCTGGATACTCGTTAAGGTTCTCGTTTTTCCATGCTTCATAATTTTGGATGCTCAAAGCCAAAGCCACAGCATAAACCACGCGCGCACTACGTTTGTGTTGGATCATGGGGCATGTTCAGACTCTTATGGTTACTGAAAAACGTTGAAGACAAAACAAAAAGAAAAAAGAGGGGATTGTGCGGGAGACATCTCCAAAAGAGGGGTTTTTACTCAAGAATTGTTGTTTTTCCGCAAATGAAATGGTTCTTGTCATGGCTGCTCACCTTCAGCTTTCAACATTCAAACATGAACAACACCTACTGGAAACAAAAAAAGAAGGGGGTGTTCGGGGGATTTGAGACGTTGGAAGTCTCTTGTCTCTGCTGTTGATTTTGCTTTGGGACTAGGCACTCCTTAGGAATAGGTTCACTTGTTGCTTCACGAGCAGCTTATACTCGTCCTACTGTCGGTCACCACCGCATCGTTGGAAATGGAATGTTAAGCAGAGTATCTATGGGCCTAAGCAAAATGCTCACCCGATTATCAGATGATCAAAAAACTGGTTGAATATGCATAGAAGATGTCTCCATAAAATCTAAATTGTCTGAAGAGTATACTTTATGGTTGTGCAGGAGAAGGGAGAACACTGTTTATGGACAAGAAGACAGCTTCAGCAATAATGCTCACACTACTGTTAACAAGCCTATTAACACTGGCATTTAATATTCAACTGGTTGAAGCAGAGTCTGGCATATTGTATGTGAATGACAATATTTCCCGGTCTCCAATAGAATGGCGATCCACCCCGACGATGAAGTCTTTTCTTAAAAATGGATTGAATACACGATTGATGGATGATTTTCAACTACCCTTTGAAGTTGGCGGTAAGTGGGGCTTCGACACTGAAGTAAAGTGGAGTGATTTTGCGTTTGTGGACGATGATTCTGCTGAGCTGGTGATCGGGCTCAATGATATGCAACCAAACAGCTACTCAGAACTGGTGGATCTTGTTGTGAGTGATGGTGGTGAGCTTGCCAATACGGTTTCGATGGATGGTAAGGTTGCAGCTGTTATAGCTGACATGCCTCATGAGGCATTATCTTCTTTCACTTGGAAAGTTAGGGCAATAGGATTGGCGAGATATGTCGAGCCCAACATAAGGTTTGAGATAGATTTTATCCCAAACGATCCGGACTGGCCAAAACAATGGGGACCACAGAAGATAGAAGCAGATTGGGCTTGGAATACGACTATCGGCGATCCTTCCGTTCTTGTGGCAGTTGTCGATACTGGAATAGACTGGAATCATCCCGACCTTGCTGATAATTATGCGCCACTTGGTTATGATTGGGTGAACAACGACCCTGATCCAATGGACGATCATGGTCATGGAACGCATTGTGCTGGAGTCATCGCGGCTATTGTTAATGATAACATTGGCATGGCTGGGCTTTCGCAGGTTCGAGTTATGGCCGAGAAGGGTTTAGATGCAGGTGGAAGTGGAAGGCTAAGCGACCTTGTGAGTGCTATTATCCATGCTGTAGATCAGGGAGCAGATATTATAAGCTGCAGCTGGGGTAGCTACGTGGAAAGCACGCTTCTACATGAGGCTGTAAGATACGCGTATGACCATGGAGTGCTTGTGGTTGCAGCAGCTGGAAACGATGCTACCGACGTTAAACATTATCCCGCTGCCTACGATGAGGTTTTTGCTGTAACAGCGACTGATCAAAATGATGATCCAGCTAGTTTCACGAATTTTGGTAATTGGGTTGAGGTTGCGGCGCCCGGTGTTGGCATATATTCAACGGTTTGGGATGACTCTTATGGGTATATGAGTGGAACTTCAATGTCAGCTCCTCATGTTTCTGGCCTTGCTGCATTGATCTGGAGTCGGTTCTCTAATATGGCGCGCGACCAGATGTGGGCTCAGTTACAGTACACTGCAGAAGACCTAGGTAATCCAGGCTTTGATGTCTACTATGGATATGGAAGAATCAATGCAAAATGGGCTGTCGAGCAAGCTCCTGCAGAACATGATGTTCTTATATTGAACTGGAAGACACCTTCGTACATAAGACTTGGAAGAGTTGCGACCATTAACTCCACCATACTTAACATGGGAACAAGTGATGAAAGTGACATAACTATTCAACTATTAGTTAATGGTAGCTTTGTTGATTCTGTGACGGTTGACTTTCTGGCAAGTGGTTCGTCGACTTCTGTAAGCTGCTCGTGGGAACCAACAATTGAAGGAATGTACAATGTTACTTCTTACGTTGTACCATTGATTGGCGAAACTATTATCAACAACAATGCTTTATCCACGCAAATAAGGGTCAGGGCTCCACGAGTTATCAAGGTTCCTGACGATTATGATACAATACAAAAGGCAATAGATGCGGCATTCGAAGGGGATACCGTTTCTGTGGCTTCTGGAACGTACTATGAAAATGTATGGGTAAACAAGGAAGATTTGAACCTTGTAGGAGAGGATCAAAGCAACACAATAATTGATGGTCAAAGAAGAGCAGATGTCGTGCTAGTGACCGTAGACGACATCAAGATCAGCGGATTCACGCTTAAGAACAGTACGAGTTCTTTGTACTACGCGGGCATTTTCGTAACGGGAGCTAAAGGGATTACGATTAGTGAAGTAACGACGTTATATAACTATCATGGAATATTTCTCTCCAGTGTTGCAAACGCAACGCTCAGAAACAATAACATGACACACAATACGTATAACTTCGGGGTTTATGGTGATGGTCTCGGAGACTTTAACCATGATATAGACTCTTCAAACGCTGTAGACGGCAAGCCCACTTATTATTGGGTTAGCGAGCATGACAAGCGTGTTCCTTCAGATGCTGGTTACGTGGCTGTAGTGAACTCGACAAACATAGTTGTCCAAGACCTAAACTTAACGAAAAACTTTGAAGGAGTATTATTCGCCTACAGCATCAATTCTCTCATTGAAAACGTGAATGCTTCAGATAATTACTTTGGTATATACCTTACACATTCCCACAACAATACAGTTCATGGCAACACTGCAACAAATGGCCAAGTCGGCATTTATCTCTACGAATCCGAGAGAAACAACGTTAACAAAAACGTATTGATGAATAATGAAAACGGCGTTGACCTATACTATTCCAAGGACAACAAGATTGACCTTAACAAATTGCTGAAAAATGACTACGGTCTCTTCCTTGAAAAGTCTAGTTACAGCATACTTAGAAACAATAACATGACAGCGAACAAATATAACTTCGGCGCTACAGGTAACCATATCTCACATTTCATTCAAGACATAGACATTTCTAACATGGTCGATGGCAAGCCTATTTATTACTGGGTAAATCAAAAAGACAAAGAGATCCCAGCTGATGCAGGGTACGTAGCTGTTATAAACTCGACAAACATTGCCGTTAGAAATCTGAACCTAACAAACAATGTTCACGGAGTGCTTTTTGCATTTACTGCTGAATCCCTTATAGCAAATGCGAATGCCATAAACAACACCTACGGCATCTACCTGTACAGTTCCAGCAACAATAAAATAATCTATAATACAGTGACAGACAATTACAATGGCATTTACCTATGGAACTCCGACAGTAATATTATGGGCAGAAATAACTTAGCAGACAATTTCTGGGATGGTATTGGCCTATACTATTCTGATGACAACACGGTTGCGGGCAGCACGGTAACAGGCAACGCTATTGGCATCGATGTTTATACTGCATCGCACAAGAATGTTATTATTAATAACACGTTATTGGAAAACATCGGCGGCATTATGTTATATTATTCTGACGATAACATCCTTAGCGGCAACAAAGTTACAGGCGGCGGCGTGGCACCAAATGGTCTGGTTGGAATGTCCCTAACCGAATCTAAAGGCAACGTCCTAAGCGGAAACACCGTTTCGGACAATCAATTTGTTATTGGTGCGGGAATCCTTTTAGAATGGTCTTCTAACAATAATACTATTGTTCAGAACATATTATTAGAAAACATAGCCGGCATCTTGATGCTTTATTCTAACGGTAACACGATATACCGCAATAACTTCATCGGCAACTCAGAGCAAGTATCTAATCTCAACTCCATTAACACGTGGGATTATGGATACCCTTCCGGAGGAAACTATTGGAGCGACTATTTGGGTGTTGATGTTAAGAGAGGTCCTGGTCAAGACTTGCCTGGAAGCGACGGTATAGGTGATACGCCGTATATCATTGATGCAGATAATCAGGATAGATACCCGTTGATGAATCCCTGGGGTACTGGTACACCAGTGGCTAGTTTCACTTGGACTCCATCAACACCAAAAGTCGGTGAACCTGTAACTTTTGATGCTTCATCTTCTACACCAAACGGCGGAACAATAATAAAATACGAGTGGAATTTTAGTGATGGAAAATACGCGACGGAACAAATAGTGACACACACATACTCTGGCCCAGGCAGCTATATCGTTACGCTTAATGTCACGGACAGTGAAGGACTATGGGACGTTGAACAAAAACCAATACAAGTTGTCCAACCACATGGTCCAAAAGCAGAGTTTACAATACTTCCTGAAACAGCAAAAGTATGCGAGCTTGTAAAGTTTGATGCTTCGAGCTCTCTATTTGG
This sequence comes from Candidatus Bathyarchaeota archaeon, assembly GCA_022865455.1. Classification (GTDB taxonomy): domain Archaea; phylum Thermoproteota; class Bathyarchaeia; order Bathyarchaeales; family Bathycorpusculaceae; genus 20-14-0-80-47-9. The sequence continues at coordinate 20,950 of JALHSY010000257.1, forward strand.
ATGGAACGGCACACATAACATGCCTATTACCGAATACCGCTGGGATTTTGGAGACGGCAACAGAACAACAACATCAACACCAATAGTATATCACCGCTTTAGCAGTTCAGGAATTTACTATGTAACTTTAACAGTTTACGCACCTGGAGCCACGCCAGAAACAGATTCAACAACTCGCAGAGTCACAGTAATTACTATACCTGTAGGAGGCTATTCCATCTCAATACAGGTTCACACAAAAACAGAACCAATCATACCATACATCGCCTTAATAGCAACCCTAACAGCAATCCTCACAAAACTGAGACCAAAAACCAAAAGAAAACACTAAAAACCATGCAACCCCACCTTTCAGCACAGGTCCCACACGCACAAGCAGATGACAAACCATCAGCATTCATAACCTTGTTCGAGTTCATTTAGTGTTTGGAGAAAACAGACCTTAGAAGTCCCTTATCGGGAGATATCTCCACTGTGTTCTTGTTCAAATAAACCTTATCCTTCTTTATTGAACCTTGTCCTTTTTATTTTCGCTTACAGAAGATTTTGCCGCCGTCATTGTAGAACTTTTCTTCACTCAAGATTTGTATGATTTCTTCTTCAGGCATGCCTATTTCACGTAGCTGACCAACACGTAGAAGCCCTTCTCATACTGCTCTTTAACGACTGTTTCGTGGTTGGCATAACCCTTCACAACCATCAGAATCATGGTTCAGCACATATTTGACAAATCGTCCACGAAGAGAAAACCACGATCCCACGAAGAAGCTTCACGATCATCCACGAACGGAAAATCTATCGTTACGATATCGTGGTTCTTCCTGAAAAGCCACGATAAAACCCTTCGTGAAGGCAAATCTAGAGAATTGGTCTAGACTAACAACACAGACAGGAAGCACATGCACTAGAATCTAGTGCATGCAGTCAGTAGCGGAGGCCTAAAACACGCTGGGGACCGTTCACGATCGCCCTGTGGGCCCAAGCGGCTCTGACTGGGACGGAAAAGGCATGTACTACTAATCCAACATTGGAGTTATTTACTAAATTTTCTTTACAGACTGTCTGATTTGGTGTTACAGATAGTCCTTCAACGCTATAATTTCAGGATAGTCAGCAGGTTTTTCTTCAATAGTATTTTCCCAGCATACAATATAATCGCAACCCTTGGGGTCATGGTCAAATTGGCCAGCAAGCAACTCTATTTCTATCCTCTTCGTTTCTCCTTCACTGTTGAGGGCAAGAATGACACCAATACGAATGAAGCAGAGGATAATGAAAAACATGGAAGAGGAAGAAGTGCAACGGAAGGATATATGGGTCTGTTTCTTGCATCTGTCTATGGAGTGATTGCTGCAAAACTTTGGGATTCGCTCAACCTATCCGCGCCCAATCTTGCTATCGAGCTTCTTTTTCATACTTGTGTTGCTCAGTTTGATTGCGTTTCCATTTATTGGGGAAAGGATTGGAAACTATCTGAGGTTAAAGATAAAGCATAAAATTAAGTCAGAGAACTAGCGACGTGCGCTTTTTGCTACTGCACTGTCTTCTGACTGCTCTGCCAAGCCATATTAAACATGATTCGAAGTTGGATGCGCGTGCTCATTAAAGGCGAAGATATTGATGATTTTGGCTACATAATTGAGAGAGAGCGCGCGATATTCGCCTAGAAGCCTCGAGCCCCCCCTTTCAGTTGTCTGCGTGTGCATCATATACCGTAAGGTACTCTAAATCTGAAATGTTCTCCATAAATGGGCTTAACCACGAATAGCGGTACTTGTCGCTTGATTCATGGTTCGCTGTCTGCTTAGATAAAGGAAATGTTCTTTCCGCATTGTCACGGTTAAGCGTGATGTTCAGCATGATAAACATTCTCTGCTTCTAAGGCTTGTTTCAGCGGAAGAGGCTTGTTTTGCGGCTCTACGATTTTACGATATGATTTAACACATAATGTGTGCTGGTGGAATACGCAGGGATTACGCAAGCCACATTCTATGTAGAGAGAATAACATTTTATCCAAGAGAGTGAGCATTCAACATGAACAGATGGAAACTTGGTTATGCCATAACTAGATTCACGGGAGAGAACTTATTAACGGCGTTAATAGATTCACGGACGGAAACTTAGCAATGGCATTGCGCGCTGGCTTGTCCCTAAATTGATTAATGCAGTTGGGGTCTCGTATTTTATGGCTTACGTCCAAGCTTAGGAGGTGAATCCCAGCGGGACAAGATGAACACGAGACCCTTGAAACTCTCTTCAGAAACGTAGACTTGAGTTTTGCTAAAGCAGCGTTACTCAGATGCTTCCACACGGTTGGACCCGGTAGGCCTCCCAGAAACCCATTAGGACTTTTCAGAACATTCATCGTCATGCGCATGAAAGGCGTCCGCAGCCTAAGAGAAATGACCCGCCTACTCGACACAGACCAGCGGCTCAGAAAACTGTGCCTCATCAAAACATGCGAAACAGCGTATCCTCGAAGCGTTCTCAGCAGGTTTATCCGAAAAGTCGGGGAAGACAACCTCACCAGGATAATCGAGGAGAAAGTTGTTAAGCTCTTGAAACGGAACGATGCAAAAGACGTTGATGCCGTA
>JALHSY010000053.1 GCA_022865455.1 Candidatus Bathyarchaeota archaeon
GTGGGACAGTTCTGTTGGCAAGCGTGACAGTTCTGGCAGCTTTTCATCATCTGTGCTTCTTGCCAATTGTCTTTCTGGCAAGGCAAGTCGGAGTAGAAAGCCGCAAGCTGGAGAAAGCTTCCCATGCTAGGAACGTAGCAGATGTTGTTTCTTCCGTACGCGCCAAGCCCACTCCGCACGGCTAGGAGTTTCAAAGGCAACGCAGTGCGCGCCACACGGTATCCTTTCGGTGCCAAAACCTCTGTCAAGAAATGTTCCATCCGTTTCCTCGTCTTCTCATTGGCGACATAGGTCGGGGGAATGATGAGTGATCTTAATTCCCCGTTCCACGTGAACACGGCTTGGCTTTGGGGTCGAGGGATGGCAATCACTATTAAGGATTTGGCTTCCTGCAAATCATTAGGGACTCTGAAATCGAAATAAGCAAGGCGTTCATGATAGAATTCCGTGTCCAAAAAGCCTTGCCTGTAGTGTCCTTTGACCTCTTCTCGCAGATCGCGAACGTGTTGAACTTGTACGACGCGAGCTTTGCAGCCGCGCTCTGCTAAGCGAAGAAGCAGTTCTTCCGTGGTTTGCGTTGCGTCCAATTGTGATGCTGCTTTCATTCTCGCCAAATGTGCTCACCGTTTAGATTTCATGTGTCAATCGATGACATTTGGCGGACGGATATGGATTGTAGCGTCACTTGACTGCTAAACCGATTTCCCGAAAAACACACATCCACATCGGAACATTTACCAAGTGTTCAAGACTCGTCTGCGCTTTTTACGGATTCAACTATTATTGACTGTGGCGTCAACACATGTCTTCTGAGATGAGGATACTTGAGCAGCCCCTCTCGCGTTGGCCTCGGCTCAACAAGTCTCGAGACAAGCAGCCTGCTCCTATGTAACGCGTCCACATAATCCGTCAACGTCCTGTGAAAGGTTGTGGTTCTGAATGCCTTCGCGAGTCTCTCCATGTCCCAAGGAAGAACGTACATGGCTTCCCCAAAATATCTCCTCGAGGCATTAATTCTCTTTCCTCTCGCGATTATGTTTTCAAAACATGGATGAGGAATGGAAAAGACAAACCGACCGCGACTCTTCAGAACCCTTGCCGCCTCCGAAATCGCCTTCCTGTATTCCCTAATGTCTTGAAGCGACATGAAACACGTCACGAGGTCAAAATAACTGTTGGGAAGCTTGCTGAGGTCAGTAGCATCCATGACATAGTAGCGTATGCCTAACTTTTCCTCTTCTTCCTTCTTCTTAGCAAGCTCTATCATCCTTTCCGAAAAATCAATCCCAATGATTTCTGCACTCTGCCTTGCCAACATTCTAGTGTTGTATCCTTCACCACATGCCATGTCTAACACGATTCGACCTCTCACGTTTCCGATCAACGCAAAAGTCGCAGGATTATTCAACCCATCCCTATGAAAGTCCTTGCCACTCCTCACAAAGTCCAGCCAACTCGACGCAGCCTCATCCCAAGCCTTCTCACTCAACAACAACCCATCCTGTTTCAGGCCCTATCATGTTCTCTCTCCTCTCAGCAAAACTAAGCCTCGGATCGACGCAGCTTTCATAATAAGTCTTCCGCTGTCATGTGACGGCTCAACCGCTAAATATGACGCTGAGCTAATCTCTCTTATGACACTGTTCGAAGTCGTATTCAAAGTAACACACGATTGCCCCTTCTGCAACATCTCAAAAAGATTCCCACGCCTCAAAATGTTCGACTGGTGCAACAGAGAACACGACGTAATCGAACTCATAATAGACAAACCCGACGAATACTCCGCCGTTATAGACGAAATATCCAAAATCGACGGAATGGTCGAAAAGTCATCCGACCTTAACGACGCCCACTTCTTTATAAAGAAATGCTTCTGCAAAGCCGAAGATTCAGTGACCAGGATCATCGACGAATTCGACCTTCTCCAAATCTCACCAATAGTTTACCGCAACGGCTGGGAATACTACCGCGTGATCGCCTTCAAACACAAAGACATTAAAGGAATCGTGCAAAGATTCGAAGAAAAGGGCCTCAAGTTCGAGATTCTGCGCAAAGTCGACTTCGACGGATTCATAGCAAGCTCGCTGACCCTTACTGCAGATGCACTCTTTTCGGATTTGACTGAAAAGCAGATGGACGCGCTGCTAACAGCGTATAGCAACGGCTACTATAACCTGCCTAGAAAGGCCAACGTCCAAGACATTGCCAACAAAAAACATGTCTCCAGAACAACCTATCAGGAACATCTCAAAAAAGCCGAAAACAAACTGGTTGCCTCTCTAGTCCCATACGTTCAACTGTTCAGACGCGTAGCACCAGAAAAGAGAAACACCCTAAACACACTGCGTGCACGTTCTCTACAGAAATAGCGCACACCAGAGAGTACGGAGAAAATACTTAAAAGACATGCAAAAATGATGTCAACTGGAGAAGGTGACGATGGGCGTCATTTTGCACATTACGAAGCGCGAAAATTGGGAAGAGGCAAAGCTTAGAAAAGTCTATCGTGGTGATACGCTGGTCTCTGAGGGCTTCATACACTGCTCTACTCCAAAACAAGTAATCAAAGTGGCAAATGCTCTGTTCCGCGCCAGAAAAGGACTGGTTCTTCTATGTATTGACACTGCCAAAGTTCAGTCTGAAATCCGCTATGAAGGTACTGGGACAGAACTATATCCGCATATTTATGGATCTTTAAACATCGACGCTGTTATAAAAGTTCTCGATTTTGAACCTCGCAAAGATGGCACATTCACGTTGCCCAAGGAAATAGCAAATACAAGAGCGCCAGATAGAATCAAGGGATCTGCTAATAACTAAGCTTTGCACATGCTACAGCCTGATTTCCTTTTCGAGCCAGCTGATCCTCTTCTCTTTATGTCTCCAGAACAGGTCGTTGAAAATGTAGTGAAAAGCAAGTCCTCTACATTTTCCATATGCTTTATTGAACATACAAGTTATCTCATTGGCAGGAACTAGCTTCTTTTTGAATAGTATTCTTGAAAGTATTTTCTGTTCCCAAAGCTTCCCTTTCAAGTCAAAAGTGTCATACCGCCTAAGATATCCTCCCAGAAGGATCTCTGCAGTGGCAGGTCCTACTCCATACAGTTTCATCAACTCATTTCTTGCGTCTTCGGTACTCATCCTTCTCAGGTTCAATTCATCTATCTCGCCGTGTGCAAAGGTTTCCGACAGACGTTTGATCATCTTTGCTCTGTAGCCAACTTTCAAGACTCTCAGCTCTTCCTCACTGACGTTGTCTAAATCCTCAGCATTCCAGTAGGCAAAGAGTTCCTTATTGTCAAATCTCAACTTCGTTCCGAAAGTTTCAAAAAGGTTATTCATCATCTGAACCGTTCTTTTCACTGTCGCATTCTGCAAAACTATAGAGATTATAAGTAGCTCATAGAGGGAATTTGCGCAATTGACTCGAGTTCCTCTTAAACGTCTGAACGCTGGTTTGAGAAATCTGTCACCTTCGAATTCCTTGAAGAATTCCGAAATGTCTTCATCGAAGCCATATCTCCAAGCTAGCTCGTTGACAACTTTTTTCGCTTCGCTGTCAGAAAGTCTCCCTTTTGCGTATATCGTGAGCTTGATCTGAGGTTTGTCGATCTCACCTTCATTCCGCATTTTTAGTCCTAGACGCTCCCTATTGAAATTGAAAGTTTGCCACATTACTCCTGGCTGCCATTTAAAGTCAGGTGTTGGAAAATAACTAGGTACATAGACTGTACCATCAAAATTGAAGGGAGGCTTTGGCCTTATGGTCGCTTCAGTAGGCTTCAAGTAATCACTTACGCTGCTGATTTTTCTTTTGACTTTTCCTGTTCTTGGGCATAGCACGCGTCCAAGTTCCATTTGCTGGCTCTCCTATGAAATCTGCCATTCTCAGCTTCAGTAGGTTTGTGTCCTTTGTCTATTATTCGTGGGAAATCTTGTACCATAAAATCACCCTGCCTTTCAAAAACGAATCCCTTGGTTCAGCTAATAACTTCTCCCAAAATCGACAATTTGTGGTGTTGGATAAAACCTCACCCCAACAAACCAAAACTGATTGATGCTCAAGCTATTTGACATAAGATTCATTCAAACAAACTCTCGTCCCATTAGTATCCAGAGTTGCCTTGATTCCCATGGGTAACGGCAGATTTGGCGTGTAATGACCAAAATCTACGCCTGCGATGACAGGAAAATCGAACTCCTCGGTAATGTCCAAAACAAGCTCCTTAATCTCTTCTGTCATGTCCTTTATTCTATGACCGTTCTTGCTCACAGAGTCAGGTTCTTCACTTCTGATTTTTCCGATTAGCATACCTTTCGTTCTGTCAAACAAACCAGTTTCTCTCAACTGAACCAGCCTTCTATCGAAATACTCGACCGATTGTGTCATGTGCTCCCAAAAGAAGATGATGCCCTCATCCAGCTTGGGGAAGTACGGTGTTGCGAGCAGTGATTGCAGGCATATCAAGTTTCCACCAAACAATATGCCTTCTGCTTTTCCATCTCGCCAAACTTTCCATTCTGTAAATGCTGGTAGTACTCCTAGTGGCCTTGCATTTTCGGTCACCCTGCGGAAAAGATCGGTCTCGTATTTGGCTTCTTCACTTTCCGCATTGAGTGCAAAGCTGAAGCAGATATCACTTTGATGAAGTCCCGCGAGACCAGCTTTGGCCAAAAATGCTAAATGAAGGGTCGTTATATCACTCATGCCTGAGAAAATCTTAGGATTCTTCCTTATTAAGCCGTAATCTAAGTATCGCAGGGCGCGAATCGCCACAGCTCCGCCTAAGGCGCATACAATGGCTTTCACTTCTGTGTCAGCAAACATCGCGTTGATGTCTTCGGCTCGTTGGAGATCAGTGCCAGCCATGTAGTTTTTATGCTGAAGTCTGATTGTTTTACCTTCTCTCACTTTGAACCCGAGTCTTCTCAAGTTCTTGATTCCTTGACTGAACTCTTTCTGAAGCGGCAAAACTGGAGATGATGGGGCAACCACTCCGATGGTGTCGCCGTTCTTAATTCTGGGTGGCTTCGACAACTTCACTTTCTCAACTCACTTTCCGTTCTATTGCTTTCCTGAACTGGCTAGTTTCTAATTGTCTGCGTCAAACTTGAAATGGTATACTACGATTGGGATTTTCTTTCCCCATGGGAATTCCAACGTTTCCTCTTTAACCTGCTTGAATCCGTTCTTCTCATAAAATGCTCTAGCATGTTTTTCACCCCTTCCGGCCTTGACAACGATTGTCTTTATTCTCTTTTTCTTTTGGTCTGCAACTGCTCTTTTCAGCAGTCTGGTGCCTATTCCTTTTCTTTCGTGCTCTGGAAAGACTACGATGCGGTCTAGTTCCACATAAGCGGGATTCTGTTCTATGATTTGAGCAAAGCCCAGTATCTTACCTCTGCCCGTTCGTGCCAGATAGAAAATCGCCTTTCCCGACTTGACTGTCTTTGACAGCGCTTCTGCGGAGAAAGCTTTTTTGACATATTCGTCTGGGATGGCGAATTTGACGACATTATCTTGATAGAGTTTGCCAGTTTTGTCTTCGAGAAGCTCTTCAAGTTTCCTACTAAGAGCTTTGATATCTTTCATGGCTGCTCTGCTAACAGTAATCGTTTCCATCTAAACACGTTCCTATTGGGCAAGCTTCTAGGCATGTAGTGCAGTCTATGAAGCTGTTTGGCGTAGGCCTCTTGGTGAGTCTCTTCTCAAGCTCTCTTGTCTTATCAGGGACATCTGTTGAACGTGGGTTTTCAGATGCGTAGACCATACATCTGTTGACTTTCACTTTGTATGGTTCAATCGCCTTGGTAGGACATGCAATTACGCATCGTTCGCAGCTTTTGCATAAGTCCTCTTTATATGGTTCGTCAATGTCCAACTCTGCAGTCGTCAGCACCGAGATCAACCTGATTCTAGGTCCGTATGCAGGAGTCACCAGCAACGTATTCTTGCCCTGACAGCCAAGACCGCATTTGACCGCAGCCGTCTTAAGAGGAATGTCAACCGATGGAACTGAATCAAAACCTTTCTTCCCCAAATAATATGCAACCAACCAAGCCTTGCTTTTCACAATCTGATAATATAGCTGATAGCTCTCCAAAGGTACCTTCGACTCGGGTTTTCCATTGAAATGCAATTTTGATGAATCAGCGACGATGTTGAATGCTGCGTCCCAAGCATATACGCCCATCAAGATGACTGATCTGACCTTCGGCAATTCCTCCTCCGGCCTCTTCAAAACACCGACGTATTCAATCTTTCCGTAAGGCAAGTCGCGGAGCATCTCAGGATTTGAGATGCACACAACTGCAAAACCGGCTTTCTTCGCTTCCTTCTTCACGTTCTGCGTCAGCGTCACGGTTCAGCGCCTCCCACTAGCTCTATAGTGTTTCCCGTATCTTTTCAAGATTCGCTGTGGCCACAGGTTCGTTTGACAAAAACTCTTTCAGCTTTCCGCAAGGATAATCGTCGCAGTACGCGCAAGCCTTCACTTTTCTCTCTTCAGCACAGGGTCGTATCTTGCAGACTTTCCGACACCAGCCAGAAAGCACATCAGACATGCAGCCTTTACAGTCAATGTCTTCTGGTTTAAACGCGATCTTCATTCCTTCAGTCCACTGTTTAGCCAACTGCTTCTTTCGCTCTGCATCTCTCGCCTGGGTCGCCTTGAACGCCTTACACTCGCCACAGTCCAATCCACAATAAGCGATCATCTCAGACACGATTTTTCCTACCCCATTTAAGTGATATTACGAATCGAATAGTCGTAAACCGTGAGATAAGTGTTCTACAGTCATATGACGTTGCAATTCGTATATGTTGCCTTCTGAGAGTATACTAGAGAAACTGGAGAGGAGACTACAATGAAGACCGAGGTCAAAATTGAACCACTTGCAGGTCAAAAAAGAGAAGAAAGAGCTCTCTTGGATTTTTGTTCGTGGACAGTGTTCTCTCTTGATTTTGCGAAAGCTCATTTCGGGAAGGAGGGCCCCGCATCGTTAGGAAGACACTGGGGATCTCTTGAGAAACTTGGCTGGAAATCCCTGCAGAAGCAGGAATTAGCTCCTTCGGAGTTCTTGAGGAAAACTTATGAACTCAATTGGGAAC
>JALHSY010000007.1 GCA_022865455.1 Candidatus Bathyarchaeota archaeon
GCGTTCACCGCTACGCAGATTCCTGGGATAGAAGGACGAGTGTATCCAACGGAGCTTGCAGGACCAAGTTATCCGAAAGGCATACCAATCTATCCGGAAGAGAAGCTGCCTGAACTGATAAAGCAACAGGACATCGACGAAATTGTTTTCGCGTACAGCGATGTCTCTCACGAGTATGTTATGCACAAGGCTTCCGCGGCGTTGGCAAGCGGCGCGGATTTTCGCCTAATGGGCCCAAAAACAACGATGTTGAAGGCGAAAGTTCCTGTTGTTGCAGTCGGCGCAGTCAGAACAGGCTCGGGGAAGAGCCAGACTTCACGGCAGGTTGCGAAAATACTGAAAAGTAAGGGCTTGCGGGTTGCCGCCATCAGACATCCGATGCCGTATGGTGATTTGAGAAAGCAGATCTGGCAGCGTTTCGCTTCCTACGAGGACTTGGACAAGCACCAGTGCACAATCGAGGAGAGAGAGGAATATGAACCACACATTGATAATGGCATAATTGTCTATGCAGGAGTTGACTACGCGGAGATTCTGAGGGAGGCAGAGAAGGAAGCAGACGTCATCGTTTGGGACGGAGGCAACAACGACATGCCCTTCTATAGGCCAGACCTAAACATCGTCGTAGCCGATCCGCACAGAGCTGGGCATGAACTTCTGTATTACCCAGGGGAAACCAACATTCGAATGGCGAACGTAATAATAGTGAACAAGGTTGACACGGCAGACCCAGCGAAGGTGAAGCAGGTCAAGGAAAACATAAAGATGCTTAACCCGAACGCCACAGTGCTGGATGCAGCTTCACCAATAACTGTGGATAAGCCCGAGTTGATTAGAGGAAAACGAGTGCTAGCAATTGAAGATGGACCGACGATAACTCACGGCAGCATGCCATACGGAGCAGCTGTAATCATAGCAAAGAACCTCGGCGCAAGCGAGATCGTTGACCCAAGACCCTACGCGGTGGGCTCGATAAAGGAAGCCTACAAGAAATACCCGCATCTGGGGGCGCTACTTCCTGCATTGGGGTACGGTGAGAAGCAAGTGGCTGAACTTAAGGAGACCATCGATCGCATACCGTGCGATGTCGTAGTGCTTGGCACACCAATTGACTTGAGAAGAGTCATAACCATCAAACAGCCAACCGTCAGAGCCAAGTATGAGCTCAAGGTGCTAGGACCAGTCTCGCTTGAGCAGATTCTGCAAGAGTTCCTTCAAAGAAGCGAAAAACAATGAGCAACGAAAACACAGAAATTTCCCGCATAAAAGTAAAATTCACCATCGAAGCGCTGGGAGAGGCGGAAGGAGAACTTGTACGCTTCTTGGCGCCAAGAACCATCAACATGATAGTCAGAAAACTTCCCTTAGAGGGAAGAGCAGCGTTGTGGAAGGAAGAAGTCTATTTTGAAACACCAATAAAGATGGGAGAAGAGAAAGCGAAAGGCACAGTTGAAAACGGAACCATAGCGTTTTGGCCCATGGGAAGCGCCATATGCATATTCTATGGAGAATCGCAGCCATACAGCCCCGTGAACATTCTAGGCAAAATAACCAAGAACTTGGAATTGTTCAAGCAAGTAAAGAGCGGAACAAAAATCAGAGTGGAGCTACTAGTAGACTAGAGAGCTTTCCTTCCAAAGTTCCAGAAGCCGCTCACATTCAGCAACTACTTCCTTTTCCTTGTTCTCACTTCTCAATATTCTCAGGAATTCGATGCGTTTTTCAACCGAGCGTTTTTCTGCAGTACCGCCATAGTAGAGCTTGCCTTCAAGATACTCCTTCATGTGGTTGGCCTTCTGCACAAAAAGACTAGCAGTGTCCACGGCATTCTCAACTGCATACTTGTTCGCCCAAATTTCCGCGTCAGCCTCACGCAGCTGAGTCAAACCGTCAATCTCCATTATGCTGCGGATGTACGTTCTCAGAAAATCGTAGTAACCGGCGGTCCCAACAAGCTCTAACGCTCGTTGCACTTTGCGCTCAAAATCTGGGCTTCCCTTGATTGCCAACTGATGCTTGTAGCCACTGTCGATAAGCTCCTTCGCTCTCTGAACTTCCTCACCCGTGTACACTCTTCTCGGAAATTCCATCTAATCATGAACCTCTGCAAATCTATTATGAAGCGGAAAGAACGAGCGTGAATAGACGTCTGAACCTAGTCTGCCTGGTATATCTTGATACTGTGGTTGCCTCCGACCCGCTTGATCACGCCGCTTTGCTCCAGTTGATCTAGAAAATCCTTAGCTGTGCTTATTCGTATGTTGAGACGTGAAGCCACCGCGTACGGTGTCAGCACATGCATCTTCTTGAGCTCACCTAGAGTCTTCTCATTCTTCGGGTCGGGCGGAATTATCCCAGAAGGCTTCTTCTCCCTTGGTGCACCAGCCTTTTCCTTTTTCTTTTCCTTTGTCTCCTCTTCGTCTTTCTTGCCTTGCTGACGTTCGACTTGTTTGAGGCTTAGTTTCTTTTTTCCACCCATGTTCATCAGCTTCTGATACTGCAGTTTGCTTCGTGGTTTTTTAGGCTTTCTACGCAAGCAGAATGCTTGGCTATTTCAACTTTGTGGATGTGTTGACAAAAAGAAGGGAGATGCTTGAGTTGAAGCTATTTGCCCATGACCTTCTTCGCAGCGATTTCGATGTCCTCGGATTTTATCGTCTTCCTTCCAGCATGCATAGCAAAATCCAAGGCTTCTTTGGAGATTTTCACGCCGATTTCCTCTAGCGCCTTGGCCAGTTCCTTGGCTGCTGCTTCACTGACTCTGTCTGCTCCAGCTTTCTTGCACAATCTATGCATCGGAGCTACGGCCAATTCTAAATCAACCATAAAGACTTCTCCGTAGCGTCTTTCTCTATTTAAAGCAATATTTAACGTTTATTGTTTGTAATCCTCGGTAAATAGCCGTGCTTCATCACCCGGCGGTTCTGTCAGCGAGAGACACTAAATACTGTTCACACAGCTTTTTCACTTTCTCAACGTTGAGGAGCGCTATTTCCTTCAGGCTGTAGCTTTTCTCCAATTCACGAATGAACCCGTGGCCAAGTAAATATCCTGTCTGCGACTTGCCTTGGATGTCAAACCATGAACCGAAAAAGTCCTTTACAGAAGCACGCTCCAATCGTTCAAGGAATTCCTTAGCCAACCAGCTTCCGTGCTGTTGACACCATGAAAGCCATTTTTTGGCTTTTGCCATGTGCCATGTCTCTTTGCCTAAGATCAGGTGCTCGTATTTTCCCGCGAAGCCCCCGCTGTAAAGTCGAAACATTGGGTCTTCCTCGTTTTTTTCGGAGGTTTCCCATTCGGTTCGCCATTTCATGTGAACGAGATGCCCCACTTCATGGGATGTCAAGCCTTTGAGCTTGCTCTTCGCGTGCCACTTCTCCTCTGCGACGTTTCCCAACCCCAGAAGAACCGCTGGCTGGCCATCATACGTTGCGGCCCACCCCGCTCCACACCCGATGCCGACGTAGATGACGAAAACTATGTCAAAATCAAGTCCCAGTTTTTTCGAAGCCCCTGCGTAAATCTGGCCGCAGATGCCCAAGACATTGTCTCTTGCTTCTTGCATTAACTGCAGACGGAGGGTATTTGGGAGAGGATTTTCTCTGCCACCTCATGCCAGTCTATGCCCATTTCTCCGTAGTTTTCCACTTGTTTGGCGAACAGTTCAGGCTACTTCTTCATGTAGGAGGCTCGCCACAATCGGACCTTTTCTTTCAGGCTCTTGAAACGTGCATATGCCCAGTAGACTGAGAAATCGTTGTACGTATCTAAGACTTCACATTGCCCTTTCTTCATACTTTGCTGGTATTCTCTGGCAAGCATAAAAACTACTATTGCCTGATTGAAAGAGGAAACTATAAAAGCGGTTACAAGGCGAGGGGTATGCTCAAAGTGATATCCCAATGAGGTTTGTCGACGCACACATCCATCTCTCAGATGAAGAATACTCTGGATGCATCGAGGAAATTGTGAAAGAAGCAAAAAAAGCGAACGTTACCGCTCTGGTTTCAAACTCGATGGATCTAAAGACAAGCATCGAAAGTCTGCGGTTATCTAACAAATACGAAGGAATGGTTTATGCTGCCTTGGGAATTCACCCGTGGAACGTGGACGCCCTGAGCGAAGAGGAACTGCAGCAGACATCAGAATTGATTCTGAAAGAAAGGCAAAACAGTGCGCTGGTCGCGATAGGAGAAATAGGTTTAGACCACAAGTACAAGTCGATATGGGAAAAGCAGTTGAAAGTTTTTGACAAGATGCTGAGGCTTGGCGAAAAACTTGACCTGCCAGTCATAATCCATTCCCGCGGCACAACAGCACAGATAGTGGAAATGCTCCCATCCTACAACTTGAAAAAGGTCTTGCTGCACTGGTTCAGCAACCCAATAAGCGTACTAGCCAAAGCCGTTGAGAAGGGCTACTACATATCTGAAGGCGCGCCAACGGTCTATTCAAACGGCATACGCGACGTTGTCAAAAAAGTGCCATTGCCTAACTTGCTGACAGAAACCGACGGCCCCGTGCGGTTTTTCAAACCGCCTTTTGAAGGAAAAAGAACGACACCGGCCTTCATACCAACCGTGGTCAAAGCCATGGCCGAAATCAAGAAAACAAGTGTTGAAACCGTCGCCGAGCAACTAATTGAGAATTTTGAAAGCTTCTTCACAGTAAGGTTAAATTAGCCTTGTTGCTTTACTGAAGGCTACTTAGGCCCATCATGGACCGTTGGAGGAAATGAGCAGCCAAGTGCCTACTCGGAGGAAAGCAATGGTTTGGGAAATGTGAGAACCGACCAAATAAAGCGAACAGTCAAGGAGCTTATCAGACGTTTCCCTAACAAATTCTCCAACAATTTTGAAGAAAACAAACATCTTGTAAGCCTACTTACACAAGGAACAACCATAAAAATAAGAAACCAGATAGCAGGCTACATAACCCGCCGCCTCGCAGGAGAGGAAGAAGAAATTCCAAGCGAGGCCCTCCCACAGGAACAGCAACAAGCGGCAGGAGAAGGCCAGGCGCCCGACTGAGAGCTTCTGACACAGCAGAAGTAAATGAAAGGAGCAGAGGCACATGATGGACGAATACAGAAAAGGATGGGCATTACGTTACTTGCGCGAGGCAAGAGCCGAGCTTGAGGCCGCAAGAAAAATGCCTTACATGGCTCCGAGCCTTGTTCTGGAAGCGATTAGAAAAGCGCGGAACGCCATCTACTACAGTCTCGGAGAACCTGCATTCATAGAGATCGTCATACGGGAAACGGTGGAAAGAGCACAGACGATAGAAGACCCAGTTCTAAAATGCTTGGTAGAAATTGAAGGGACAATTCAGCGGCTTGCGCAGGTTGAAGAGATGGACGGGGAAAGAGCCATGAAACAGGCGGACGACCTAGTGCGGTTAGCCTCAGACATAGTTGAAACTGTGATTGGGGAAAAAATAGAGGACTAGGGAAAGATTACCTGTTTTTGAGAGCCTTAGCTATTCGGTCTAGAGCCTTCTTTATGTTTTCAACTGAATTAGCGAAGGACAAACGCAGGTGGCCTTCACCGTATTTTCCGAAGGATGTTCCCGGCAGAACCGCCACGCCTGCCGTATTAAGCAGGTAATCGCCGAGCTTGCGGCAGTCCATGCCTGTTTTTGTTATGTTTGGAAACACGTAGAAAGCTCCGCGCGGCTTCTTGCACGTGATGCCCTCGATGTTGTTCAAGCCTGAGACTATGACTTCTCTCCTCTTCTTGAACTCGGCAACCATCTTCTCAGGCTCTGTTTGCGGTCCCTTCAGTGCTTCGACGCCAGCCATCTGGGTAAAGGCGCACGTACACGAGTTCGAGTTAGTCATCAGCTGCGCAACTTTCAAGGCCAAGTCCTTCTGCATCACGCCGTAGCCGAGTCTCCAGCCGGTCATGGCGTAGGTCTTTGAGAAACCGTCCAGCAGTATCGTTTTCTCCTTCATTCCGCTGAACTGAGTGATGCTCTCATCTCTACCCTCATAGATTAATCTGCTGTAAATCTCGTCGGCGAGCACGAACACGTCGTCCCTATGTGCGATGCAGTCGGCAATGACTTTCAATTGCTCTCTGGTTATGATGCCGCCTGTCGGGTTTTCGGGCGAGTTGATGATAATCATCTTAGTCTTCTTAGTTATTTTCTGTTTAACATATTCAGGGTCGAGACTGAAGTCGTTCTCCTCTTTAAGAGGTATGGGCACAGGTTTGGCGCCGACAAAGTTTATCAAAGACTCGTAGATTGGAAAGCCCGGGTTCGGGTAGAGCACTTCGTCACCTGGATTTACCAAGGCCAGTATACTGAAGAACATTATCGGCTTGGCGCCAGGCGTCACGACAACCTCGTCTGCGCTGACGTTTATGTTTCGTGTTTTGGAAATGTATTCTGCGATGGCTTGTCTCAGTTCTGGAATGCCTGCGGATGGAACGTAGTGAGTGTAGCCTGAATTCATGGCTTTTGTGGCGGCTTCTTTGATGTTCTTAGGTGTGTCAAAATCTGGTTCGCCGATTTCCAAGTGCACAACATCTTTCCCTTGTTTCTCAAGCGCTTTCGCCTTGGCGAGCACCTCAAAGGCTGTTTCGGTTCCTAGAGTCTCCATTCTCTTTGCAAAGATGGAATCCACTTAAATCACCTTTGTGTGAAAGGAAATTAGAGGTAGGAAGACATGGGTATTTAACTATTACAGTTTGGTCAACCGCAAATCGATGTTCAAAACTGCCTTGTTAACGGTCGCACTTTCAGCACGTCTGGGTTGATGAGGTTTGGCGGTTTCTTCCCTTCAAAGAATGCTATGAGATTGTCAGCCACCATCTCCGCCATCTTGGAGCGAGTTTCGTAGCTGGCGCTTGAAATGTGCGGAGCAACAACCACGTTGTCAAGCTTGAGCAGAGGATTGGCCAACGACGTAGGTTCCTGCTCGAAAACGTCAAGTCCAGCACCTGCTATTCGGCCTTCATTGAGAGCCTCGTACAGAGCTTTTTCGTCAACAACGGGCCCGCGAGAATTGTTTATCAGGTAAGCAGTCTTCTTCATCAGCCTGAGCTTTTCGGCGTTTATCAGATGATGCGTTTCCTTCATAAGCGGAACGTGAACGCTGACAAAGTCCGACTGTTTCAAAAGCTCGTCCAAATCAACTTTCTTTGCGCCAAAGTCCTTCTCCATCTCTGGTCTCGGTATCACATCATAGAAGAGGATTTTCATGCTGAATCCGGTTGCTCTCTTCGCCACAGCGTAGCCTATTCTTCCTGCGCCCACGATACCCATTGTTGCACCGTAAACGTCTCTCCCCTGCAGCATGGCGGGGTGCCAACCGACTTTCCATTTTCCCATGCGTACGTATTTGTCAGCTTCAACGACCCGCCTTGCAAGAGCCATCAGAAGTGTCCATGCGAAGTCAGCCGTCGTGTCTGTTAACACTTCAGGGGTGTTTGACACGTAGATACCTCTCTTTGTGGCCTCTTGCACGTCTACGTTATCGAAGCCAACTGCAAGTTGCGCGATCATCTTCAGTTTAGGTGCTGCATCAAACACTTCAGCGTCTATCTTGTCGGACAGCAACGTGGCAAGAGCATCAACATCTTTGGCCTTCTCTATGATGGTCTTCTTCGGCGGCGGAGCATACTCAGGCCAAACTTCAGCATCAAATCTTTCCATGATTATCTTCAGACCCCTTTCTGGAAGTTCACGAGTAACGTAAACCTTAGGTTTCGGCACGATATCCACCTGACTTTGATTCTGCAAAATTCTTTATTAGCATTGACTTATTACACTTACGCATCAACCCCCGGAAAATCAGCAACAGGCAATCCAAATGGCGACAATAGAAAACAAAGAACAACTCATAAGCAACGGCGAAACTCGGTCTAACCGAAAAGCCAGAACCTTAGCACTGGAAAGCCTTGAGGCCGCGTTAATAGCCGCCGACCCCATTCAAATAATAAAATCGAAACTCTCACTCAAAAACTCAACTCTACGTGTGAACGGCTATTCCCTCAATCTGACAAAATTCAAGAACATCTACGTTGTTGGCGGAGGCAAAGCAACTGGCGCAATGGCTTACGCCCTAGAACAGGTCTTGGGTAAACGTATAACGAAAGGCCTTGTTAACGTGCCGCACGGAACCAAGTCAAAAACAGCCACAATTGAGCTTCATCGAGCAAGCCACCCAGTTCCAGACGAGTCTGGCGCGGAAGGAACGCGTCGCATGCTCGAAATCGTAGAACAAGCAGGACAAAGCGACCTTGTGATATGCTTGATTTCAGGAGGCGGTTCCAGTCTCATGCCACTGTCGCGAGGCAACATTTCAATCAATGACAAGAAAGAGATAACGAACGCCCTGCTCAAGTGTGGTGCAACGATAAACGAGTTCAACACTGTTCGAAAGCATATCTCAGATTTTAAGGGCGGGTGGCTTGCGAAAAAGGCATATCCTGCCACAATTCTGAATCTCATCCTTTCTGACGTTGTAGGCGACCCATTGGATTTCATTGCGTCAGGCCCAACCGTGCCAGACTCAACAACCTTCGGCGACGCGGTAACGGTTTTAGAAAAATACAAGCTATGGGATAGAACGCCAGCATCTATTCGGAAAGTCTTGTCGGACGGTGAGAAAGGCCTAATCCCAGAAACCCCCAAGGCCGGCGACGAAGCGTTTAAGAAAGCTCACAACGTCGTCGTTGGAAACAACAGGCTTGCCAGCCTCGCCGCGTGTGAGCACAGCAAACTGCGAGGACTGAACAGCCTTCTGTTGACAGCGATCTTGGAAGGCGAAGCCAGACAGGTTGGAACCGTGCTTGCTACTATAGCCCGCGAAGTTGTGTCGTCTGGAAACCCTGTCAAAAAACCAGCCTGTATTGTCGCAGGAGGGGAAACGACAGTGACAGTCACTGGGAAAGGCAGGGGCGGAAGAAACCAAGAAATAGCTCTAGCAGCTGCAATGAAACTAGGCGACATGGACGGAGTGGTTATAGCTTCGCTGGCTACGGATGGTGTTGACGGCTCAACAGACGCTGCTGGAGCAATAGTGGATGGGAAAACCTTGGCAAGAGCTTCACGAAAGGGACTGGTCCCCGAAAGGTTCTTGGCTGACAATGATTCGTACAATTTCCTCTCGAAGCTCGGCGACCTCGTGCTGACTGGCCCTACAGGTACGAACGTTAATGACGTCTCTGTCATAATAGTCTTGTAGAGGCCAAGAGAGGTGGAAAGGATGGCTGTGACTCTTAGGTTTATTGGAAGCCTTCGGAGTATGGCTGGGAAAAGCATATTCGCACTCGATCTCGAAAACGGCGTCCCTCTAAGTGAAGCCATAAAAAAGATTGTCGACAAACTGCCTAAGCTTAGGCGGGTGCTAATCGATTCGGAGCACGAGAGTACAGCATCAAACACGCTCATACTCGTGAACGGAAAGGACATCAGCGTCCTAGATGGCTTAGAAACCCTGCTCAAAGATGGGGATGAAGTGACTCTTGTTCCAATCCTTCACGGAGGATAAAGCTGCATGAGACTGTATGCCGTCAAAACACGAATTGTGAAAACAGGCGACAACCTCTCGGAAGTCATTCTGGAATCATTAAAAAAACAAAACCTACAGCTGAAGAACAATGATGTGCTCGCAGTGACGTCAAAAATCGTGTCACAAGCAGAGGGACGAACAGCCAAACTGAAAGATATCAAACCCTCAAAACAAGCAAGAAAACTTGCTGAAAGATTCTCGTTGCAAGCCGAGTTTGCGGAATTGGTCTTGCGTGAGGCTGACAAGATTTACGGAGGAGCCGATAAGGCAGTCTTAACGCTCAAGAACGGGATCTTGGCTCCAAACGCCGGCTTAGACAACAAGAACGCACCCGCAGGCTTTGCCATTCTATGGCCTAGCAGTCCCGAGAGATCCGCCGAAAGCATTAGAGAGGAAATAAGAAGCAAGACTCGCAAGCAAATTGCCGTGTTGATCGTTGACAGCGGCCTAGCGCCGCTCAGAAGAGGCACGGCAGGTTTCGCCTTGGCTGTGGCTGGTTTCAAGCCCATAGAAGATCGCCGAGGAGACAACGACCTCTACGGAAAAAGAATAGCCATCACAACACATGCCGTTGCAGACGACCTAGCCTCAGCAGCGCATTTGCTTATCGGCGAAGCCGCTGAGAGAACTCCTGTTGTATTAGTAAGAGACGCTCCAGTTGAGTTCGACGAAGGGGTTTACGGTCCTGCAAACATGATGATGCCCTTCAAAGAATGCATTTTCATGAACGCTTTCACAAACCCCTAAGCCACGCACGCAGGTATGAAAATGATTATTGCCCTTCAAGCAGACCCAAAAGACTTCTTCCGAACCAAATCGATACCGAGCAATGCGAGCTTCTTAAGCTTGTAGAAAAAGCCGCTTCCATGGGTTTCAAAGCCATTCAGATTGGCCCGCTGACAGGTTACGTCGACATTGAAGGCGAACGCCTCAGAAAAGCTCTGGACAGTCTGAAAATGGAGAGAAACGTACATGTCGGAGGAATTTTCGACGCCGAAAGCTTGGCAACAGCAGAACGAGAATACAAAAGAGTGCGAAAGCAAATTCGCGGCGCAGCGACTCTCTGCAACGAGATAGTAACAACACTGGTTTCGGTTCATCCCCCTTTCTTTCGGACAACAGGTGAAGCAAATGATGAACTTCTGCGGAAGGCAAGAACACGATTTCGAAGACTGCTGAAAGACGAAGTTGATTTCGCAAGCCGAAAGAATGTCAAAGTAGCTCTGGAATCGTTTTGTTACCCGCCGTTCATATTTCGCGGTTTAGACGAATTCTCACAGTTCATCGAACAGTTTCCGCCTGAAAAACTTGGCATCTTGATGGATGCAGGTCACCTGTACCAAGCCGGGATAGACTTGGACGAGGCTGTTCATCTATTCAAACGGCGGCTGCTGGACATCCACGTTCACGATGCAATGCGAGACAAAGACTATCGGGAGGCAACCCACTTGCCTATTGGAAAGGGAACGATTGATTTTCCAAGATTGATAGACCTTCTGCGTCAAGTGAGTTATGATGGGTGGCTTACGCTTGAGGTCAGAGGCAATGAACAGGAACTTGTCAGAAGCAGGGAATATTTAGAGAGCTTGGTTGGCAGTGTGTCGAGGTACTAGTCGTTGTCTTGTTCGCTTCGTGGATTAAGCCAAGGCGAGAGTCTAGCGGACTTCAAAACCCTGAACAGTGCAACGCCGATGGTGGCTGCAGCAGCAGCAATGATTATTCTTTCTACGGGGTAGATCCATGCGATCAGTTGCCAGTTTAGCCTCCATACGTTGACATCTGCAATAAACACTGGCCAAGCGAGAATTTCAAACACTAAAGAGCCGGCGATTTGGCCAGCCAAGGTAGACGTTAAAGAAGTTGTAAAGAACGCGAGCGACAGCCTGATGCTGGTTCTTGGTTTCCACATGTTTCTCACCGCAAACGACTGCAAAGGTGAAGCCAAAACCAGAAGTCCGATTAGCTGGAACCACAACAACGGCGGATAGAGCCAGACTGGCCCAACAAATGGATAAAACGCAAAGAAAAATAAAAGTGAGAAATACGTTAAGGCGCATATGCCCTGTCTGCCCTCATACAGTGCGCCGGCCACAGCTGACGTGACAATACCTGACAAGAAGCTTGGAGGCGAGAAGACGCCTAGGAAAAACCCGATGGCGCCGCCCAAGAGCGTGGATAACATGCCTAAGTATGGTCCAAGCACAACACCGATTAATGGTGCAGTGATCGCTGCCGCGGTTATGGCTCTGCCTGGCAAGCCTATTATTGGAGAGATTGGCATAAACCCGAAAATCGCATATAACGCCGTGAAACACACTGTTAGAGCGATGCTTCTTGTGCTGAGCGCTCGTTTGTCAGACATCTGAGTCTTCCTTCCAACTTGCTGTAGAAGCTTAATTATTTGACACCATTTATAAATGGTAACATGCGCCGACCGATAATCACTCTCACGACAGATTTCGGAGTTAAAGACCCCTACGTTGCCGAGATGAAAGCAACAATCCTAAACATAAGCCCAAACGCAACAATCGTCGACATAACTCATCAGATACAGAAATTCAACGTGAGAATGGGCGCATATGTTCTGGCTTCAGCTTCGCCATATTTTCCAAAAGGTACAATTCACGTGGCGGTCGTGGACCCAGGTGTAGGGACGAGAAGACAACCTATACTCATACAAACCAAACATTCCTATTTTGTTGGACCAGACAACGGCGTCTTGGCACTTGCCGCAAGAAATGAGCAGGTAGAGCATCTTCACAAGCTAACCAACCGAAAACTTATGCTGACAAAAGTATCCAACACGTTTCATGGCAGAGACATTTTCGCACCCGCAGCCGCCCACCTAGCAAACCGCACACCCCCAGCGAAGTTCGGACCAGAAATAAACAAGATCGTGATACCAAGATTCGCAAAGGTTGCCAGAAGAGAAAACATGCTCATCGGCGAGGTCATCCACGTAGACGACTTCGGAAACATAATCACGAATTTCGGAGAGAAAGAACTTGAACTAATGGAAATCAACAACACGATTAACGTCAAGCTGGAAAATGCCAAGTTAGAGCTGAAGCTTTGCAGAACCTACTCAGAAGTTCAGCCACACAAACCGCTAGCCTTGATAGGAAGCCACAACCTCTTGGAGATTTCGATAAATCAAGGCAACGCTTCAGAAACCTTCAGAGTTGAGAGCGGAAGCAAAGTCACACTCCACTCCCCCTGAAACTGTTTGTTACTCTGGATGTCTGCCTTTGAGCATCACGATTTGAGGGAAGAAAGGCAGGAATCGCTTATTATGGAGTGCAATAAATAGCAGTAAGCAATCCGGAAGACCATCTCCAAAAGTGGTGAGTCAGTGCCAATCAAGTATTTTGAGGCCCCTGACGTTAAGAACCTCGTTAACGAGATTGCAGATTGCTTGGACCTTTTCCACGTTGTCCCGCAATTCGTCTTCTGCTACAGAAGCAAGGGCTCCACATCTAGAAGAACGATTGCCCGCATCCACGGTCTGGGAAAAATCTGGCAAGAAGCTCTCAATCTTCCACCCTCCTACGTGATTGAAGTCATTTCTGAACGATATGACAGACTGTCTGAAACTGACCGAGAAAAAACCATAATACATGAGCTTCTGCACATCCCACACGGGTTCGCAGGTGGTTTCCGCCCCCACAAAGGCTACATTGACCATGAAACGGTTGAACGCTTGCATAGAATGCTGCTGAAACAGAGAGCGGCTAGAAAGGCAAGTTTTTAAGCATGAAGTTGAAAAGAAAGCTAAACACCACGTTTCACGCCAAGCTCAGAAGCTCATTAGCATTGGAAGACGTGTAAAGGACATATGCCTTCAAGAAGAAAGGCGCACTCCCTGAACATGCAGTGAAAAGAGGTGTCTTGCGAGACGGTCTAGATGAAATACACGATGAAAAGTCTCAAGCATAACGGAATCTACGTTCCTTCTTATGATTTCAAAGGTTTCTCTGTAAGGATTCAGGGGCAACCTGTGAAACTGAGTCCGAAAACTGAACAAATGGCCTTAGCATGGGTTAGAAAGAAAATGTCGTTGACTTCCCCGCCAGACACAGTTTATTACAGAAACTTTATTCAAGAATCCCTAGAACAGCAAAACAAAGAGAACCATACACTCAGTTTTCTAGAACCTTTCTGCAAAGAATATCTGAAAAGCATCAACAGTAACGATTTCAAATGGACAGCCAACCTGAAACAGCCAATTGGCTTCTCCGAGATTGAGCAATACGTCGTGCAAGAACAGCAAAAGAAGCTGAACATGGACAAGACTGAGAAAAAGAAACTTTCCAATGAAAGAAAACAGAAAAGAGAAGCACTGAAAGAAGAGTATGGCTATGCGTTCGTTGACGGACAGAAGATAGAAATCGCTAACTGGACAGCCGAGCCATCATGCATTTTCGCAGGGAGAGGAGATCACCCCAAGCGAGGAAAGTGGAAGGAAGGACCGCGAGAAGAGGACATAATTCTTAACCTTTCTCCTGACAGCCCCACACCTTCTGGCAATTGGAAAGGCAGAGTCTGGGAATCGGACAAGATGTACCTTGCAAAGTGGAATGACAAGCTGTCTGGAAAGGTCAAATACGTTTGGTTCTCGGATTCCGCATTTCTCAAACAGAACAGGGAGAAGGAGAAATTCGAAAAAACTGAAAAGCTGGCCAAGAAGATTCCAATCGTTGAAAAGCACGTCCTTGAAGGCTTGGATTCAGAGGACGGTGAACAGAGAAAAATAGCCACGGTGTGTTGGCTCATCCTCGAACAGAACATCCGAGTTGGGGATGAAAAAGACCCTGATGAAGCAGACACCGTCGGTGCAATAACCCTCAGACCTGAAAACATCAAAATCGAGGGAAACACCCTTCACTTCGACTTTCTGGGCAAAGATTCCGTGAGATGGGTCAGCAAAGTCAAGGCATCACCATCCGTCAACAGAAACATTGAGAGTTGCTCCAGAACGTGCAAGGAGTACCTCTTTGAGGGCATAGACTCCAAGAAAGTGTCAAGGTTTCTGTCACAGAGAATGCCAGGATTGACTGCCAAAGTTTTCAGAACGTGGAGAACCACGAAAACCGTCCAGGAATACTTGGACAGATCCAAGGTCGTAAAAGAAAACCCAGAATACGCGAAGAAGTACGAGGCCAAAATGGCCAACTTGGAAGGAGCAAAGGTCGCCAACCATAAGCGGAAAATCCCCGCAAACTTCAATGAAAGGCTGGCCAAGAAAGAAGGAGCGCTGAAAGAGCTTGAAGCCATGTTGAAAGAAAAGATCGCGCAGGGAAAGAAAATAGACGCTCTCGTTAAGAGAATAGACAAGGCTAGACTTGACACAGATTTGACCAGAAAAACAGAAGAATACAACCTGGGAACATCATTGAAATCGTATATTGACCCAATGGTGTACGTGAAGTGGGCTAACAAGGTGGACTTTGACTTAGACAAGTTTTATCCCAAGACTCTGAGAAAGAAGTTCAGCTGGGCTCTGGAAAGAAAAAGCTGAGAACCTTCCTCAATCCAAAATCGTCCGCGGATTGAACTGTGGCAGAAACGCGGGCCTAGGTTGGAGTTTGAGTTTCCATTAAACGACTACTCAAGCAACCGGTTTATTCGGAATCCATAAGGCTAAAATAATGACATGGGCCTTAAAGACGTCAGGAAGGAACGGTGTAACGGTGTCCGCATGTCATTTTTCAAAGCAATCAAGGACAAGTTGACCCCGCCTAAGGCAAACGTCTCGCTGAAACTCACCGAGACCAGCTTTGCCTTAGGCGAGAACGTCGAAGGTATACTGAGCATTTCTTCCAGCGAAGACTTCCAAGCCACGGAGATAAGATGTGAGATTGAATGCGTGGAGGGAGCAAAGAGGCTGAAGCGGGTCTATGATGAGAGACTTCACTCCTACATCGAAAAACAGTTCAACGAGTCAGCAATACTTTACTCCGGTAAACCTGCTGTGAGCGGTCCGTTGAAGATGAACAATGGCTATGCTGGAACTTTCCCATTAAGCGTGAACATCCCAGCAGGCGGAAGACCAACATACAAGAGCGTTGATGACAACGTCACATGGCTCATCAAAGGCGTAATCGCCATAGACGGAAGACTGGACATCACAAGCACGAAAACCGAAATCCAAGTGCTGCAACCCAGTGGCGCCCCAGCTGTAGCAGTCGTGAAGGAAGTCATCCGCGAAGTCGTCATGATACCGTGCAAGTACTGTGGAGCTCTCATGCAACAAACAGAAACAACATGCCCGCACTGCGGCGCGAAAAGGACAGCCTAGGTTTTTCCTACCCTCTAGGATACGCGCGCGCTTCCCACATGCCCAGTCCCTTGTGAATGATGTTCTGACAATCTCACTTTGCAGGTCCCAGATAGCAGGGCAATGGAAAAGAAACTCGAGAAAATGCCGTTCATGTGGATAGGCAGAGCTCAATAACTGAAGGCATCCTATTCTCGACTTGAAAGGATCACAATGTAGTCCGCCGTGTCAGCACACATATCAGCGGCCTGCTCAATGAACTCAACCAGATCATCAAAGATGACCATTGCACCGCAGTTCATCTTCTCTCCATATTTGACAAATAAAGCCTTAGTCTTGAGATAAGTAACGTCGATGTCATGCTCAATCTCGTCAACCTTCTCAGCACCTGCCACAGCTTCTGCGGAATTCACTGCTAGCTTCTCTATGCTGCCGCGCAAGACTTGAGCGCAATCAACAAGCCTGCCAGTCATGCTTACCGTGTTCTCGCAAAGCTCTTTAGGGAGCTCGGCGTCCGCGAGCATCTCCATGCACCTCGCCGCGTCCTTAACGTGATCGGCAAGAGTGTCGAGCCTCTTCACAAGATGCAACAAATCCTCACGGTAGTCAGCAAACAATGCGGCTCCTTTCGTAAGTTCTTTGAAAACATCCATCCGCAGCCTGTCCACGTCCTCCTCTACTTTGAAGAGGCTTTCGATGCGCTGGGTCGCCTCTTTTTTCTTGCCTTCCAAAATGCTTTTTGTGGCTTGATGTAGCAACGTCACCGTGTCAAGTGCTTTTGATATCTGTTCCTGAGCCAAGTCCAACGCTTTTGTTCTTCGGCGTCTTTCAAACCACGCATAACTTTTCTTTTCCAACTTATGCGTCTCCTTTTGACAGTACCTTAGCCGATGTACGCTTATAACTCTTAAACCTCTGAAGCGCTGCCTTGCTCAGTCACCCAATAAGTCTTGTCTTTGCCCTTTCTTGTGGTAACATATTCCTTCTTGAAAATAGGCGCTTCCTTCTTGTACCTTTCCACAGCCTCTTCCAAAACAGAGAACACCTGCCTTCGGTGGGAACCCGCGACTAAAACGTACACAAGATCCTCTCCAACATTGAAGTCCCCGAGCAAATGATGAATCTGAACATCTGTCACGCCTGACTTCTTCTTCAAATCCTCACAAATGCTTCCCAGCGTTTCATTTGCCTTCTCCTCGTAAGCCTCTAACTCCAACTTCCGAACCTTCTCGCCCTTCAGGTTCTCTCCGCGAACAACGCCTACAAACACAGCAATCGCCCCTGCTTTTCGGAAGCTTGGGCTTTCTTTCGCGTTTCTGATTACGTCCAAAAGCGACATGGTTCCTTTGTCATAGACTCCAGCACCCGCCTGCATGATCCCGCCACTTATGCAAAGAACAAATGCACAGACTTAAACCTTACAGAGCTATGCTGCTTTGACTAGCATGCGGCTTAGACCATTGATGAACGTGGAGTATTCGTGCAACCTTTCCTGAGCCTGACTCACCGTGACTTCAGAAAACTTCACCACGTCATCTGGTTTAGCCTGCCCGAGAAGCGAAACGTCAGGAGTTACTATCACTGCGATCTTCGGATACCCACCTGTTGTCTGAGCATCTCGCATTATCACAATCGGCTTTCCATTCTTCGGAACTTGAACCGAGCCGGGCAAGAGCGCGTCGGACACAATGTCTGCCTTTCCTTTATGCTCTATAAGTGGACCTTCGAGTCGATATCCCATGCGGTCTGCTTCAGGCGTGACCTTGTACTCACTGGAGAAGAAAGTGTCTACACCCTCTTCTGTGAACATGTCTACCTGCGGCCCGAGCACGGCGTGTGCTTGAAAGCGGTGTGCGAATTTGGGCGCCAGTTCTTGTGGCATCTTGCACATAGTATCAAACGGTTCCGCCTCAAATCCTTCAATGATGTCTCCTGTTCTCAATTGTCTGCCATTGATTCCTCCAAATCCGCCTCGAACATAGGTCGATCTGCTTCCGAGCACCAACGGCGTATTTATTCCTCCTCTGACTGCAATGTAGGTTCTGCAGCCGCTTTCCGTTTTACTGAAGGAAACGACATCACCCTCTTTTACATTCAGGGTTTGCCACATTGAAACGTCTTGACCGTTGATCTTCGGGGAAACAGCTGCCCCGGTTATGGCAACCTGCGTCTCAGTCAGGGCCAAAAGCTCAGGACCGATGATGGTCGTTTCCAAACATGCATCATTGGGTTTGTTTCCAACTAGAGCGTTTGCAGCAGCCAGCGAAAATGTGTCCATTGCGCCGGAAACTGGAACTCCGTATTTGAGGTGGCCATATCTTCCCAAGTCTTGAACGGTGGTGAAGAATCCGGGTTTTGTCACGTTGAAAACTTTCATCTTTGTCATTCCTTCCAAAATGTACCGCAAGTTCCCTTTAGGACGGCTCCCTCGATCTTCCTGTATTCTTCCTCTGAAATCTGTTTGAACATTACAGAGTCTCCCGGTTTTAGAAGTGCCGGCGGCTCCGTCTGCGGATTGAAAAGCCGCAAAGGTGTTCTGCCAATTATCTGCCATCCGCCAGGCGCTTCACATGGGTATATGCCCGTCTGTTTTTCTGCTATGCCCACCGAGCCTTTTGGCACCTTTAGTCGCGGCGTTTCAAGACGTGCTGTCGCTATTTCATCTGCAACCTCCCCGAGGTAAGGAAAGCCTGCGACGAACCCCAACATGTACACGCGATATTCTCCGCCTGAATGAATCTGAATAACCTGTTCCTCAGTCAAGCCATGATATTGGGCGACATGAGCCAGATCTGGTCCGTACTGCCCCCCATAAACAACAGGAACAACGATTTTCCCAGCAGCTTCAAGCCTTGATTCTTTCAGCTTACCTTCGATGTCTTTTACCTGCATTACAAGCTGTTCATAACCTATTTTTGACAAGTCGTATCGGATGAGCAGGGACCGATAGGTTGGGACGAGTTCTTCTGCTCCGCAAATCTTTGCGTTCAGGATCGCTTCGCTCAGGGCTGTGACCTTGCGGTTCACTTCAAGGTCTATTGTGTCGCCGAATTCGACGAGAAGGGCGCTGTCGCCGAAGGACAAGTACCGTGCAGACCGGTATTTTCCAGTTCCCATCACAAAACCCAATGTATAATTAAAGAAAGTTGCCCACCGGAGTCACTTCAATCCCTTTCCGAGTCAATTCCCTTTTCAGTGCTTGTGCAAGTCTCACAGCCGCAGGAGTGTCGCCATGTACGCAAATCGTGTGCACTTCACCGAAGCTTGCAACTTCGCCGTCCACAGTAAGAACAGTCGCGTCTTTGGCAACTCTGACAGCCCTTTCAACCACTTTGCGAGGGTCTTGAATCACCGCGTTCGGCTGTTTTCTTGAAACTAGACTGCCATCTGAATTGTATGCTCTGTCGGCGAAGAACTCGCAGGCGACTCTCAGTCCCTTTTTGGCTGCAGTTCTGGCCAGAATCGAGTTTGGAGGTGCGAAAACTATCAGGCTTTCGTCCAACGCACTGACGGCTTCCGCGATAGCCTTGGATAGGTTTTCGTCTCTTGCTGCCGTGTTATAGAAGGCTCCATGGGGTTTCACATGTTGGAGTTTTACATTGGCTGCTTTTGCGAATCCGTGAAGGGCACTTACTTGGTAGATGGTATAGTTCACTGCTTCTTCCGAGGTTAGCTGCATTTCTCTTCTTCCAAAGCCCATGATGTCGGGATATCCGGGGTGTGCCCCGACTGCGACCTTGTACTTCTTGGCAAGGTTGATCGTGTGCGTCATGGTGAGCGGGTCTCCAGCGTGGAATCCGCATGCGATGTTTGCTGAAGTTATGTAGGGCATTATTTTGGCGTCGTTTCCCACGGTGAATTCTCCGTAGCTTTCGCCTAAATCGCAGTTGATGTCGATTTTGGATTTCATGGACATCTCCAACGTAGAAGATAATTTCATGCGGAAATGTATTTTGCCATGCTCTCGACTGCGGCTGACGGAACTGGCAAGTCCTTCATGGTAAGCAAGCCAGACGGCGCGTTAATGACCTTAGGAATCGAGTTGACAACCATCGCGACTGTGCCTATGTCTCCGTGGACGCAGGGCTGAATCTTCTGTTTAATGCTCGGAATACCCTTGATTGTTATAGCATCATACTCATCCTCAGCGCCGATGTACGCTTGGAAATCAAGCACTATTACCTCTTTGCCTTTCATGATTCCTTTTGCTTTTTGCCCCAGACCAGCCGCTTGCCCCGTCTTGACCTTTATGTCCTTACTTTCAACTGGTTTCTCCGCGACGATCGGCTCAACATGCTCGATCAATATATTGTCCAGCTTCCAGGCCAACGCGCCTGCAATCATTGCGATAGATTGTTCAAGTCCAACGTGTCCTGTAATCTGCTTCTTTCCGATTTTCTGTTGGAACTCCTCAACTGTCAGGCCTGCTCCTATCTTTTTCTGGAATGGCACGCGTCTCGTCGCGGCGTCCATGACTCTGACCGCTTCGATTTTCTCTATTCTTTGGCAAGGTGCAGTGAGCATTATCACAAGTGTGTCCATCAGGAAGCCGGGGTTTATGCCCGTGCCCAAAACTGTTACGTCATGTTTCTTGGCCAGCGCGTCAAGCTTCTTCGCGAGCTCCGGTTCAGACACGTATGGGTATGAAAGCTCTTCACATGTTGACACTACGTTGACACCGTGTTTCACGATTGAGGCGATTTGAGGATACGTGTCTCTAAGGTAGGACGACGTTGTGTGAACTGCAATGTCGGCATCTGTCTCGGAAAGTACAGCGTCCAAGTCGTCTGAAACCTTTATTCCAAGCTTTTTTTCAACCCCTAAGACTTCACCCAAGTCTTTGCCGACCTTGTTCTCGTCAACGTCCACTGCTCCCACGATGTCTATTCCTTCTTTTTCAAGCAGGAACTTCGCAGTCATGCTGCCGACGGCGCCTACGCCGTACGAAATGACTTTCACCTTTCTCATTGCTGACCTTCCTTTGGTTTAGATTCTTTATTGTGCCTGACCTAGATAAAAATGAGACGCCTGAATCGTCCACCGGTTTTTCTGTTGGGTCAAAACCTTTACATTTGTAAAGTTTTATATCTGTGCTAAACTTTTCTTCTTAGGAAGGCTGCCAGTTTGGAGACAGCAAAGACTACAAACCTCAAAGCGACTCTCGAGCGAATACTGGACATTGAAAAACTCAAATATTGCTTCGACTGCGGTATCTGCACGGCAAGTTGTTCAATGGCTGAGCTGTTGGGGAAGGACTACAATCCGAGAAGGCTTCTGGAAAGAATCGTCCTAAATCCCGACAGTGTGTTGTCTTCAGAAGAGCTTTGGCTTTGCGCCTGGTGCTATCGCTGCTATAAAAGATGTCCCCAAGCTCTGAAAGTGCCCGAAATATTCCTGCTAATGCGCACCATCAGTGTAGAACGAGGAAATGTTCAAGCGTCTGAAAAGGCACTCAAGAAAATTGTGGAAAAGATACCTCTACCGTTCATTACGACTCTAGTCGGTTTTCATCCCGAACGCGCCGGGCTAGACATGAAAAAAGTGATCGAGAAGATGGAAGAACTCTTGAGAGAAGATTCAAAACGCAGGAAGAAAAAGAAGACAACAGGCGCTTCAGGTGAAAAGGTCGCAGTCATAGGTTCTGGGCCTGCGGGACTCACAGTGGCATCTGAACTGAGCCATAAAGGATTCCATGTCACAGTTTTTGAATTGCTCCCAGAACTAGGTGGCATGCTGAGAAAATGCATACCTGAATATCGGCTGCCGAGGCAAATCTTGGACAAGGAGATTCAACTCATAAAAGACTTAGGTGTAGAGATAAGGACCGGCGTAAGCGTAGGCAAAGACTTGGGTTTTGAGGATTTATGGAAGGATGGATTCCGTGCCGTGTTCATCGGGACAGGTGCTCACAAGAGTCAGAAACTGAAAGTGGAAGGAGCAGAACTCAAAAGCGTAATCCACGCGCTCGACTTCTTGTGGAGTGTCCATTCTGATGGAAAGGTGGAAGTCGGCAAAAATGTCGTTGTGATTGGAGGCGGAAATGTTGCAGTGGACGCTGCAAGAACCGCCTTGAATCTTGGAGCAAAAGACGTAACCATCCTCTATCGACGGTCGAGGGAGGAGATGCCTGCGAACCCGTGGGAAGTCAAAGAGGGTGAAGAGGCTGGCGTGAAAATCGAGTTTCTGGTTGCGCCTGCGAAAATATTAGGAGAGGGGGCAGTTTCGGCTATAGAATGTGTGCGCACCCAGTTGGGCGAACCAGACGATACAGGCAGAAGGAAAGCCATTCCGATTGAGGGTTCAGCGTTCAAGCGAGAAACAGACATGGTGATTCTGGCAATCGGCGAAGCCCCAGACCTAGAATTCCTGCCGAAAGAAACAGAACTGAATGAAGACGGCTCGCTCTGGGTTAACCCGATTACCATGGAAACAAGCATGCAAGGCATTTTTGCCGGCGGAGATGCTGTAACTGGACCAGCCTCGGTGATTGAGGCTATTTGTGCTGGAAAGCATGCTGCAGAATCAATTGCGAGCTACTTGAGATCTCGCGGAGGATAAGTGAATGACCGAAAAGAAAGAGCCTGAATCGAGGAAAGCTGCCGAAGAGGTTCGCATCGGAGTTTATGTTTGCCACTGCGGTCTAAACATCGCCGGTTCTGTAGACTGCGCTGAAGTTGCGAAGTTCGCAGCAACTCTCCCGCACGTTGTTTTGGCCAAGGACAATCGCTACACGTGCTCAGACCAAGGACAAGACCAGATAAAGAAGGACATCAAAGAAAACAGACTCAACCGCGTGGTCGTGGCGTCATGCTCACCTCGCCTCCACGAACCAACGTTCAGAAAAACCTGTGAAGAAGCCGGACTGAACAAGTATCTTTTCGAGATGGCCAACATACGCGAACAATGCAGCTGGGTTCACCTATACGACAAGAAGGAAGCCACGGAAAAGGCAAAAGACCTCGTGAAGGTGGCTGCTGCCAAGGCTGCATTGCTTGAACCCGCGGAAGAGGCTGAAGTGCCGATAACAAGAAAGGCATTGGTCATCGGCGGCGGCGTGGCTGGCATTCAGGCTGCTTTGGATCTTGCTGACACTGGTTACAATGTGTATTTGGTCGAGAAGGAGCCGAGCATCGGCGGGATGATGGCAAGGATAGACAAGACATTCCCAACAATGGACTGTTCAATCTGCATTCTCGCACCAAAAATGTCCGACGTTGGCCACCATCCGAACATTGAGCTGTTAACCAACAGCGAAGTCACCGAGGTTAAAGGGTACATCGGCAACTTCCATGTCAAGGTGTTGAAGAAACCGCGATACGTCACAAAGGATTGTTCAGCCTGCGGAGAATGCGTGAAAGTCTGTCCCATTGTTGTCCCAAACGAGTTCGACGTGGGACTCGCCATAAGACACGGCATCTACACACCTTTTGCACAAGCAGTCCCGTCTACGTATATAATTGACATGAACGTCTGCCTCAACAAGGACGGCGTCGTCGTCTGCGACAGGTGCATGAAAGCCTGTGAAAGACAAGCTGTAAGATACGAAATGACGCCAGAGACTGCAGACCTTGAAGTCGGCACAATAATAGTGGCAACAGGCGCAGACGTATTTGACCCGACAGCCCTGCCGAACTACGGCTACGGCAAATACGAAAACGTAATCACGTCGCTTGAGTTTGAAAGGCTAATCAACGCAGGCGGCCCCTCTGGAGGGCACTTGCTGAGGCCAAGCGACAAGCAGATTCCCAAGCGCGTGGCTTTCGTCCAATGCGTTGGCTCACGCTCCGACAAAAGCGGGAAACTGTACTGCAGCAACGTTTGCTGCATGAACACGATCAAAGACAGCTTGCTGATCAAGGAGCATTGGCCGGAAACTGAAATCTACGTTTTCTACGTTGACATACGCGCGTACGGAAAGGGTTTCGAAGACCTCTACAAGCGAGCAAGGAAAGCTGGAGTCATCTTCATCCGCGGACTGCCAGCGGAGATAGTTGAGGACAAGAAAAACAGGAGCTTGTGGCTTCTGGGAGAGAATTCGCTGCAAAACGAGCTGTACAAGATAAAAGTTGACATGGCAGTGCTCTCCATTGGGCTAGAGCCAAGAAAAGACAGTGAGCTCATCCAACGCTTGCTGACGCTTTCAAGAACCCAAGACGGATTCTTCATGGAAGCCCATCCGAAACTGAGACCCGTGGATGCTGCCACAGGAGGAATATTCTTTGCGGGTTGCGCTGAGGCGCCTAAGGACATAAAGGACAGCGTGACGCAGGCCAGTGCGGCCGCGGCCCGTGCGGGCATCTTGATGGCTAAGGGGAAAGTCACAGTTGAGGCAATCACGCCAATTTTTTACCCTGAAAAGTGCAAGGTCTGTGGCCTCTGCGTGAAAGTCTGTCCATACAACGCCATAACTTTGAATAAGGATTTGAAGCGCATTGAGCTAATTGAAGCTGCTTGCGGCGGATGTGGCACATGTGCAGCAGAATGTCCTTTCGGCGCGCTGACGCAGAAACACTTCACTGATGAGCAGATCATT
Organism: Candidatus Bathyarchaeota archaeon; assembly: GCA_022865455.1. Lineage (GTDB taxonomy): Archaea > Thermoproteota > Bathyarchaeia > Bathyarchaeales > Bathycorpusculaceae > 20-14-0-80-47-9. Next base: position 24,334 of record JALHSY010000007.1, read on the forward strand.
GCACAAGTAGACGCTGTGACCGAAAACAGTCCTGAGAAGAAGATTGTCGCGTTCTGTTGCAACTGGTGTTCTTATGCAGCCGCCGACTTCGCCGGAGTCAGCAGGATGCAGTATCCGCCGAACGTGCGCATCATCAGAACCATGTGCTCAGGGCGTGTGGCTCCGAAGTTTGTGGAAAGAGCATTTGCAAGAGGCGCCGCAACGGTTTTGGTGGCGGGCTGTCACCTTGGAGACTGCCACTACATAAATGCTAACTATCAGATGCAGAAGCGTGTGGAACGTTTGCAGAAGAAGATGGAGCAGAGTGGGTTGAACAAGGAAAGACTACAACTGCTGTGGGCTTCGGCGGCCGAAGGAGAAAGGTTTGCCTCGAAAATCCGCGAAATGAAAACCATCGTTGAAAGTGTCACGTCGAAAGAGATAGAAGCTTCCCAAAAGGTTTTTGAAAAGGCTCTAACGGGTGTTTAGCTATGCCAGAAAGAATCAAGCACAAACCCCTCGACATTGACAAGGTAAAACCTCCAAAAGCTGAAATTCACATAATCACAGACCAATGCAAGGGATGCGGGTACTGCATCCAGTTCTGCCCAAAACAGGTCTTGGAAGAGTCGAAGGAAATAAACGCGAGAGGGGTTCATCCCCCAAAGATTGTGGATGAAAGCAAATGCATACTCTGCAGTTTCTGCACCGCCGTTTGCCCTGATTTTGCCATTTACACGACTGAGAAGAAATGCGCGGAGGGATGTTGAACATGCCAAGCAAGAGAAGCCTACTTACTGGCGCACACTTCATGAATGGCGACGTGGCCTGCGCTGAAGGCGCAATAGCAGCAGGATGCAGATTCTTCGCAGGCTACCCAATCACGCCTGCAACGGAGATTGCTGAGCATCTGTCTCAGAGAATGCCTGAGTTTGGCGGAATCTACATCCAGATGGAAGATGAGATCGCATCGATGGCAGCTGTGCTTGGCGCTTCGTATGCTGGTTTGAAAGCCATGACTGCCACTTCCGGGCCAGGATTCAGCCTCATGCAAGAGAATATCGGGTTGGCTGTAATGACGGAGACGCCGTGCGTGATCGTGGACATAATGCGGGGCGGGCCGAGCACTGGACAGCCCACGCTGCCAGGTCAGCAGGACGTGATGCAGGCACGTTGGGGTTCTCACGGGGACTATGCAACTGTCGCTTTGGCGCCTTCATCTGTCCAAGAAATGTTTGACCTGACTCTTGAAGCCTTTAACCTCGCTGAGACTTACAGAGTTCCAGCCATGCTGCTGGGCGACGAGATTGTGGCGCACATGTATGAGAAACTGGTGATACCGCCTCCTGACAAACTGAGAATTGTGAATCGCAAGAGGCCTAATGTTCCACGCGAAGAATACATGCCGTTCAAGCCTGACGAGGATTTGGTACCGCCCATGGCCTGCTTTGGAGAGGGTTACCATTTTCACGCCACAGGTCTAACACATGATGAACGAGGCTATCCACAGACGTCAAGCTCAGAAGCCCAACAAAAACTGGTTACGAGACTCTGCAATAAGATACGCAAGAATGAAGACAAGATAATAAGGGTTGAAGAAACCATGCTGGACGATGCCGACGTGGCGGTCGTTGCATACGGCATAGTTGCCAGATCAGCATTGAGCGCAGTTAGAAAGGCCAGAGAAAAGGGAATAAAGGCTGGACTTCTGCGATTGATTACATTGTGGCCTTTCCCAGAGAAACGGGTTGCACAACTCGCTGAACAAACGAAAGCGATTGTTGTTCCGGAAATGAATTGTGGACAGATGGTGCTAGAAGTTGAAAGGAAAGCGAAAGAAACCCCAGTGGCTTTTCTCTCCAAGCTAGGCGAAGAACCTCATACACCGTTGGAGATTCTGGAAGAGATAAGGAGGAACAGTTGATGGTTGAACAAGTGACGCATCCGCTCTCGAAGTATCTGCGAGCAGACATGATGCCCCACATATGGTGCCCAGGCTGCGGCAACGGCATCGTGCTCAACTGCTTTGTTCACGCACTGGACGAATTGAAGACAGATTTGGACAAGCTTGTTGTGGTCTCAGGCATCGGCTGCATCGGGCGCACAGCCGGGTACACGAACACGGACTCGTTCCACACTACGCATGGACGCGCAATAGCTTTCGCAACAGGCGTAAAGCTGGCAAGTCCTGAGCTTGAAGTTGTCATCGTAAGCGGCGACGGCGACCTTTTCGCAATAGGAGGAAATCACTTCATACACGCAGCAAGAAGAAATATCGGAGTCAAGGTGATTTGTGCAAACAACTTCAACTATGGAATGACAGGAGGCCAACTTGGTCCCACAACGCCGCTTGAATCGCTGACAACGACAAGTCCGTATGGAAACATCGAGCACCCCTTCAACTTGGTTCATTTGGCAGCAGCAGCTGGAGCAATATACGTTGCCAGGTGGACAACACTACACGTGCGAAGGCTAACGCAGTCGATGAAGAAGATGATGCAGAAGGAAGGGTTCTGTTTCATCGAGGTGATTTCACCTTGTCCTGAAATCTTCGGACGCTACAACAAGATGCGAACGGGACTTGAAATGATGGAGTGGTTCAAGAAGGCCTCAGTGGTTGAAAGTTTTTCAGACCCTGCAAAGGCAGAGATAACGAAGGAAAAAATTGTGGTAGGCGAGTTTGTCGACACACAAAAATTGAGCTATGAGAAGTTGTTCCATGAGAAGATAGCTCAGATTAATGAGAGATCGATACAGTAGGTGAAATGGTGTGCGGGTTGAAATCAAGTTTGCGGGTTTCGGCGGGCAAGGAATAATCAAATCTGGCATAATCATAGCCGCAGCTGCATGCATCCACGGCGGAAAAAACGCAGTTCAAACCCAGTCTTACGGTCCAGAGTCAAGAGGCGGCGCATGCAAGTCTGAGGTTGTGATATCCGAAGAGGACATAGATTTTCCTAAAGTCGTTGAACCTGACGTGTTGGTCGTGATGTCTCAGCACGCCTACAATGAGTACGTTGAGAACGTGAAGCCTGGCGGAACAATAATCATGGATCCAGACATGATTCCCCATGAGGTAGACCTGAAGAACGCTCAAGTTCATCGAATCCCCGCGACGAAAATCGCTGAAGAATTGGGAAAAAAGATAGTTGCAAACATCGTCATGTTAGGTGCGTTCGTAGCCATCACGAGAATCCTTGACGCAAACGCTGTGAAGGAATCAATCAAGGAGAATATTCCAAAGGGTACGGAAGAACTGAATCTGAAAGCTTTCGAACAAGGCTACGAGTACGGAAAGACGCTTCCGAAAAGTCAGGCTTAGGCCGCTTCAGGCGCAGGTGCCTGCGTTGCTTGCAGGACAAGCTTCGACTTTCTGATCCCGACGTGCCTCAGTGGAGCTATTTTCTTAGCTTCGTTGTAGATGTCTGAAGCGATTTTCCCGAGCACTATTTCTTGTGCAAACTCGTCCAAAGTGAGCGCTGAAGCTTTTCCCTGGATGATTTTCTCCATTATGGCGCGTACGAGTTTCTCCTGCGACGTCCTGATTCTCGACAGTGTAAAAGCAGAAATAGCGACTTGAAGCTTGTATCCATCTTTCGTCGTGACTGAGAACTTGGCATCAACCTTTGTCGTACGTCTTCTCACAAGGCTTCGCAAGTAGTCCCGTGAGTACTCATGCCCTTTAAAAATCGTCTTAGCAGTCTTGCCGTCGATTCCAGTTATCTGGAAGTACATTTTCAAGTATTGGTGAGCAAAATCGCTTGTAATGTCGTACAGGGTTGAGTCGATGACTCTTCCAACCAGTTTTTCCGGCTCGTCAGCTGGAACAGCGCCTAGCTCGACGTTTCCGAAGTACGGCGGGGCCACCACCATGTACCACGATTTGCTTCGCCACTTGTCCCGCACGCGTTTTGTCTTTGAAGACACGTTTATCCTCCAAGTGCAGCTTGAAAATCCACACCATAGTATTAAAAGCTTTACCGTTTCGGCTCTATTTTCTCGATGCCGCCCACGTATTTCCCTAAAGCCTTTGGAACAACAACGGAGCCGTCTTCTTGCTGATAGTTCTCAAGTATCGCAACGATCGTTCTGCCTGTGGCTATGGCTGTGGAATTCAGCGTGTGCACAAACCCCTTAGGCGCTTCGCCTTCCTTCTCTCTGTACTTTATGTTTAACCTTCGGGCTTGATAGTCCGTGCAGTTGCTGCATGAAACTATCTCTCTGTATGCGTTCTGAGCAGGCATCCAAGCCTCAATGTCATATTTTTTCGCAGCTACCGTTCCGATGTCGCCTGTGCACGAATTTACCACGCGGTAGGGAAGCCCAAGCTTTTTGGCAATCTCTTCCGCATTTTGAATGAGTTCCTCGTGAATTCTCCAGGAGTCTTCGGGTTTGCAGAAGATGAACTGCTCAATCTTGTTAAACTGGTGAGTGCGGAAAATCCCACGAGTATCCTTGCCGTGCGCTCCAGCTTCTTTTCTGAAGACGGTGCTCATTCCTGCAAGTTTGAGAGGCAGTTCTTCCGACTTCAGAACCTCATCCATGAACATTGCTGCCATGGGGTGCTCTGAGGTCGCAATCAGATACAGGTCTTCGTTTTCAACTTTGTACAAGACATCTTCAAAGTCACTGAGCGAAACGACACCCTCGTAGGGTTTCCGCCTCATCAGGCAGGGGGGCTCTATCAGAGTGTAGCCCTTTCTTCGCATTTCTTCGAGGGCGAAACTCATCAAAGCCATGTCCAAGAGGACTGCTTCACGTTTCAGGTAGAAGAATCTTGCGCCTGCGATTTTACCAGCTCTTTCAATGTCTATTATGTCGAGGGTTAGGCCTAGGTCCATGTGTCCTTTGACGGGAAAGCCGAATTTGGGTATCTTGCCCCACGTCCTGACTTGGACGTTGTCATTTTCATCTTTGCCCGTCGGTACTGATTCGTGTAGGAGGTTTGGAAGCCGCATCAGGTAATTATGCACATTCTCCTCCCATTCGTTCACTTTCTTCTCCAATGCTGTAATCTCGTTATCAACTTCCTTTGCCTTCGATATCTCTGCGACTACATCTTTCCCGTTCCTTTTCGCTCCTGCAATTGCAGTCGTTACCTGCCTTCTCTCGTGGCGCAACTCGTTAAGCTTGGTCAGACTCTGGCGCCATTTCTTGTCACAATCAATCAGACTGTCGAGCATCTCCAGGTTTGCAGGGTCTCCCCTCTTCATCAGATTGCTACTAACGAGCTCCGGATTTTCCCGAATGAGCTTGATGTCTAGCATATTCCTCACTTGTGGCCTTTAGGTTTAGCCTTAAATTGGCTATTTAACCTTGCGATGCCGCCGATTGCCCAATTGCGATTCTGAGTCTTAGGCTTTTGCAGTTGACTTCGCGTCTTTTGAGTGGCTGACCAGATGGCCGCCGAAACCCACTGCCCAAAGCAGAACAGGATGAGCAATCATGCGTTCCATCCCTCCAACGCCCAAGCTCAGATAGTTGCCGGAAGCAAAAAGCCCAAGTCCCACGAGACCCAGCGCTCCCAGCACAACTGACAGGTAAGAAAAGGGCGGGTTCTCCACCTTGTATGAAACGATTGCCGCTAGCCCACCGAACAGAAAAGTGATCAATGAAGCGATAGTATGCATCACTCCAGCAGTCTCGGGGAACAATCCCACCATCATGGCGCCAATGCCTGTCAGGATCAGAGCGATGAAAAGGAAGTTGGACTTGAACGCTTCCCGAATGAAGTAGGCACCGGCAACGACCAGAAGGCCGAGCAGGAAGACGGACGAGTTGAAGATGAGAGCAGTGGACCCAACGCCTAAGTCACTTATGTAGTTCAATGAAACACTGTAATTCGGGTACAACGCCTCAGCTACAACCAATACGATGAGGAACTGGACAGCACCTAGGAACAGAAGCGTTCCAGCGACTTTTGTATCATCAAGTTCCATAACTCAAGTTCGGCGCCAAGATTTCTTAAAACTTGCGGTAGCCAGCCACTGGGCTGCAACACAGACTGCAGAGTCTAATAAGAATCTTCCACTACGGGTTAAGGTGCTTCTTGAAGAAATCTACAATCTTCGTGTAGCAAAGCACCTTGTTCTTGAACTTTATCACGTCGTGCCCCTCATCCTCAAAGACTAGAAATTCCGTCTCAACACCGTTCGCTTTCAGGTTTTCAGCTATCTCTTTTGATTCTGCCGCAAGCACTCTTGGGTCGTTCCTTCCCTGAAGAACCAGCATTGGGCACTTGACGTTCTTCAGGTAGGTCCTCGGCGAACGTTCCATGAGAAATTCTTTGTCCTTCTCAGGATGGCCGACGGACAGGTAGAAGAACGTTCGCCATGATTCAGGAAGCCTATAGATGAACGCAATCAAGTCATACGGGCCGAACATGTCACATGCAGCCTGCCAAAGATCAGGATATCTCGACACAAGCGTCAAGGTCATGTACCCACCATAAGAACGACCTATCACGGCGCGTCGTGATGAATCGGTGCGAGAATCTTTTTCCAGCATCTTCAAGCCTTCTATATGGTCAAGCATGTCCTTGCCTCCCCAGTCGTGATCCACGCGCTTCATATATTGCAAGCCGTAGCCCGCGCTGCCCCTGACGTTCGGCACAAACACAGCAAACCCGTTCAAAGTCAGGAACTGGATCAGGGGCATCGAGAACCACGTGAAGTCGGGTCGTTCTTGACTCTGCGGTCCCCCATGGACATACAGAACCAGAGGTCTTGAGCCTTTGAAGCCCAAAAGCTCGGAGGGCAGGTACAGCCGCGCCGAAACCCTCAAACCATCAAAACTAGTGTAGCTGGCATCTTCTCCTTGAGAAAGAAACTTGGGACCTATACCCAGCACCCGTTCTTTGGATAATACTTTCGGGGTTTCCGAGGTTGAGTCTGGTGGGTAGAGGTAAACCTGCGCTGGGTTGTTTGCTGTTGCAAACGAGAGCACATATCCTACTTTGGTTTCTCCCGCATTTTCCTGCAACTCGAACTCGTATCCCATCAACACGCCTCCAGAGAGAGGCGGCAGGCCGCAGAGAGTACGCTCCACGTCCAACTGCTTTCGTCCTTCATTCTCGCGCAGTCTGCACTCATACAGCCAAGAACACCCGTCAATGTTGTACTCCAACAGAAAACGGTCCTTGTCGACAAGTTTGATGTCGGCGAGCTCTCCCATCCCCTTGTGTCTAAGCCCAGAAACTGGCACTTCAAGAACATTGGCCGGCCCATCAAGTGACAAGTAGCTTGCGCTTCCTTCATCGCTGAAGAGGTTCGATCTGAACAAGAGTCCCCCTTCGTCTGGCGTGAAGCTGCAGTTTCCGATTCCCGACAGCTTCACTTGCTGATTCTCCGTTCTCTTCTCGATAGGAACCCCGTAAAGCAGCTGTCTTTCAGCCATGCCTTTCCGCCAAACGTAGAGCACATTGTCTGCGGCAGTGTAGCCGTCTGCGAGAATCACTGTGGAATGGTCGGGGTTGGCGCCGTTATAGTAGTTGCCGTAAATGCTTGTGCCCAGAGAAGTGACATTAAGGGTGGCTAAATCCACCATTAAACATTCCAGATTTGGGGTTTTGCGGTCGTCTCGAGTGAAGTATGCAATGTTCTTCTTTACATCGCAGTGAGGACATGTCACTTGCTCGTTCTTGTATTTGTCGCCGAATATCGGTTCTGGAATCCCGCCTTCAAGGGGGACAAGGCACGGTTGGTAGTTTTCGTTTCCGTTCTCGTCAATCATCACAAGAACCTTGCCAAGTTTAGGCAGAACGAAATAGTTGTAACCAGCCATTAGATGCGGGTTCTGCAGGGCAAGACCTGCAGGCAACAAAGGCTCCGGCATGCTCCCGTTTTGATCCATCACATATAGACTCATTACGCCGCTCATGTCGCTGATGAAGTACACTTTGCCATCTGCCAACTGCGGAGAGAGCAATAATCTGGCTGACAGCAGCGACTGAATTGAAAACCGACCGCTTCTCCCTTCATTCATGTTACTCAAATCTCCAAACTAAACACAAGTCCGAGGCTCCCAGATATAAACTGTGCCACTTGCAGGTTCAGCAGCAAGCAACGGATTATGCTAGTCGGAGTTCAGTTGAAGTTGGTATGTGACGAGGGTTATCTTGTTACCCCACGGAGCTTCCATCGTGACTTCTTTGACTGCCGCAAAACTGTTCTTCTCATAGAATCGTCTAGCGTGCGTTTCTCCTTTACCGGCATTCACGATGATGGCTTTCGTCCCTTTTCGTTTTTCGTCTTTCACCACCTTAGCCAGAAGCTGTGTTCCGATGCCTTTCCTTGCGTATTCTGGAAAAACTACGATTCGATCGAGTTCTGTCGTGTCTGCTTCTCGCTGGATGGTTTGGGCAAAACCCAAGATTTCGCATCTGTTTTCGAGGGCAAGGTATATCGTTGTTTTTGCAGAAGCAGCCGCCTCCAACAGCGTCTTTTCAGAGAAGGCTTTCTTGACATATTCTTTTGGAATACCGAATTTGGCAACGTTGTCCTGATAGATTTGACTGCTCTTGTCTTCTAGCAGTTTCAAGAGCTTTCTACTGAGAGCTCGAACGCCACTCTTGGTTGCTTCGCTGACGGTGATCATGCGCTTTCACGATCTCTTCTCTCCACGCGCGTTTAAAGCTTCTTTGTTGTTTGCAGAGTGTTTTCCGCCGTACAAACGGAGAAGAGCAGGTCGTCAATCGTTGCAATGAAAGTTGGAAGTTTTCCATAGTGTTCTATTCGTGTAATGACTTTCTTTCCTTCGACAGTGGTTTTGACTGACAAGTTGCGCGGTGTTTTGAAGTTGTCCGGCGAGACAGCTTCTGCCACGGCTTGGGCGATCTTTGCGCCATCATATTCAACTACTATTTCAGCTTCCAATCTTTTCGCCTTTCAGTTGCTTTCCAATTAATTCGTTGACGATTTGTATGAAGACGCCGATGCTTTCCATGGGAACTTGTGCTCCAGCTGCTACGTTGTGCCCGCCGCCTTTTCCTTGAAGTTTCCCTGCCGCTACTTGCATGACCTCGGCGAGGTTGATGCCCTTGTTTGTCATGGTGTCCATGGTTCTTGCGGAGATCTTTGCCAAACCTTCTTCTTCGACGTTGGCGTAGGCGATCAATGGTTTTTCAGGGTTCGGCAAGCTTGTGGAAAGAATGGACGAGATTGCGCCGACTATCTTGTCGTTTATGAAGCTTTCACCATAGATAACGTAGATGTTTTCCAGTTCCTTCATTCTTTCAGGCTTCTCCATCACCCAGCCGAGATACTTGCTAATTGCTCTCCGATAGTCTTCGAGCACCTTGTTTGAGGCTTCAAGGGCTGAGCCTCTGTCGCCCATGCAGACCGCCACACCTAGGCTTGGTTTGTCCATGCGGCCCGTTGCATTCAACAAGACGGCGAATTCCCTGGCGTCGCGGATTGGAGTCCAAGGTTCCTCGTTGTTCAGAGTGTAAACGTGCCCAATGAGGTTTGTTACCTCGTAACGTAGGCCTTTCGAGAGCAGGTAGTCTGCAAGAGCCGAACACAGCCGCTTCTTCTCCTCGTCAGACAAGTCTCTGAGGGCGCGCCACTTTTCGCCGTCTCTGGGTTTGATGCCCAAACTTGCCAAGAAGGCTAGACTTTTGTCTTCTTCACCGCTTATGCCAGGTATGAACGGGTGGGTTGTTGATGCCAAGGTTCTATGTATGGGTCGTGTTTCTCTGCCGAAGAATATCAGATCCTTCTCAACCGTTAACAGACTCGCACTTGTTGCGTCTTCAACAATCTTCTCATTAAGCCCGCCCAGCAATCTCTGATCATACTTGTCCTGCAGGTCTCCAAGCGCTCCGACCACGGCAACAGGCGCTAGGTCAACGTTAACTTTGTCTATAGCTTTAGCTACAAAATATGCGACGCCTGCACCGCTTATGTCACGCGCGCCATCAATCCCATGCACATGTGGGTTTACTTGCACGATGTTGTCCTTTTCTTTGCCGATGATCTGATGATGATCCAGAATTACGATTTTGAAGGTTGCAAGTTTGTCATTTACAAAGTCTATGTAGCCGCTTCCTAGGTCTGAAAAGACTATCAGCTGCGGCTGTTCCGAGAGGATTTCGCTTACGGTTTTGTCGTTGATCCATTGGGTTACCTGAATCCTAAACTTAGCATCGAGTCTGGCCAACATCTTGCCGATTATGCCTGCCGCTGAGATGCCGTCAGCATCTAGATGTGAGAAA
>JALHSY010000054.1 GCA_022865455.1 Candidatus Bathyarchaeota archaeon
AGTTGTTTTGGTTCTGATAGGTATCATAGTTTCAAGTGGGACAATGATCTATACTTTCAATACGATGAGCAACCTGTCGACTCTGACCGACGACGTTTCTGCCTTGACTGAGAACGTTGGAAACCTCACATCCAGCGTACGAGACTTGGCAACCATAACCGCGCTTCTGGCTCAGAGCATGGGGCAACTCAACCAGACACTAGCCGACCTGCAGGCGAGGCTAGCGTCGATCGAGGCAAGCTTGGCTGCGCAGGCAAAGGAGACAATCATTGTGGGAACAACAGATTCAGTGGAGCTCACTCTTGACCCCGCCCAAGCATATGACTACTTTGGATGGTGCATAATGCAGCAAATATCAGCCACCCTCATCAGTGTTGCGCCAAACTCGTCGACAGGAGCTGATTTTGAACCAAACCTAGCTCAAAGCTGGAATGTCAGTAGCGACCTGCTGACTTGGGACTTCACACTAAGGCAGGGCGTAACGTTCCCTGACGGGACCGTGTTTAATGCTACACACGTCAAGTACAGCTTTGACAGGGCTATAGACCTAATACCGAGCATTCCTGAAGGTGCACCAGCAGGATTGGAATATAACAAGATCATAAACCGCACAGACGTCCTCAGCACATACAAAGTCAGATTCGTGCTGAACTTCCCGTTCAGCGCATTCCTAGGCGTTTTGTCCTGCAGAGCGTCAGCGATTGTCGATCCGACCTACGCGCCGCTTATGACACAGGTCAACTACACCGCAGGAAACGCACGGGGAAGCACGCCACTTGCCTCTGTCGGTCCCTATTACCTGTCAACGTGGACGCGAGTAGGCTCAAGCGACATTGAAATCAGACTGGATGCGAATCCGCACTACTGGAACGCTACAAGCGGGTATCCGAAAACCAAGCACATAATATTCAGGTTCTACAGCGACTCCTCAACGCTCCGGCTGGCTATCGAGGCTGGCGACATTGATATGGCGTTCAGACACATATCGCCGACAGATGCGCTCGACCTTGACCAGAGTGCGAACGTCAACGTCTGGTGGGGCACTGGGGCCTTCGTTCAATATCTCTGCTTCCAAGAGAAGCGTGCACCATTCAATGACACGAGAGTGAGAGTCGCAGTTGCAGCAGCGCTGAACAGATCATCTATGTGCGAAACAGTGTTCCTCGGTCTATCAAGCCCACTGTACAGTATCATACCGCCAGGCATGCTGGGACACACTGAGGCTTTCAAAAAGCTTGGAGACGCGAACTACACTTACACGAGAAGCCTGCTTGCTCAGCTGGGTTACAATGAAAGCAATAAGCTGGCATTTGACTTGTGGTACGAATCGTCAGGGCATTATCCCTCAAGTGCTGATCAAGCGCTTCTCTACAAGGAAGCACTGGAAGACAGCGGCGTCATATCGGTAACGTTGAAGTCTGCGAATTGGGCAAACTACAAGTCGAACAGAGACAGTGAAATAATGGATGCCTACGTCTACGGTTGGTACCCAGACTACGTTGACCCAGATGACTACGCGTTCCTCTACTGGGCTGCGTGGTTGCACACGAACTACTCTAACGCCACTCAGACTACGCTGTACGACCAGGCACGTGCGACTGCAAACCAGACTCTTCGGACACAACTTTACGCACAGATAGACGGCATGGCTGTTGAGCAATGTTCAGTGGTCCCCTTGTATGTGAGCGGTGCGTGGGCTGTGACGAAACCAACCATCAACGGCATTTACTTGGACATCACGCAGGACATGAGGTACTGGCTGATATACATCACCGATTAGAAAGCTCTTATCTCCCCCTTCTTTCTATTTTTTGATAAAATTATAAGTAGCGAATAGGGCAAAGTGTAGGCTATGGGTCTTCGCTCATACGTCATCACAAGAGTGTTGTTGACGATACCGACACTCTTGCTGCTTCTGACGATGGTCTTTCTAGTCATGCGTGTACTGCCAGGCGACCCTGTTTCACTTCACTTTGAAAAGAAAGCGGATCCTCTGCAAATGGAGCAGATGAGGCATCTTCTGGGCATGGACAAACCGCTTTGGGCACAGTATTTCGACTACATTGCCGGTCTAGTTGACGTCAACTACTTCTCGGCACATGGCTACCCCAACTTAGGGAAGTCCATGCAGTCGTTTGAAGAAGTAGGGGGACAAGTTTTTTCAGCCTTTCCAGCAACGCTAGAACTTGCCATCTACTCCATGATAATCGCATCTGCTCTGGGAATACCGCTTGGAGTAATCGCCTCGAAATCCTACAACTCGGTTCTGGACCACTTGATAAGAGGCTTCGGAACAGTCACTTACGCCGTTCCAGTTTTCTTCCTAGGCGTAATCCTCCAACTAATCTTCGGAGTCTATCTCCACTGGCTTCCAACGGGCTTGCGCATCAACCCGTCAGTGGTGCCTCCCCCCACCATAACAGGCTTGTACACTGTTGATAGCCTTCTTCAAGGGAACTTCGTCAAATTCTTCGAATCGTCAAAGGCCCTAATTCTTCCTTCCTTAACGCTTGGACTCATTCTCTCAGGCATATTCATCAGATTGACCAGAACCAACATGCTTGAAACTCTCCGCCTCGACTTTGTTACAGCTGCAAGGGCAAGGGGGCTCAAAGATAGCACGGTGACCTACGGCTACGCGTTGAGGAACGCCTTTCTGCCCATTCTCACGATGGTGGGACTGCAGTTTGCCATGCTTTTGGGAGGAGCGATCCTCACCGAAACCACATTTTCGTGGCCTGGGCTTGGAAGGTATATCGTCCAAAGAATCAACTTCCGAGACTACACTGCAATCCAAGGTGCAGTGGTGATGTTCGGCCTGTTCGTTGCCCTAGTGAGCCTCATCGTGGACATTCTGTACGCCTACGTTGACCCGAGGATAAGAATGTAGGAGAAAAAGCATGGTACGGATAGAAATGAAGAGAAGCATGCTTGCGCGCATCGTGCCCGGGTTCACTTCGCTCGTCAAGAAGGGTCCCTCAGGCCAAATGGTCATCATCGGCATGATAATCGTCTTGGCGCTTGTCATCATGACGGCAATGGGCCCTTGGATAGCGCCTCACGACCCATCTAGGTCGGGAGTTGGCAGAATAAGGATACCGCCGAATTGGCAATTCCCGCTAGGCACAAATCACCTCGGCCAAGACGTTCTCAGCAGGACACTGTGCGGCGGATCAATCATGCTTCAGGTCTCCGCGCTGTCTGTTCTGCTCTGCTTTGCCATAGGAGTACCTCTCGGGCTTTTCTCATCCTACGTTGGCGGCTTCGTTGACAGTGCGTTTTCGCTTGTGATAGATGCAGTCTACGCTTTCCCAGGATTAGTCATAGCCATCGCAATCGCGGCCATGCTGGGTCCGGGAGTAGTTAATATGGCTCTTTCGATAGCCGTTGTCTATATTCCGTCGTACTTCAGAATCGTACGAAGCCAAGTTCTGAGCATAAAGGAGTTGACATACGTGGAAGCCGCTAGGTCGGTTGGCGCGAAATGGTACACGATTCTGTCGAGGTACATCCTCCCCAACGTTGTACCTTCAATAGTCGTAGTCATCACCATCAATTTTGCAGATGCAATCCTCACTGCTGCAGGGCTGACCTTCATCGGTTTAGGCGTTACCTATGACATTCCTGACTGGGGATGGGATCTGACAAATGGCCGAACTTACATCTCAAGCGGCGCATGGTGGATCATAGCTTTCCCTGGTCTCATGATAATTCTGCTCGCACTTGGCTTCACGCTCATTGGCGAAGGACTGAGTGAACTGCTCAACCCCAAGCTTCAGAGGTGAGATCGCAAAATTGCCGCTACTCGAAATTGATTCACTAGCTGTTGACTATCGAACCAGCAGAGGAACAGTGCACGCAGTGAACGACGTGTCCTTCTTTCTAGAGAAAGGCGAAACTCTAGGCTTAGCCGGCGAATCCGGGTCTGGAAAATCCACTCTTGGGCTTTCAATCATACGTCTCGTTCCGTACCCAGGCGTGATAGGCGGAGGCCAGATAAAGATAGATGGAAGAGACATCGTCGCACTGCCCGAGCACGAGATGCAGACATTCAGGGGAACAAAAGTCGCTTACGTTTTCCAAGACCCTATGATTTCTCTGAACCCTGTTAAGAAAATTGGTGCGCATTTTGTGGAGCTGATACGGACTCATGAACCTAACGTGAGCAAGAAGGAGGCTTTTGAGCGGGCCAAAACCGTTCTGAAGAATCTGGGAATACAACCTGAACGCATAAACGACTACCCGCACCAGTTCAGCGGCGGAATGAGGCAACGCATAATGATCGGTCTAGCCATAGCTTTGAACCCTGACTTAGTGATAGCCGATGAACCCACCACCGCGTTGGACGTGATAGTCCAGGCGAAGATTTTGGATCTGTTGGAAAGCCTGCGCAAAGCGTACCAGATGGCGCTCATTCTCATATCGCATGATTTAAGCATAATTCTGGAAAGATGTGACAAGATCATTGTGATGTACGCCGGGCACATGGTTGAGTATGCAGACGGAACGGAACTCCATGGTAGGCCTGCGCATCCCTACACGCAGAAGCTTCTGCAAAGCATTCCAAACATAGAATTGTCAGATCAGAAACTCACAGCCATCCCAGGGTCGCCTCCAGATATGCTTAATCCTCCTAATGGTTGCCGATTTTGGCCGAGGTGCTCTTGCACTATGGAAATCTGTCGGGTCAAAGAGCCGCTCTTGATTAGCATTGGCCGCAATCATCTTGTCAAATGCTTCTTGTACGGCGAAAAGGGTGTTCAGAGTGAGTGAGATTGTAAGAGTTGAACATCTGAAGAAATATTTTCCAGTTCAGAAAAGCGTTCTTGAACAGTTGTTCACGAGAAAAAAGAAGTCCGTCAGAGCAGTTGACGACGTGACATTCTCGATAAAGAAAGGCGAAATCTTCACTTTGGCCGGAGAAAGCGGCTGTGGAAAAACAACAACAGGCAAGCTTATAGTGCGACTGCTGAAACCAACATCGGGAAGAATCTACTTCAAGGGAGAAGACATCACACAGCTTAAGCGCGAAGAACTCAGGCTCCTGAGGCGAAAGATGCAGATAATATTCCAAGACCCATACGCCTCACTCAACCCTCGAATGACTATAGGCAAGGCTATTGGGCATCCGCTTGAGATCCACGGCTTGGCAAGGGGTGAAGAGAAGAAAGGAAAGGTCTTAGAAGTGCTTCAGAAAGTCGGACTGACGCCTCCCCAACAGTTCATGAACCTCTTTCCGCACCAGCTCAGCGGCGGCCAAAGACAACGCGTTGCCCTAGGAAGGTCAATCATCTTGGAACCTGAATTCATGGTTGCAGACGAACCCGTCTCCATGATTGACGTATCGCTTAGAACAACGATAATCGACCTCATGCTGGGTTTCAGAAAGGAACTTGGACTGACCTACTTGTTTGTGACTCACGACTTGGCCGTTGCTAAGTACATATCGGACAGAATAGCAATAATGTATCTTGGAAGGATAATCGAAATCGGCAGCAAGGAATCTCTTTTCAAGAATCCGCTGCATCCATACACAAAGGCGTTGCTGTCTGCGATTCCAGTTCCAGAACCAAAGAAGAAGAGAGAAGTGATAGAGCTAAAGGGCGAGGTGCCTTCAGCGATCAACATCCCGCCAGGCTGCAGGTTCAGCTCGCGATGCCCGTTCAAGAAAGACGAATGCACCAAAACCGAACCAGAGCTCGTGGAAGCTGAGAAAGACCATTCCGTCGCCTGCTACCTGTCCTAGTTTCTGGTTGGCAAAGCCGTCTCTTATGTTGAGAATTGTGGAGAAGGTTGTCTCTTCACTCTTTCTGTAGTTGACCCAGCTTCTTTTTCACCAATTCACTGACTGATGCAGCGTTTGCCTTGCCCCGAACCTCTTTCATCACCAAGCCTATTAGAGGTCCAGATGCGTTTGCGCCTCTTTCTTCAATCAGGCTCTTGTTAGTTGCAATGAGTTTGTCGACAATCTTTTCGAGTTCGGAATCTGAGAGCATGTTTAGGCCGATGCTGCCAATCGCCTCTTGCACGGTCTTGCCTTCATTCTTCGAGAGCCAGATGCACACTTCGGGAGCAGCTTCTTTTGTAAACTTCCCGGAACCGATGCTGCTGAAGACTTCTTTTATCTGATTCTCCGAG
>JALHSY010000055.1 GCA_022865455.1 Candidatus Bathyarchaeota archaeon
TGATCGTTGCCATGGGAATACCCATACACTATGCAACAGCCACCAGCATGTTCACCATGATATTCACAAGCATATCAGGCGTCGCAAGATACGCCCAATCAGACCTCATAAACTTCCCAGTCGCACTGCTCCTCGCAGCTGGCACAGTCATGGGCGCACAAGTAGGAGCGTACACTTCTAAGAAGATTTCAGGCAGAAACCTAGGCCTGATCTTCGGCATAATGCTCGTAGTCGCCGGCACAAACATGATCCAGAAATTCATGTAGCCCAGCTTTTCTCAGGTCATTAGGCGAGACTGATTTTCTCTACTGCTGTTGCTGTTTCCGCTTCAGCATGTTCTCCAACACAGGCTTCAGCTTAGCATTTTCCGCCTTAATCTTCTCCTTGCCCAAAGCATTCATCTGCGCCGACATTTCTCGCACGATCTCGGCAAACTTCACTCCTTCAGCCGCAGAAACATACTCCACCCTGAACCTTTCAGGACTCATCCCAAGCTTCTGCAGCATAGGCGCCAACGCATCCATCCTCGCCTTCATCTTATAGTTCCCGCTAATGTAGTGACAGTCGTACGGCAAGTGGCAAGCGCCAACCATGACCATGCCAGCGCCCAATCTTAAGGCTTCGAGAACAAAGTCTCTGTCAACCCTTCCTGAACACATGACCCTTATCGACCTCATCGTAGGCGGATACTCAAACCTGCTTGTCCCAGCCAGATCCGCACCAGCATAACTACACCAGTTGCACAGAAAAGCCAGAATCTTGTCCTCAGGATTCGTCTCCAACGCGCTTCTTATCTGAGCAAGGATTTGAGCATCTGTAAAATGACGCTGGGTAATCGCGTCTGCAGGACACTCTGCAACACACGTTCCGCACCCGTGACACATGACTCTTGTGACTTCTGCAACCTGTCCTTCAGGCGCCTTTACCGCTCCATACGGGCAAGCCTTGGCACAAACGCCGCATTTGACCTTGGTGTTGCGGCAGAGAGCGGGATTAACCACCGCCACTATCGGCTCAATCTTCCATTTGGGCTTAGACAATATTGTGGCCGCTCGAGACGCCGCACCCATTCCTTGGGAGACGCTGTAGGGCACGTCTTTGGGTCCTTGACAGCCGCCCGCTACGAACACGCCGTCCACAGGCGTGTCTATAGGCTTGAGCTTGGGGTGGCTTTCCATGAAGAAGCCGTCAGTGCCACGACTGATGTTGAAGATTCTCGCCACGTCTGCTGAACCTTCAGCTTGAACTGCCGCAGTGGCCAGTACGACCATGTCGCTTCTGACCTCCACTGGTCCACCGTTTTCCTTCTCAGCATAGACTGTCAGACTCTTGGTCGCAGGATCTTCGGTGATTTTCTTGTTTGCCAGTTTCACGCGGACGAAGTTTATGCCCAAGTCCTGAGCTTTCCTGTAGAGCTCTTCGTCACCCTTCTTGTTGGAACGCATGTCCGTGTACAGAACGTTGATGTTCAGTTTGTCGCCGTACTTCTCTTTCAGAAAAACCGCGCTCTTCAGCGTGAGCATGCAGCAGAAGCCTGAACAGTACTCGTACTTGTTGATGTCTCTGGAACCAACACACTGAATGTAGGTTATACTACGTGGCTGCGTTCCGTCAGATGGCCTTTTGACTTCACCCACAATCTGAGTCCCAGTATCCATCAAACGCTCAAGCTGCAGCGCCGTGACGACGTTCTTGTACTTGCCGAAACCATAGTTTTCCAAATCGTAAGGCTCGTAAATGTCGAAGCCTGTCGCGACGGTTATAGTGCCCACTTCGAAGCTCGTTTCCTCAGGTTTCTGGTCAAAATTCACTGCTTTCGCCGGGCACACTTCCTCGCACGCACTGCAGCTCCCGTCCTTGAAGTGCAGGCAATTTTCCTTGTCAATCACGTAGGTCGACGGCGTAGCGTTCGGGAATGGCGTGTAGATGGCTTTCCGCATCCGCGTGCCTGCATCAAACTTGTTAGGAACGCTCACTGGACATTTTTCAGCACAGACGCCACAGCTCAAACACTTGTTTTCGTCCACGAAACGCGGTTTCTTGACAGCTTTGACTCTGTAGTTGCCGATCACACCTTCAACTTCCTTGACTTCCGAGTAAGCAAGCAAGTCAATGTTCGGATGCACGGCAACAGCGCCTACTCTAGTTGCTACGCAGGAAAATCTTGGGCAGTGAATCTGCTGTGGACAGTTCGAGCACTCAAAGACGGGGAAGGTCTTGCCTAGCTGAGCCATGTGTCCGCCTATGGCTTCTGCCCTGTCAACCAAGTAGACGTGATAGCCCATCTCGGCAAGGTCCAAGGCAGCACTTGACCCTGCAACGCCTGCACCCACCACTAATGCCTTGTTGGTGACAGGAACCTCTATCACGTCCAGGGGTTCAAGCAGCCTCACCTTCGCAACCGCCATCCTGACTATCTCTTTCGCTTTTTCCGTCGCCTCCTTAGGCGTGCTTGGGTGGCACCAAGACGAGAACTCTCGAATATTTGCCATCTCGAACAAGAAACGGTTCAGACCAGCTTCAGAGACGGTTCTGCGGAAAGTAGGTTCATGCATCCTCGGCGAGCATGCAGCCACAACCACACGGTTCAGCCTATACTCTCTCACACCTTTTCTAATCTCTTCCTGGCCTGGGTCGGCACACGTGTAGCGGTTGGTCTTCACGTAAACCACGTTTGGCAAAGTACACGCATAGTGGGCCACATCCTCAACGTCCACAACGCCGCCGATGTTGAGACCGCAGTAGCAAATGAAAATACCGATTCGCAGTTCTTCTTGGCTAACGGTTACTTGTTGTGTCATGATTTTTCACCTCTCCCTAGGACTGCTCTAACCTGAGCCACGACCTGAGTGTCCGTGTAGTTGGGCATTGATATGGCGTCCATAGGACAAGCAGAACTGCATATTCCGCATCCGCGACAGAGCCCTTCAGCCACCTTCGCCAGCTCCTTGTCGCCCATTTTCTCAACGTTTATGGCGTGATATCCGCAGACAGATTCGCAGACCCTGCATCCGCTGCACAGGTCTTCATTCACACGTGCCACTATAGGCTCGACAGCCCACGATTCCCGACCTAAGACTGAAGCGGCTTGGGCTGCTGCAGCACTTCCTTGCGATACGCTGTAGGGAATGTCCTTCAACCCTCCGCAGGCGCCGGCCAAGAATATTCCTGGTATTTCAGTGTCGGTGGGGCGGATCTTTGGTTGACATTCCTTGAAGAAACCGTCCTTACCCACAGGTATACCGAGCATTTCTGCAAGTCCAAGCGCGGTGTTACGCGGAATCGCCGCGTTTGCCAACACAACCATGTCAGCTTCTACTTCGACAGGCTTACCGTCTTCTGTTTCGCCGTACACTGTGAGATTCTTAGTTTCAGGGTCCTCGGTCACTCGGCGATTTTCAAGTTTGACTCGCACGAAGTTGATGCCGGCCTTTTGGGCTCGGTTGAAGAATTCCTCGTATCCCTTGAAGCCGCTTCGCATGTCCGTGTAAAGAACGTAGATTTGTATTGCGTCCTTATACTTCTCTTTGAGCATGACTGCATGTTTCAGGGTGTACATGCAGCAGAAACCCGAACAATACTCGTACTTGTTAACATCACGAGAACCCACACACTGGATAAACGCAACAGAATGTGGTTTCTGGCCGTCTGACGCCCGAATTACCTTTCCACCTGTGGGTCCAGCCGCCAACAGAAGCCTCTCAAGCTCCAGCGCAGTGAACACGTTCGAGTATTTGCCGTACCCGTAGTTCTCCATGTCCTCTGGGTTGTACATGTCATAGCCCACGGATACCACGATGGCGCCAACGTTGACCTCAATCTCTTCAGGTTTCTGGTCGAAATTTATGGCCTCCCTCGCGCCGCAAGCATCCACGCATTTGTAGCATTCAATACAGTAGTCCCTGTTTATCGTGTAAATAAGCGGAACCGCCTGGTCAAAGGGCACGGAAATAGCCTTTCTCACGCCCATGTTCATGTCCGAAGGGTTTGGATACTCAATCGGACAGGCGTCTCGACATTCGCCGCAACCGGTGCAGTTCTTGGCGATGACGTAACGCGGGTTTTTCCTGATTTTCACTTTGAAATTGCCCACATAGCCTTCGACTTTCAGAATGTCAGCAAAAGAGAGTATCTCGATGTTCGGATGCCTGCCAACATCCACCATTTTCGGACCCTCGATGCATATGCTGCAGTCAAGAGTTGGGAATGTCTTGTCCAGCAACGCCATGTAGCCGCCGATGCTCTCAGTCTTCTCCACGACGTAAACCTTGTACCCCATGTCAGCCAAATCCAGCGCAGCGTTTATGCCGGCGATTCCGCCGCCGATGATCATTACCTTTTTTGTCATCGGTAGTTCAATGGGCTGTAAAGGTTCGAGAAGCTTTGCCTTGGCTACGGCCATCCTGACAGTTTCTTTCGCCTTTTCCGTTGCCTCCTTAGGCGTGCTTGGGTGGCACCAAGACGAGAACTCGCGAATGTTCGCCATCTCAAAGAGCCACGGGTTCAAGTCTGCCTGAGAAACACACCGCTGAAAAGTCGGCTCATAAAGCCTAGGTGAGCATCCAGCGACGACTACACGGGTGAGGTTCTTCTTCTTTATCGCATCTTTGATTTCTTCTTGACCTTGGCGACTGCAGGGATAGTTCATGTTCTCAGCGTGAACAACGTTCGGCAACGTCTTCGCGTAGGTCGTCAAGTCTTCAACGTCAATCACAGAAGAGATGTTTGAACCGCATTGGCACACGAAGACGCCTATTCGAACCTTCCTAGGTTCTCTCTTCTTCCTTTCTTTCCTCACCATCTCACATCGCCTTCCATCCCAGCCGTTTCTCCACAGAGTCCCGTGCCCGTTGAGAACCTTTAGCCTTCAACTCCTTCGTAACTTCCACTGGCGATGTCAGCCTTTCCAAAGCCTTATTCCAAGCTCCTGAACGAAGCGACGCATGGGTTATGCTGGTTCGCTTAAGCTCCAAGGCGTCGTCAACAGGACAAACAGCCTTACATGCCCCGCAATAAACGCAAAACACCTCATTCGGATACACTTTCTTAGCATCATCTGAAAGGTACAGAGCACCCGGTATCGGGCAAACGTCCAAACAGTCCGTGCAGCCTTTGGGACACTTTTCCGGGTGAATGAGGATTTTTCCGTTGATGAACTTTCGCACCTGTAATACGCCGTCAGGGCACTTGAATTCGCAGATTCTGCAGCACGGGCAGCGGTCCTTTTCAATGTCAATCTTGACCTTAAGTCCTTTCCTCTCCTCATCAGTCAGTAGATCAATGTCTTCTACAGGTTTCCCGTCAGCCGTCTGCCAGGTCACTTTGATCAGGTCCAGAGGACATATTTCCCGGCATTCCACACCGCGCG
Organism: Candidatus Bathyarchaeota archaeon; assembly: GCA_022865455.1. Lineage (GTDB taxonomy): Archaea > Thermoproteota > Bathyarchaeia > Bathyarchaeales > Bathycorpusculaceae > 20-14-0-80-47-9. The sequence continues at coordinate 5,369 of JALHSY010000055.1, forward strand.
GAAGCTTGCTTGCATCTGCCTGGATGTCTCGGATCAACTGGGGGAAGCTTTCTTTTTCGACCACCGAGAGCGCATGCTTGCCGTTCACGGTCACTTTCATTGCTCCGTACGGGCAGAGCACGTCGCAGATTCCGCAGAAATTGCATTTCGCCAAATCCATGTCCACTTTGGCCTTTTTGGCCTTTTCCCCGTCGGTTTTTGGCTGTTTCTCGAGTTTGATGGCTTCTTTCGGACAGGCGAGGGTGCAGATTTGGCATCCTACACAATGATTCTTGTCAAGAGTGAGCCTGTAATTCTTTACGTGTAAAACCCATTCTAACGTTAGGGCGTCAGCTTTATCGGTTTTCAGTTTCTTTAGAGGCATTCACTGACCCACCAAGTCACATCTTTGCGACGTGAAACCATGGTCAAAAGGTAGGCTACACTTACTTTCATATATAGTTTGGTTTGAAGTCCATTGTTTTTTAATGAGCAAGTTTAATGCAAATTGCCACATGGCATTGCAAGCCCTCGTCTTCCAACGCAACAATGCTCAGATTTGCAGCCTGTAGCAGTTCTCCAAAATTATTTAGCGTGAAAGACTTCTTCAAACCGGTGACAACTATGACAGCCTCTTTTTTTGCGACTCGATTAAGCTCGTTAAGTGTCGTGGCGGGATTCGGCGTGTTTTGTACGAGCGTAAGGGCAAAGACATTGCTGAATGTGTTTCTCCTTAGAGGCATGTAGTCCGCATCGGCCAAGATCAAGTGCACATTCGAGTAATCTTTGGCGCGCGTTTTGGCTTGCTGCAAAGTCTTCCTAGAAATGTCCAGTCCGACAGTTGCCCTTGCTCGGTTAGCAACATGTTTGAACAGCAGTCCAGTCCCGCAGCCAACATCCAGAGCCATGCCACTTCTGACGATTTTCGCAGTTTTCAAGGCTGCATCGATCTTTGCAGACTGCTCTTCAGCATATCGCATATCATACAGGTGCGCCGTCGTGTCGTAGCGCCGCATTATCGCACGTTTCTTGTTCCAGCTGCTCATGGTACGCCTTCAGAAATCTTATGTATGCACAAGTCCTCATAAACTATTGGCGGACAACACCGTGCCTGATTCCAAACCTTTAACAGTTCTAGTCAATCCGAACGTTGCAGAAGCGGAAAAGACAGCTAGAGAGGCTGTTTCTCAACATAAGACGCTGATTGTCATCGGCAATTGCTGGGTGCATTATCAGGGCAGGGCAAGGTCGGAACTTGAACCTGGAGAGCGCATCTTGGTAATCAAGCAGGACGGTTCTCTCCTTGTCCATCGTTCAGTCGGCTATGAGCCGGTTAACTGGCAGCCTCCAGGCTGTGTTTTTCACACTCAAATGCGGGGCAACTTTCTGGAAGTTCACGCTGTAAGACAGAAGCCAGCTGAATCTGTTAAGGTGTCTTTTGACCGAATCCAGATGGTTTCTGCTCTAAGCCTCCAAGACTCGGGTGAGTTCTCCCTTTATGCAAGTGAGGAGGACATGCAGAAAGCCATTTTGTGCAGGCCTTCACTGTTGGAAGAGGGATTCAAGCCTATCAGTTATGAGAAAAGGGTTCAGCCGGGTTTTGTGGACGTCTACGGCGTGGACAAGGATGGGAAACTCGTAGTTGTGGAGATTAAGCGGAAGAAGGCTGGAAAGGAGGCGGCGATACAACTTGCAAAGTACGTTGACGCGGTAAAGAGCAGGGCAGATCGTGAAGTGCGAGGGATCCTTGCAGCTCCGAGCATTGCGAAGGAAGTTCAGAGAACATTAGAGACGCTTGGCCTAGAGTTCAAATCCTTAGACCCGAAAAAATGCGCGGAAACGCTTCGTCGCTCGGAGACTGCAAAGCTGACTGAGTTTTTTGTGGAAAAATAAATTAGTAGGTTTGGAGTTGGCTTTGAAGGGTTGAAAATTATGAATGTTTGGAAGGACATTCCAGCAGGCGACAAGCCGCCTCAATTGTTGAATGTGGTCATTGAAGTCATAAGCGGTTCCAGAGACAAGTACGAGCATCATTCCGAATGGGAAGCCTTCGTTCTAGACCGTGTGATCCCTTCGTCAGTGGTTTTTCCAGTCGAGTACGATTTTGTTCCGCAGACCTGGTTTGACGATGGCGACCCCCTTGACATAATGGTGATGAGCTACGAACCGCTTGAGGTCGGCTGCATAGTGAAAGCCCGAGTTATTGGAGCGCTGATTGTTGAGGATGAGGCTGGGGAGGACGCGAAGATACTATCCGTGCCCGTGAATGATGCGAGATTCGACGGTTACCATGACATGACAGATGTGCACCCGCACGAGATTAAGGAGATACAAGAGTTTTTCGAAACGTACAAGCGGCTTGAGCCCCACAAGTGGGTGAGATTCAAAGAATGGAAAAACGCTGAGGACGCTTGGAAGATAGTCACCTACTCCATGGACAAGTACAAGGAATTGATGAAACAGAAAAAGTAAGCCGCGGTTCTTGCTTGCAGTTGGCTAGGGCAGTATCTTCGAGAAAGCTTCGTATTCCTTGTCCGAGAACCAGCCTTCAGCCCTAAGTTGCCTCAGTCCGCTCTCAATCTGCTCACGAGCGACACTGGCTTTCAACAGGTCCGTCTTTTCGCCTGCCTCGTTTGTCTCTCTCTCAAACACGGCGTTCTTCTCCATTAGGGATGGAAACTTGCTCAGAAATGAGCCTATTGCAGGCGAGCGAGGATTGAACAACTGTTTTATTCTTGCCTTGCCTAAGGCGCCTTTGAGTTTTACGAGAAGCTTGACGCTGTTCACGGTTGACGGCGGAATGGCCATGTAGCGTTTTCTCGAAGCGGACTGGAAGCACACCAGATAGAATGGCATGTAGATGATTGACAGTTTCTTTTGTTTCGGTTGTATGCCTAGCTTGTCAGGCACTGTTATCGATGCTTCTCTGAGTTTTGCCGTGTTGTCCATCTGTTTGATTATTGTCGATGTCAGTTCTTCCATCTTGCCGATTTCCTGTTTGAGGATTTGGGTTTTCGCGTCTCTTGAAGATTCGATTTCAACCAGTTCTCTGTTTGCTTCTTGGGCTTTGGAGTCGCAATTCGACTTGATTGTGAGGATTTCCCCTGTTTTCTTGTCCTCAGTCTCCTTCAGATCCTTCTCGAATCTCTTGATCTCAGATTCGACGATGGAAAGCTCTTTTTTCAGCTTTTCCCGCTCTTCTTTCCATTTTCTTTCGCCAACGGCGTTCTTGCTTTTCGCACTTGTCTTTATTTCCGCCTCGCAGTGTTCAACCCGTCTGTTCAGCTGGTCTTTCGTTTTTTCTCGTTTGACCTTTTCCTTTTGCAGGCGAAGAAGCTCTTTCTCAAACTTCTTGGAAATCACAGTTATTTCTGCATCGTATTTGCTGCGTATTTCTTTGACCTTTTCTTCGACTGGACCTCGGTGTTTCTTCAGTTCTTCGTTGAATGAGTCTCTTGTCTCCCTGATTTGGTCGAGTAAGTTTTTTGCAAACTCTTTGGTAGTCGCATTCAGAAGCTTCATGCCTTTGCCTAGGTCTCGGACTTCCTCTGCAAACTTGGCTTTCAAGCTTTCCAGTTCGTTTATTGCTGACGAGATCACCGTTCCATCTATTGTCGAGGGAAGAACCGTCACGTTGCGCGATGCTTCAAAAAGCCCTGCTTCAGCAACATAAGTGTCAAATTCTTGGAGAAAAACAGGTTCAGCCAACAGTCCGTCTAGGACGGTTTTCTCTTGTCGGTCTGACACCTGAAAATAGTTTTGGTTGTCTGAGAGGAAAGCAGCGTAAGCTTGTCTGGAGCTGGAGCTTCTTTCGGCGCTGCCGATGAAAGTTGGGATTTCTTGGATTTCCGGGTGCAGTAGCGCATGAGAGTGTGCCTTCAATCCGTCGAAGATTAAGTTTGCTTCGTGGAACGGAGCGACCCATAAAGGGTAGTACGTTTTTGCTATGAAGCTGATTTTTTCTGGGGGCTGTTTTATGACGATTCCGCCGCCTTTTCTTTTTTCCATTTGAGCCAAACAGAAGACTGCGGCTTTTTCCGTTTCTTCTGGGAACTGTTCGCGGCGGTTCTGCGATAAGACGGAAAACGGGAGAACCAGTTCGGGTGTTTCTTGAGGCAAGTATTCACCGTTTTTGATACTATTGATAGACTCAGTTTAAATGCGTTATGAAAGCTGCAGTTTCTCCATCTGCGAAACCTGTTTTTCCGGAGCAAAGAAATCGGTTATTCTCTTCTGGAATAGCGCGCTTTTTAACAGGTCACTTCTCCTTATCCATTGTTCCAGCGGAATTTGGAGTCGGGCTGCAATCCATTTCAACGCCATTTCCAAGGTGTTGAAGATGTACGGCTTCTGCCTCATGGCGTTTCTCACGTTCTCCCTCACTTGCCACACTCCGACAGGCATTATGTAGCCTGGGCGAGCCTCGCGCAGCACAATCACGGTGGCCTGTCTTCTTTCCTTCACAAGCTGGTCGCAGACGGCCAAACGTGCGGCATAGTAACAGCCGCCTATTTCTGCGTAGGTTGTTCTTCCATCGTGGCCTTCCCAGTCCGAATACATGACGGCTTCACTGCCGCCAGGATTCCAGACGGTGCCCGGGTACCATGCTTCCATGGCTTCGTAGCTCCAAGCGCTTGGGATCATTAGAATTTCGAAGATGTTGTCCAAGTACCGAGATTCGTACACGCGGTGTTCGTTTATTTCGGGGAATTGTTTTACTTGGGCCATGAGGTTCTTTGAGACGATGTCGTCCACTGCGGTTATGCTCCAGCGTGTTGGCACGAGGCGCCTGTTGTCTTTCAGGCCGAATGCGCCGACGCTGAAGGCTCTTTGAATCTTCGTAACGGAAACGCCTTCTTCGTAAAGTTCAAGCACGGCTGGCACGGCTTTCAGGTCGGTGTCGCTGTAGGCTTTCTCCACATGCTGGTCCCATCGGGTGTTGCTCAGGAGCAAGTCGCGGATTGGTGCTGAAGGCCCGAAGGGTTGGACTTCGTCGTCGAGGAATATGGAGCCATGCGGTCTCTTGGTCAACAGCAACTCGACATCCACTGGTTTGACGGCCAGTGCCAGTTCACGGGTCTTGTCAATTATTTTCCCCGCTTCCTCGAACCTTCTCACGTGGACTCGGTGTTTGCCGCGGATGAGCATTGAGCGGAAGCCGACGATCTCGTCCATAGACCTTCCAAACCACAGCTCTGGCAGGTCGTAGAGGCTTGTGTCTTCCTGCACGGGCGGGACAAGTGGGCCAGCATAGACGTTTGGGTAGCCGATTCTGCCGACGAAAACGCTCGGTGGCGACGCGCCGGCTATGTCTTCGCTGCTCATTAAGGGCACGCTCCTGAGGTAGTATTTCACTTTGACCATTATGGGGCAGCGGTCTTTTCCGCAGAGAAGTCTTGAGCCTTTGCAGATTACGCATAGACCGCTTTTCGAATCTTTGCCGGTAATGGTCAGAACGCCTTCTTGGTCGAGGTTCGTGCTTCTTAGAAGATCGTGCACCCAAGTGTTTGAGTAGGCTTTGCTGACTTGTTTTGGTGAAAAGGTCAACGCTTATCATCCAGAATGATGGTTGAAAGTGGCTCTTATCTTTTCTGAGATCAGTTCACTGTCCTGTCAGTATTTACGTTTTCCGTGTGTTTTATATCGGCTCCCACGTGAGCATTATGGTGTGAGCTGCCATGAGCGAAAATGTGCGTTACTACAAGGGAAAGTACAAAGTTAAGGTTTTGACTGAGAGCAAGGGAAGCTGGATTGTTGAGGCTTTAGAGTCGTTTGAAGATGACGTTCAAGGCACAAAGACGGAAGTCAAGGCCGGTGAACGACGCATCGTAGCTCCGAACCTGCTTCTCAAGAAAGAAAGCCTGCCGCCTCCGATAAAAGAGCACGTCTACGAGTTGAAAATAGAGAAGAAGCTCAAGCATTTGATTGAAGAAAAAGAGAAAGGACAGAAACAAGTCTAGGAGATAGGCTTCTTTCCGTACACTTTTACGCTTGACACTATGCCAACCATTTGCTTCAATTCATCATGGGAAACGCCTAGTTTCTCGGCTTGAGTTTTCACGTTTGGATCGTCAAGCATGAATTCAGCTGGAAAGCGTGTCTCATCAATCACTTTGACTTCTTTGAATCCTGCTTTCTCTATCATTTTCAAGTATTCCCTTTTCTTCACAGCACCTGCCACGCAGCCTACGTAGGCTCTGACGTTTTCCTTCACAGACTCAGGAAGCTTCTTGTCTAGAACAATGTCCGAAATCATCAATCTGCCGCCAGGTTTCAGAACTCTGAAAGCTTCTTCGAAGACTCTTTGCTTGTTTGGCGAAAGGTTGATCACGCAGTTGGAAATAACAGCGTCAACCGTGTTGTCGGCAACAGGTAGATTCTCTATTTCTCCAAGTCTGAACTCGACATTCTTACGTCTGCTTTTGCGAGCATTTTCTCTCGCTTTGTCAAGCATCTCAGGAGTCATGTCCACGCCGATCACCTTTCCAGTTTCCCCCACTTTCTTTGCAGCGAGAAAACAGTCAAAACCTCCGCCTGAACCAAGATCAAGAACGGTTTCGCCTTCCCTCAGGGAAGCGATAGCAATGGGGTTTCCGCAGCCGAGACTCAGATCGGCGCCTGCAGGGATAGAATCGAGCTCTTCGTCAGAATAACCGATTTTCTTGCTGTACTCTCTTTGCGTATCGCTTTTGTCGCAGCACACATCTGAAGAACCACAGGAACAAGCCTGTTCTTTTGCGACTTTTGCGTAGCCTTCACGCACCATCTTCCTCACCTTATCTTCTCTCACACTGTTCACCTCCTTACTTGAGAATCGCTAAGCATGGGACCAAGCATCGATTTTATTTGGTCACTAAGGTTGTCGGCTTTAATCATTATTATGCAGCATATCTCGCCCTTATGCTCATAGCCGATGACTGCCAACTTGTCGTCTGGCTTCAGTCCAGCCTTTTCTCTCACGTCTTTGGGCAAGACTATCTGACCCCTCGCATCCATCGACACAACTGCATCAACCCTGAAACATCCCTCTTGGTCCTTCACACACATCACCACAGAAAAGCAAATCGCTTCGGAATATTAAAACTTATCTGAGAATTCTGATAAATCCGAAATAACTGAGGGTTGGCGCCCTGGCCGAGATTTTGCCCAATTTCCAAATCTCGCTTCTTGCATGATGCATAAAAAATGATTGATCTCCTGTTCAAATATATCGTTTGCGTTTTATTTGCATAAAACGAAAACAACAGTTTCCGACTTGGCAGATTCTCCGCTCTTATGGCAGAATCAACAACTTGGATTCTTGACATCATTATTCTGAAGCCTATTCATTCAATTGCCAAAAAAGTCTGAAAAGTTACTCTTGGTCTTTGATAGAGGGGCAAAGGAACTTGAGCAATCTGTTTCATTGGCTTCAATACTGAATGCTTTTCTTATTTCGCCGGTCTCTAGACCGCCTTCTTCCGGTAGAACTTGGCAAAGTCGACAGTATGAACAACTGGGGTTTTATGGATCGTTGTGGTGGGGTCGCTTAGGTCAAAGCCCACGTTTGAACCCTGAGGTTTGATTGTGCCTTGTTTAGGCAAGCAAAAGAGAAGGGATTCAGACAGAGCAGGACGGTTGGATTAATCTATTGACGAGTTCTTGGATGTCATTCAGTTCCGCCGTAGACTCGCCGATACACCAAACTTGGCTGTTTGAGTGCATTTTATTGTCATGCAAATGAAATAGATGACTAGTTCAAAAGGATTAAGTTGCATCTATTTCGCCGGTAAAGAGCCTTGGTCTAAGATTCGGGTCTCTGATCATCTCCGCATATTTTTGATATATTTTTTCTGAAGTGGTTCGAGGCACTAGCTGAAGTGAGGTTTTGAAATGCTCTGGCGTCAAAACCATTCCCTCCGCCATTTCAACTACAGTTTCCCATAGTTTCTTTAAGTCGCTCATCGAATAATGCTCTGTTAGTCTTGCGATCTCTGTCAACAAGAGTTTGCTGGAACAACTCATTCCTCTAGCTAGTGTCTGCAAATATCTCAGCCTTGTTTCAAAGTCTGGAAGCGGGAAGTATGCAGTTTTTAGTCTTCTTGCGGCAGATTGAAAAATCTTGTACGGATCATTCTCTGCCGTTATGAAAACAATTCTGGCTTTTTCGTCTTTCATGATTCTATTGTATTCATCGTTAAGCACGCCGAGAATACCCTTTTGCTTTTCTTCCAGCAAAGAGTCCGCCTCGTCTATGAAGATGACTGCGGGCATTGCCTTCCAAGCGTTGTCGACAATCAAAGCAAATTCCTTTTCAGGCTTTTCAAGCTTGAGAATATCTTTTGCATGAATTGTGACATAGCTCTTAATGATCTTCTTCCTCTTCAAATCCTCCAGGAGACGTGAAACTACGTAGCTTTTCCCTGCGCCAGCTATACTGAAGAGATTCAGACCAGCATAACTGGCCAGATCACGTGGTTTTCTAATGCCAACAAAGTCTTGAATGATTTGAGCTAATTTTGCCCTAATTTTCACGTGATTTCCAATATGTACGTTTACACCTTCGAGCAACGCTTTTAGATGAGAGGCCGCAAGTTCCACATCCCTTTCGTTGTTGAAGTGGTGAACACAGATTCTAATACATGGAGGCTTACGCAAAGATCTTACAATGATATTTGACTTTCCCAACAAGGCTACTATCTTTTCATAAGTAGCATTTTCCTCGTTTCCTTGAATCTGAAGAATTAGCATTCCAGTCTTGGCCGCATCAGTCGGGTTTAATACTCTCCATTTTGTGTTCTTGATAGCGTCCTGAAATCTTTTAACAAGCTTTTCTTTCCATTTTGAGATTTCTGAGAAACGCAGTTTTGACACTGTCCCAATCGCTTCGCCTAAGCCGATAATTTTGGCAACATCTGCAGTGCCCAATTCATAAATTTGCCCATCACTCTTTTTGGGGGCATGTTTGGGGGAAACCGTGTAAGCCGTTGAGATTGGTAAATGGACTCCAAATGGGTTATCAGCTTCAAGGTTTTCTTCCTTAGAGTATAACAGACCTGTTCCTTCTGGTCCCAACAACCATTTATGCCCATCAAAAGCGTAAAAGTCGCACCCAAGATCTTTGACATTAACGCTAATATTGCCAACTGCGTGGGCTCCATCTACGAGAACAAACATCTTTCTACGCAAGCCTTTCGAAGCTTGCTGGCATTTCTTCACGATCTCTTTGATAGGCAATTGCTTACAAGCACTGAACAGTATATGGCTTAGTATTATCAACCTTGTATGGGGGCCAATTCGGCTAATGAGTTTAGGAAGCCATTCCTTTCCTTCCAAAATCTCTTTTTTGATTGAGGCAACGTCAAAGGTTTGGCCTAAGTGGTCTTCGTAGTACTCTTTGAGACGATAGACCACATTGTGTTCGAGATCTGTTGTCAGTACTTCGTCTCCTTGTTTGAGCACTCCTCTTAAAACCAAGTCAATACTTGAAGTCGTGTTATTGGTAAATATGATAGAGTCGCTACTCTCAGCTCCGATGAATTTCGCCACGAGACTTCTAGTTTGCTCGATTTTCTCCCCGAGTTCCTTTTCTAATTCTGTCCCTATTGGTCCTTCTTCGTTTCGACGCGCCAACCATCTTTCTTGTTCGTTCAAAACTGACTTATATGTAGAAGTCAGGCCCCCACTGTTCAAGAATATTCTGTAAGATTTCAGATTAAGGTGAGCGCGAGTCCCAAATTTATCATAAGAAAACTCCTCTGACAGACGCACTCGCAGTCGATTTGCAATGCCCACATACTCCATAAGCTCTCCTATGTCTATCAAGTCTCTCTGCAATTCCTTCTTCAAGCCCTTGCCTAATCGCAGGTTTTTTTCCTTGAGCTCCCCAAAAAGTGACTGCAAATCCTCAACAATCAAGTCAAAAGTTCTGGAAAAACTCACCACTATCTCCTTGTAGTCTTTTGTGTCCAAGTCTATGATTCCATTCTCAACGAGCCAATCTTTCAAATCCTGTTCGTCATCAAACAGAAGCCGTATGCAGGGAATAAGCTTGTGTTTTATCAGGAATTTGACGTCTTTCACTCGGTACATTAGCAGAAGTAGTGATCTCACCAACTCCTTGGATGAAGGAAATTGCTTCCCACAACTGGACAATATGTTGAAAAACGAACGGACTAGTTCGTCTCCCTCTTCAGTAATGGTCTGGAACTTTGATTTCAGTCCAGCAATTGCTCGTATCTTGCTATAAAGAACTACTTCAAAAGTCGTGCATCTAGCGTAGAACTCGACTATCAAGCGTTGTATGTCTTCATTCGGCTCAAGCATGCCAAGCCTGTACGGTTCAATCAGCTCTCCCACATATTCATCTTCATATTTTTTGCAGTCCATTAGAATATCAAAATATTTCTCTCCAATAGTTCTAGCTGTCTTTTGAACGTCAATCTCACTACTACTTTTCTTTGTGACCGCTGAAGATATGGCGCTTCTCAATTCAGCAAGTGCAAAGTCATACTTAGTCTTAAGGAGTGGGGGCAAGTGGTTTTCCAATTCGAGCAGAGAGTTGAGCAAGTACAGTGAATTTCCGAGAGTTGACAACTCATTTGCTAGTCTCTCTACAAGCTCAACGATATCGAAGAATTCGTCTGGCGAAACTCCGTAATTCTTAACTTGTTTAAGGATAGATTCCGAAAAGGTGTCAGGATTGCAATCTTTTCTCAATCCTGGCTCGATTATATATTCATAGAAGTCTAGGAGATCTGGTTCATTCCACTCGCTAATGAAACGTTCGGGATTTTCAACCTTGTAGTCAGATTCTCTCAGCCGTTTCAGGAATTTCTCTCTTTCGCCATTCTCTAGTTTCTGAAAGACAATTTGTCCTACGTATAAATATCCGATAACCTCGTCTGGCCATATCATTATTGGAAACAGAAGATTCGGAAATCCTCTCCCCTGGTGACACCTGTAGAAATACCCTTTCTTATGCGTTCTAGCCATGTGTGCGCCTTCAGTGTCTGAAAGCAAGCACTTGAGCTGAGCTTTTTCGTTCAAAGGGCAGTCAATCATGCTTTGGCAGACGTTTCCACCCAATTCTTCGGCTCTTCTCGCAAATACTCGTGTTTTTGGAAACTTTCCAGTTATTGGTCTTGACTGAAGATCCTCAAAAACTACAGAAACTTTTCCCTTGAATAATCTCGCAAGTCTTTCTTGCAAGAACTCCAAAAAAGACCTGTCAAGAATTGTTGTCAGATCAGTCATCTGCAGTCACCTAGTAGGCTATAGATAGCTCCTGCTATTCCCAGTATAAGTCTTACGTGTAGTAAAGGCGAAAGTTGGAAGGCTCGTTGGATACTAAAACTTAGGTCAATGCCCACGCTTGAACACACGCATCTGGCTAGGTCTAGCAAATTCCCAAAAGTTATCTCTCAGAACACTCATTACTCATGTTTCATCTTCCAAACAGACGCAAGTGTCTTGCGCATTAGAAAGAGCAATCTCCCAACATAGTTGTTCCAGAAGTTGAGGATAATCAGCAAGAGTGAATTCTTTTAAATCAATTAGAGCATAGTATCGTCGGGTTGACATGACAAGAAGTTACGTGGTTCCCGATCCGCCAGAATTGATTTCCCAGATCAGTGAAATTGTTGCCAGAATTCAGCCGTTATGGGACGCAAGAGACTTCAGAGCCACTGAACCCTTGTTCAGGCAATACTATGAGACAATGAGAGCTTGCGAAGAGACTCTGCCCGAAGGCAAGAGGCTCCACAAGGGCGCACCTTTGCATAACTGGGGCATTTCAATATTGTTGCAGGAAGAACCCACAAGGATTCAGGAAGCTGTCGAGAAAATCTTCCTCGCTTACATAGAAGATTTGTTAGACTTTGATACTATTGACCAGGTTCACTCATCCTCTGCTTACAAAACGCTGTACACCAGTCCAATTGGCGTGGATGCTTTATCCTCTGCTCAGACCATAGTGGAAGAACTAAGAAACGCTGGAAGAATTCCAAAAAACCCTGAAGAAGTCTTCACTGAAAGCTTGCGCAGAGAAACTCAACTGGGACTTCGACAAACAAATACCAAGAAACTCAAGACAGTCTTTGTAGTACATGGCAGGAACTTGAAAGCCCGAGACTCCATGTACTCTTTCTTAAGGTCACTCGATATGAACCCGATAAACTTGGCGGAAACCATGCTTCAAAGTGGACTAGTAACTCCATATATAGGTGAGGTGTTAGATTACGCCTTTTCCCTTGCTCAAGCCGTCGTGGTTCTCATGACGCCTGATGATGTTGGTTGCTTGCGAGAACCATTTAGAAAAGCTGGTGATCCGATTCATGACACAAAATTCACACCTCAAGCTCGACTAAATGTGATTTTTGAAGCAGGTATGGCGATGGAGGGAAAGTTCCGTAAGAGAACGATATTAGTTGAATTGGGTCAACTTCGGCAATTGACTGACTTGGGTGGCCTTTTCATGGTGCGACTAGATAATTCAATTGAAAAACGTCAAGACCTTATAGCGCGACTGAAGAACTGCGGGTGTACGGTTAATGACACAGGTGACGGTTGGCGCCGAGCAGGGGATTTCGAAACGACTATAGTCCATAAGGAGAATTTCCTACGTCGATTCATGCTTTCGCACCTTTAGTTTATGCCATCACTACTGCATTTAACAGGCTGCAAAACGCACTCGCAGAGGGAGAGACAACGATGGACGAAATGGTTCTGTAAAGTCTTCGGTGAAAATCCGTGACTTCTCTTCCTTGTAAAAATTCGGTGAAACAAGCCCTATGCAAGTTTTCGGTTGATTTATATAAAGAGAAAAATAATAATGATTCTTGACAATTCTGATTGTCGAAGGACTTGAGAGATAATGAGCAAACCAAAAAGAAACGATAGAAAGGTCGAGGTTACTGGCATTTCCTCAAGCGACTCCATTAAGAGATACAAGACACTTCTTGAAAACGAGTTTGGTGCTTTTGACGTTGAGGATAAGGGAGAATATGTCTTACTGCATAAGAGAATCAAACTTCCCGACAGGAAATTCATCAATATCATCGTATACTCTACTGATAGAATATGCGTTTCTGGTTCGGCATCCATAGATACTGGCGAATTTGGACAAAAAGCAACGAGAATCGTTGAACTAGCTCAACAAGCCAACACACCTATTGAGGATGTAAGACCAATCTCCGTTCAAAGTGCCAAAGACATTCTGGGTTTTGCTAAAAACCTCAACTTAGACAAGGACTATGAACGAATGATAGCGATTATTCTGTCAGATACTTCCAATGAAATTGTTCTTAGGGAGAAAATGAAGGCTTTCCAAATTGGGGGTACTGCTCTTGATGACAGCATTCCTGAGAAAATAAGAAGATTAAAAGAAAAAGGTTGCCAGATTGTTGAAGAAGCTGCAATAAAAAACCTTAGAGAGACACGAAATAGGATTGTACACTACGGAGAAATACCCCATAAAGGGCAAGCAGAAGAGTGTTTGAAAGTAGCAGATCATGTGCTTCAATCGGTGTAAAACATGGTTCTTGAAGGATTGAATGAATACGTTGCCTACATTGGGTCTGATGAAGCAGGCAAAGGTGAGTGGCTTGGTCCTCTTGTCGTGACGGCGGTTGCGTTATCAAAGCAACAACGTTCATATCTTGTTACTCAAGGAGTAATGGATAGTAAAGAACTTAGGCTTGATGTTATTGCTGAACTTGCGAAAATAATACAGAAGTCATGCCTGTCTTACCATGTCGTCACTATTTCCCCACTTTCATTCAACGGTTTGATGAAAGAGGTAAAAGGTGAGGGACGGAGTCTAAACGACATTTTGGCATGGGGGCACTCACAAGCAATCGGCGACGTTTTTGAAGAATTGACTAGAAACGGAATATCTGGTAAGATCAAGCTTTCAATCGATATGTTTGATAGGATAAAAACGGAAGACAGATTGAAAAGAATCATTGATTTGAGAAAATTCGATTTGGATCACCGACCCAAAGCAGAAAGCGAAACCTCTGTAGCAGCAGCAAGCATAGTCGCTCGGGCTGTGAGGGAACTTTGGATTGATGAAAAATCGAAGGAACTCCGTCTAGATTTGCGAAGGCTCTCGGTTAATGAAGCAATATCGCATTCTGATGCTAATTCCTTTGCGAAGCTGAGTTTCTTGAAGCGCAGAAGACCCTAATTTTGTTTGCTCGCATTTTGAATCAGAGTTATCCACTTGTTTTGACCTCCAATTTTTATTCCACAAGCTTCCGCTGGAGTCTTACCGTCTAAGCCTTCATGTGGTCTTATGAAGTTATGAAACATTTGGTAGCCCTTTAGAATTGGTGTGTCTTCTTTCTTCAAACCCCTCATGACTTTCTCTCTATCTCTCACTTCTCCATTAAACCGTTCCATTTTGTTGTTGTTTCTGTCTCCCTGAATAGTTATGTGCCTTACATGTTCTGTCCTTGTATCCTTCCTGAGATTCCAAAACTCCTTCTTGTAAGCATCGTGATAAGCTGGCAAACCATCCGTTATCAAGGTCCCTTGAAATAGAACTCGGCTGTGACCTTCTCCAATCTGCTAAACTTCTCTTTCAATTCAACCGTCTTACGCTCAATATCCGTTAATAGAGCATCATATTCATTATCGGTTGATGCAAATTCATTTAGAGCCTGAAGTCTTCCTCGTGAGACTTTAGCCCCTGATTGAAGTTTTTCTTCTAACACTTTTTCTCTCTGTTCAAGTAACTCAAATTCCTTCTTCAAGAATCCATATCTGCTCTCATAACGCTGTCTGGTTGACATGACAACCTGTATTATGGAATAGACATAAAAAGTCTAGCCATCACCGATACTGTTAAGTTATTTGTGGTGACCAAAAAGAGCCCTACATGCGACCAGAGTTTTCTAATGAGAGTCTTGTGAAACGTTGGCTATTTTGGAGATAGTGACCATGTATTGACTGCTAAATCAGCAAGTTTCTTCTGCCTTTCATTTATCTCGATTGGACTCCACAGAGTTTGTTCATTTGTGAGTTCGCAAATAAGCTGAGTTATTGCTAGTGGGCTTTTCTTGTATACAAGTCGTTTGGTCTGGAACGGAGCATTTCCAAAATCAGCGTTAGTTGTTGCGTTTAGTAAAGTCATATTTCCGATTCTTTTGGTGTATGCATCTGCCGTTTCAGAATCAATATGTGGCCAATTGTTTGATCGTTCATACGGTAGGATATGTTCTAAGTTGAGAAAATCCGTATCTCGTTCTGGAACTAATTCTGGTTGAACATCCTTTCTCACGCAACGTTCTATTGCACGTAGATAGTATCGAGCAAGATTATGTTGTGATACTCTCGCAGTTGTAAAGGCTGTTCTAAATTCTTCGTCAGAAGGAATTACAGTCACTAAACTGTCTAGTAGTTCCTTTGTAGTCTTGATTTTGCCCATAGAGACGCTTAGAGCTTGATCTCCGTATGCATCTTCCAATTGTCCCCCCCTCATGCCACCAGAAATCAAGAATCTAACAGTCCAGCATATGAAGGAACGAAATGAAGTCAACGCTTCTGATGGCTCAAAATGCTTCGCAACAGCGAGCATTAATGGACGTATTTGTTGCACTTTCAATTCCCTAAGATTTGCAATACTTTCGCCGATTTGAGCTGGATAGCTATTCCACTTTTCATGAGTTGGAGTGAGTATTGCAGCATAACTATTTGCATAATCGGCAAGCTTGTCCAGAAAGCTAATTGCTTGACCTCTACCTTGTACTTCTTTCTGAATCTTCTCGAATATTTCTTTTTCACGTGTTGGACCATACAACGTAATCATCAAGTGCCTCAGGTAAGTCATTACTATGTCCTCAATGCCCAAAGTTTCCAGTATAGCAATCATTCTAGACCATTTTTGCTGTGCTTCTTGTATACGGTCACCTGCTTCATGGAAAAGAAAATTCTTAACCAAATCAGCTTGAGAAGTCTTAAGACCACGATCATTTAGCGTTTCAAACATCATGAAGGCATTCACTTCATCAGGAACGGTCAGGTGAATGATAGTGGCTTTGTTGTCTATGAATTCTAACCATTCATTCAGGATGTCTTTAATGTTCCTGAAATCAGTCTGATTCTTCACTAAGTCTTGAACTAGACTTTCTGCTTTGTTTGCTGCAAAGTCGATTCGCTTGTGTGATTCTTTCTTTGGCTCAACAGACTGTCGTTCTTTAGCATTTGGTAGAGCAATTATGCGATTCTTAAAGTATTCATTATCATCTGTGTTCAACGCCAGCTTAGGCACAGTTTCTACTTGTTCTCGATCAATTTTATACAGGTACTCTGTGTCAATGGAAGCTTGCAATGTTTCCTGTTTGTTCAAGTAAAAATAGTCCCTGATTGCTGCTAGTAGTATTGTCGTAGTTGCCAATCTTTGTTGTCCGTCCACTACTTCTGGAACGTTTTTTGAGCCCTTTGAAATCACGATTGTGCCGAGAAAATAGATAGATTGCTTATTTCTTATTGCATTCTGGAAATCTCGGAATAGATCGCCAATATGCTTGTCTTCCCATGAATATTCACGTTGATTAGGGGGAACTTTCAAGCGACCAGCTTTTAGCAATGTTCCAATCCCTTTAAACTCAAAAACTGAACTAGTCGTTATTTTCTGCATATATCATTCCCACTTTATTTTTTTGAAAAACTCTATCTGGTGTCCTACTGCTTCTAATTCTTTGATGGCTGCTTGCCTTAGTCGTTCTCGAACCCAAACGGAAAGAGGGGCCCCAGAAATCTTGGCGGCATCTTGGAATGCTTGCTTTTCAGCCTGTTCGAGTCGGATAAATAGCGATTCGACCTTTTTGTCTTCGGCTTTCTTGCTTGGTCTTCCGCGTCCAGCCATCACAATCCACAGAGCTATTTTTTGTATATCTTATTAATATACTTTTTCTGAAAAACGGAATTAATGTATAATTATGGTATAGACAAAAATCGAGATTTCGGGCTACTTTATCCTGATTCTTTGTTTGATCCGATTTTCCCATTCCGCTTGTGTTACTATGCCCTTTTCTTCAAGCAATTCAACTAGGCTCGTAAGCATGGTATCTAACAAGTCAACTTCCTCTGAGAGTTCTCGTTTCGGTTTATTCTTTGCCATGTTTTCCACCCTTCGTTAAATATCCCTTCTCTGAGAGCCAACTCATTATTATTGTTCGCAGCGTGTCTGAACACGTTTCGCCTATCGTTCCAACTAACTCTTTGTTCAGGAGATCAGCAACATTTTCAGGAAGTGCTACTAGGACTTTTCTCATTTCACAATCGCCTCCATTTCTCTTTTCTCTACCTTCTCAGGACTTGTTGCTTTGGCTAGAAGTTGTGCTTCATATTTTGTTGCTTCGTCTATCAATCCTTTCCATGTGCAAGGTGCTTCTGTTCTAGCTGCTTGTGCTGGCGTTTTACCGTTTAGGCTTTGGTGAGGTCTAACATAGTTGTAATGAATTGTGAAACCTTCCAGAAGTGCTTTTGTAGACTCAAAGCTTTTGAGTCCTCTCATCACTCTTGTGCGGTCTTTGACTGTTCCATGCATTCTTTCAACGATATTGTTTGTCTCTCTAGCTCGTATTCCGACTCTCTGTACTAATTCAGGTCTTGTGTCTTTTCGCATAGTATAGAAGACCTTGTTGAAAGCGGTTTCATATACAAAGCTACCGTCTACGAATACGGCTCTAGGTCTAACCTTGCTCTGTTCATATCCTTGCTTGAATACTGCTATTGTGTCTTCTAGGGTTCTTGTTCCTGAGACGTGAGACGCAACCAGAAACTTCGTATCTTCGTCTATCATTTCCCAGAACCACACATTCCGCCCTTCACATGATAGCATTGTTTCGTCTTCATGCCATAAACCCGAAAGTTGAGGCGTGAGAGTAACCACGAAATCCTTAACCAACTTTGAGTAT
The DNA here is from genome assembly GCA_022865455.1 of Candidatus Bathyarchaeota archaeon. Lineage (GTDB taxonomy): Archaea > Thermoproteota > Bathyarchaeia > Bathyarchaeales > Bathycorpusculaceae > 20-14-0-80-47-9. Next base: position 23,251 of record JALHSY010000055.1, read on the forward strand.
TTCTTTATCCAATTCAGGATTGTTACTTGACTGAAGGTTTCTCCGAATATCTGCTCTAGGTTTCTCTGAGTCTTGCGTAGCGATAGACCGTCATAATATAGGTTTAATGCGGTGATTATGAGGTTCTTATCTGCCTTCATTTTGGCGAATCGTGCGTTCTCGTAGAAGCGGTGTCTACAGTCTTTGCACTTGTAGACTTGCTTGCCTTTGACTTTGCCGTCTTTCACGACTTTTTCAGAGCCACAATATTTGCATGGCATACGTCTCACAGGTATACTATAAGATACCTTCACTCATATATGTCTTGTGGTATGTCCACAAGATACCCAACTTGATAGTAGAAAATGTTTATTAGTAAGCATAAAGAAATACTTACTGTATTTAGTACTCAAAAATACTACAAGCATGTATGATTGAGGGAAATGAATGACAAAAAACCACATAACCGTTCGTTTGCCCCCAGAATACATAGAATGGCTTGAGAAAAAAGTTGAAGCCCACGATTATGGTTCAGTCAGTCATGGCATAACCCAACTTATCCGTGACGAAATTAGACGAGAAGAAGGCAAGAAAAATGAATGAAAAAAGGCGCATTGAAGACGACCTTTCGATTACTCAGAAGGTATCTATCCTGCTTATTGGAGCCAACAGTTTTCAACCAATAAGAGGCAAACTTTGGTTCCAAAAAGAACTGTTTCTGATTGCACGAAATATCGGAGAACTAGCCGAAGAAGCAGATTTTGAAAGTGACTTTATCGGACCATACTCTGAAATAGCCGACGAAGAGCTAGACCAACTTAAAAGGGAAGGCATCGTTTCCAAAGAAAAAGTTGAGTTGACCCCTCTTGGTCGTGATGTAGCTAATCGACTTAGAGTACAAAGCCCGCCTGCGATACTTAAATTAGTTTCAGAAATGAAACGTTTCCTTAACAATCTGACAAAAGAGGAATTGCTTGGCTTCATATATTATTCATATCCAGAAATGCGAGTGGACTCTGTTGAGTTTGCAGAAATCGACAAAAACAGAGTACAGATAGCTATTAGTTTGTTTGGAAAGCGCAAAGTAAGTCTGGGCAAAGCCGCACTGATTGCTGGGATGAGCCAAGATGATTTTATTAGTGAATTGAAAGCAACAGGCGTCAGAGTTTTCGCGGAGTAGATACTTTTTGAAACTGGTTTTGGATGCATCTGTCATTATTGCATTCTTTAGAGAGCTAGATGATGGACAATTCCTTTATGCTCTAACCAAAAAGGGTTTTGAAATCTATGTTACAGATGGAGTCATAGTTGAGGTTAAGAAGGAACCAGAACTCAGTAGACTAAGACAAGCAATACGCGAAGGATGGATTGGAAGTAAGTCTGTTGAGAAGCACGAATTTGACAGGTTAAAGAACGTATATCCAATGTTGGATTATGCAGAGGTTGAAGTCTTGATATGTTGTTTACGCTTTAGGTCTTATGACGAAGAATATTGTTGTGTTCTCGACGAAGGCCCTGGAAGGAAAATAGCAGATTCACTGAACTTGGCAAAAACGGGCACGTTGGGTTTGCTCAAAATCTTGGAAGATAACAAAATCATTGATACTGAGTGTACGGAAAAGCTTTTGAACAAACTGGAACAATCAACATTTAGATTGAGGAAACACAATCAGGGCATTACCCAATGACCCATCTGTATATAGACCCGATTTTTGTGGACAAGGAAGATGAGACACTTTACAAGAGCAAGAGAATACGCGTTGATGGTAAATCATTTGACACTCCAATAATCTCGTATGATATGACTGTATTTAGAAGCAACGATAGGGTTGCTCCCCCGACAAAAGGATTAAATGAGATCTACCAGTTGATGGGAACAGAAAAGGTTCCTATAGGAAAACTAATGTCTAACATGAAGGCAGAAAAGGATTTTGATGTTAGACTTCAGACCAAGTTTGGTCGAACTGATTCCGCTCATGAGGTAAACATCGGGATCTTGGAAAGCGAATCAGCATCGTATCCTTCGGGGACAGAACTAGATTATGTTTTGAAAACAGCATCTATAATTTCGGACATTGTTCCAATTCCTAACTTTCATAGCATAACGGCAAACATTGACTCTGATTCTCAGTTCTTGGAATACACCAAGTTCTTGGAAAATGTGATTTCCAACGTCGAATCTTACAAAGATAGAAAACCCATCATGGGTGTGATTCCTAAACTATCATACACAAACACTGAGAAACTGGTCGAGTTCTATATTGACAAAGGGCTTAACGCGTTTTATGTGGATTTTGCAGCGAGAAACTCGATTACTGCGCAGAGAGACTTCTTGCATGTCTTTAGTGTTTTGCATGAACACGACTTGATTGAGAAGAGTTTTGTTTACGCGTTCAATGTGGATGCTGGTAGACTGTCAAAGAATGCTACAGTTGTGAATGCAAGAGATATTCTGTCTTATGGATTTGGCTTTGACGCAATAGGCAGAAAACACAGACGAGTTAAGGCTAGTTCTGAGACATGGCGAAGAATCAACACGTTGCCTAACAGAGTTCGATTATTCAATAGATACGATTATGGGTATCACAAAATTCTGGAAGCTGAGAAAATCAAGGAGATTTATCCTAGTGATTCATGCATATCTCTTGAGAAGCTTTTGAGCAACTTCTATACAAATGTCCAAGAATTAAGAAGATGCGAGAACATGCTAAACAGTGAGCAACTTGGGCTTGAAGCTAATAACCTAAAATATGTTATTAAGAACGACAAACCAACCGAGTATTTGGCCGACAAGACATACGTAAAACCAATCGACCTCAAAACAATAACCAGATTCAGAAAATCATTATCTACCTCTGCCAAACCTAACTGGGAAAATTGGCTCAAATAGGCCATCACAAATGACTTAACAGTATCGCCATCACCCGACTGTTAACACGGAGACGAATCACCCATCAAGTTAACATAACCTCGTTTTGGCTTCTGTCACGTCTTAGGGTCATGTAGCAGTGCAAAAATGCCTAGTATTGCACGTTTCGCCCCGGGAAAGAAGAGGGAGGGTTAAAAGTCGAACGTGAAGTCTTTGCCGTGTTTTTCGAGCCACTCTTCTAGTGCTTTTCTACCAATTTTGGTTTTCATTGCAGAGGGCATTTTGCCCTTGTGATTGGCCCATTTTACACAGTAATCATTGAGGTTTTTGGCTATTTCTGGTGTGAGGGTCAGGTTGAGACGTTCGCTTTCTTCAGCCTGTTCCTTCTTGCTTGGCATTTTGTATCACCCCACATTTGCACAAGGAGAAAAAGGGAAAGGAGTATTTATACAGATTGGAGAAGGGTTTTGAGAGTGAATTCTTGTGGCTGAATGGACTTCATGTTTCTGAGCGAGAACTCTTGTGTTGATTGAGGTACGGGCCCGACTTCTTCAGATTTGTTGCTGCCGTCTTTCATGCAGAACATGTAGTACCACAGGAAATGGTTCGAAAGGTACTCCTCTTCAGCCGAATCCCATTCGTCCAGTCGGAATTCCGGGTTGAAGTCTGGGATTTGTGATTTAAGGTAGTCTTTGTTTTCGCTGTAGGTCAAAGTATCATCGATGAGGTGTTCGTCCAACTCATGTTTTCTGCAGAATATTTTCAGTTGTCTAAGTTGAAGGTTATTCATTCATTTTCACCCCAAACAGAAAAAGGAGGAAAGTTTGTCGCTTCACGCTATTGGTCCTGCTTTCAACGAGAACCTTGGCACTGGCTTCATCGAGTTCTCATCCATAAGCTTATTGAGGAACTCGAGGATTTCCTTTTCTCTCTGCTTTTCTTTCTCTCTGCGGCCTAGCTCTTCATAGCGTTGTGTCTTTTCGTTGTATACATCTGGAACCGAAACTACGAAGGATATTTTGGTGCGGTGACTGCTTGTATTGTAGAGTTTTTCTTCGATGTCGAATCCCCAGTATTCATTCGCCTTTCGCTTCATGAAACTTATATGGGAAGGTGAGAATCGGACCGTGTACTCTCCAGTGTCAAGATATCTGAATCCACAGCTTCCAATCTCTATACGGACGCCAGAATGCGGCAGGTTCGTCACGATGTCTATAGCCACTTTGTGTACCAATTTTTGCAGGACGGTTTCGAACTGGTCAAAGCCATATTCACTTCTTATCGTTGGCATCTTTTATCACCCCAACAGAAAAAGAGCCCTTACGGGCTTTTTCGAGCTTTCATGTAACTTTCTAGAGGATAGAGCTGTATCTCGATTGCTTCAACTATGCGTTTCGCGTCAGTCTCCCAGCAAGGTATATCGTCTAGAACTCTGTGACCGGACTCGTTCTTTCTAAAGAAGTCTTTCAGATGACGAAGCGTTGGATACTGAGCCACCCATCCGCAGATGTTATAGTGTGCGATGCTGCCACAGCATAGATGAAGAAACTCGTAGAAGTATTTTGACAGTACAGGGTCCGTGTCGACCGGGAGCCAGAGGACACCAGCAACAAGGTGACGGCCAGGCTTCTTCTCGCCGTACAGTCTGCCATGCTCCATGATTCTCTTGAGGTTCTGGAGTATCCGTTTCTTGCTCCATACACTATTTCCGTTGACCATGATTGTGGCTTTTACGTTGTTTTCGTCTATGAGGTCCTGAAGTTTCAGTCTAGCTGCAGGTTCAATCATATCTTCCAGGCGTTCTATTGTTTTCAGAAGTTCCTCGGCCTTGACTACAGTTTTTTTCTGTCCATGAACTTCTATTTTCAACATTAGTATTTTCACCCCGAAGAAAAAAGGAGGAGTTATTGTTTCTTTTTTGCCTTCACCATCTCTGCTAGTGAGAATGTAGTTGGCGCCACAATCATTGGCTGTTCTGGTTGCGGCTGTTCCTTCTGTTCTTTTGCCAAGTTCGCCAGTGAAAATTTGAATGGCGGCGGCATCTTGAAATAGTATTCTTGAAGGTCAGCGGGATCCCAAAGGTTGCCCAAGTTCCACACCGGGCCCGACGGCGTTGAAGCGTCCAGGTTAAGCATTAACGTGTCAGCTCGGATGATGCTGTAAGGATGGTTGCTGAAGAGGGCCATGTTCACTAGGCATGCCCGGTAAAGCGTGACGTCTATTTCAATACCGAACAGGATTAAGGGTTTTTGAGGTTCTAGAAGAGTGGCTTCTATCAGAAATCGCCCGGTCCCGACACAGGGATCCATGTATGTTATCGGTTCATTCGGCTTCTTTTTCTTCGCAGTTTTCTCATTCTCCGTGAGAACGCATTTTATCATGAAGTCAACGATCTGTTTGGGCGTCAGCATCTGTCCAAGAGAGTTCTTCCGTCCTGCCAGCTCCAGTTCACAGAATAAGTCGCCTAAATGGTCCCACGGCTTTGCTCTGGCTGCCACGACATACTGTTCTAGCATGTCTGTCTTTTCAATGTGGTCTAGAATATCCTTCGCGTTAGATGAGAGTTCAGCCGCAGGATGTATCCATTGGAGCCTCTCGCTTTTCGTGAAAATTGCTCGGTTCTTCCACATTGGAAAGGGGTAAGGGCGTATCATGTTGCTACATTCTTCTTTGACCATTCGAACATCCATTGTGGGTTTTGAGTAGATCCAGGGATTCGACAGCAAACCCAGATGATAGGCTAACAGTTCAATCAGGACCTCCCAGCTCCTTCTATAACCAAAGTGGCTTTTCAGGTCGATTTCATGCAGCATCTCGTACAGTATGTCCTTAGGGTTTCCTGTGGCGTAGCGTTTCACGTTGATGGTGTGTATTAGTTTCTGAAGTTTCTCGCTCGTATTTTCACCCCAAAGAAAAAGAAAAAGAGGGGTTATGGAAGGTCTAAGAATCGGTTCACCTGTAGGTCTGTGAAGCCTTCACGTTTGGCGTTCTCTCGGAAAACTTCTTCCCAGCTCTTTCCAAACTGGGGAAAGCTGTTGTTCCAGATTTGCTGTATTCTGTCACTCTCTTGACTCCGTGTACCATTCTGACAAATGCGTCGTTTTCTGCCTGCTCGTCCCTGCATCTCTTCTGGTGTTTACTTCTTATCACCATTTCTTCACCCCGTTAGAAAAAGGAGGGATTGGCTATTTCGTACATTCCAAGCTCATCATATATTCTGTTGTAGCCTTCGATGTTTTGGTCGCTGAAACTCCATGCTCTTACCAGTCTGAGCAACTGCCGGCTTAATCTGATCTGTTTGCCAGCTATCTTGTACGCCCATTTTGCCCGGTCCAGTATGTAGGATATCGTGTTTACTTCAGGGGACTCTGTTGTGCCGGTCTTTCTGTACCGTTCTACTTTTGCCCAATAATTGTCGATGGTGTAATTTTCTTCTCTAGGACAGTCAGGATAAGTCTCTTCTAGGTACTCATTGTTCTCCAGGCAGAGATACCATGTTGAGTTGTTACCGTTATAGCGTTCCACGTCCAGCTGTAGTAGTAATTGGCAATCTCGGCAATGTGGTAGATGCTCAATGAATTTGACTTCACCTCTCAGAAAGGTAATGGCTTCCATCAGCTGTCCTTCAACAATGAGCAGCCACTCACGAGTGTTCAATCGGTTCAGAAGCATCAAGAGTTTCTTGCTTGTCTTCGGCGGCGCCTTCGGTTTCTCCTCAGGTCGTTGAATCCGCTGTAAAAGTAGATGTATTTTGCTCGTAAGGACACCCCAAACAGAAAAAAGGGAAAAGGAAGTTGACTTATACGATTCTCAGCACTAGCCAGATTACGCCCGCTATTATCGCCAATGCCAGGAAGAACAGGAAGCCTAGGAAGAACAGGATTGTAAGGATCGGCCTAAGCAATATGGCCATGACTACGGCGCCCAGAAGACTTAGGACAGACAGTGCCAACAGCAGCGCGGCTATGCCAAGAAATATTCTTTTTCCAATCATTGACATCACCCCGAACAGAAAAAAAAGGGAAGGCTATGGGCTATATTGCTGAAACTACTCTGAACTTGTTTCCGCATGACTCGCATTCTACGGTATAGTTGGCGTCGGGTTCGACTGTCCGAGTCTCGCCGCAGCGTGGACATTCAACATCAACAATGTCATCAAGCGTCAAGGGAAGGTGTACGACTGGAATTTGGTCAGTTTTGGCTGCCGCAATCTTGACTCTTTCTTCAAGCTGAGTTGTCGGTTCACATCCTAGGCTTTGGTAATGTTCTTCACAGAGGTATGCATGTGGTCCGAACTGTGTTTTGCTGTCATATTTTGCAGGTCTATCTCTTCCTGACTGTTTGCATACGTCACAGTTGGGAAGTTTCTCCATCTGTATTGTTCTCGTCTGGTTTCACCCCAAACAGAAAAAAAGAGAAACTATCTTCTGATTTCAACAAAAGCTTTCAGGGAGAATCGCTTGTTGGTTATGGGTTCCGGCGGAAACTTGATAGCTTCCTGAATGTAGAAGTCAGCAAAGTAATATGTGTCACACTGTCTCCAAGCATCTGCAACTATATGTGCCGCTATGCTCTCTGGATTCTCCGGGTTCGTTTCCTCTTTTGGGATAACTCTGGACTTCAAAAGGTTCTCCCTAACGTAGTTTCTAAGTTTCTCGAAGGCCTCGCTTGAACAATCGTCCAACATTTAGTACACCCCGAACAGAAAAAGGAGAAACTAATGTAAGTTTTCTTCACCCCAATAGAAAAAGGGGAAGCTAGTTGGAAGTTAAGTTATGAATATTGGCATCCGCATTACGTTTTTTGCTGTTGTCTGGTAGTATTTGACTAGCACTTGAAGGTTTGTTGAGATGGCCCTGTAGGGTTCGCCTACTTGTTCGTAGCTGAATGACGCTTTCAGAGGCTTAGGTGAGTCTGACAGCTGGTCTTTTGTTTTTCTGAGCTCCCACTCGTTAAACCCGCTGCCAACGCATCCACGATATCTTCCGTTTTCATCTGCTAAAACCAGGCTGCCGAAGAATGAGTTTCTAGCGTTCTCTCCAGCTGTGTATCCAACTACGTTGCAGACCTCGAAAAGCCAGTTCTTCACTTTTAGCCAGCTGTAGGACCTCTCATGCTCGTATGGGCTCTCAATTTGTTTTGCTATTAAGCCTTCGCGGTTCATGCTGATGGTCTCTTCCCATGCACTTAAGAGGTCTTTCTGGAAAGGAACGAATTGTACAGTGGCATCTTTGACCTTGGAGAGAAGTTGCTGCAGCAGCTCTTTTCTTTTCCAGTAAGGTATCTTCTCAGTATTGCCGCTCTTGACCTTGAGAACATCGAAAGCTTCGAATGTTATGGGAAAACTGTCTCTTAACATGTAGTCTGGGAACTGGGTTGCACATCTTCGTTGTGCCGACGTAAACTCTTCCTCGCCCGTTTTAGGGTTTATGTAGACGACTTCGCCGTCTAGCGTCCACATGCCAGGAATCTGTTTGAGAGCCTTAACTATCTCTGGCAGGCGTATTTTCTACGCATACGACAATGACGATACTGTCTAATTGCGTTATGCTGTGTAGATTACGCCGTGCCTGTTCTGCAATGTTACATTACCGTCGCCTATAGCGATGACACGTGTACCGTCCCATTTACGGGCTATTTTAGGAGGTAGCTTTCCGTTCGGCGACGAAACCGCGTATCATCAGTTTCTTTAGTTGTTCTACAATGGCTTTCCTGTACGCTACGGTTGCAGCAGGCCCGTCTAAGCCGTTTTGTCTGACTAGTGACATGTCTACTTCGACTTCATGGCATAGCATTGGCATCATTCTAGATTCTTCCTTCCTCGCTGAGTTTGGTGTTGAACGCTTTAATGTTGTCTGCTAACCATTGGCCAGCATCCCGATCTAGAAATTCCTTGAACTCTTGCAGCTCTGCTTCTGTCGGTTCCCGTCCAAAAACATTGTCTTTCAGCTGTTCCTTCAGTTCCTCATCTGTCCACTTCACTTGATACATTTTTACACCCCGTAGAAAAAAGGGGGATTTGAACCCACAGGGGTTACTTCTTCTTTGCAGACGGGATAATGAGAAGGGCCTGGATCGGGGGCAGTGTCTCGAGGGTCTTCACTGGCCGTATTGGGATCTTCACGCCTGGCACGTCTCGCAGGCAGCGGTATTCGACTTTCTTGTTGCTGATTCGGAGCAGCCATACGAATTGGCCGTCTTTCACTATGGGTACGAGGAACGCGTAGTACTGTGTGAAGCCGCCGTTGGAATAGGTGGTTATCGCTATTTCGTCGCGTTTGATTGCGGCGTCAGCTTCATTCCAGAGTTTTAGGTCGTTGCGTGGATCCGCTGCGGGCAGCTCGTATTCTTCATGTATCAAGAAACCCTCAAGCATTGTTGAAGAGACCCAATAGGCATCTCCCTGGTCCTGCACTTCCGTTGGTGTTTCTTTGACTTCGATGCGTTCGGTCGGAGGGTAAGGTGCAACAGGATCTCCGATGCTGCTGTCAGGGTTCACTAGGTAATACTCGATCTTTTTCTTGTCAACCGTTTCGCCTTTCTTGTTGACGGCAAGATTCTTTGTGTGCTCGAGTATGCATCTAGCCTTAGCTACAGGTATCAGGTTGCCTTTCGAGTCCTTCAGTATGGTTTCGACCTGCAACTCTTCGCCTGTACCGACAATCTCCCAATGGCTCGTGTCGACTACTCGACACTCCCTCACTGGTTCGCCGTCTACCAGCTCCGTAAGCTGCGGGTCTTGGATCAGTAGTGCGTTGCCGACTCTCTGCTTGCACACTCTCACGTCTGCATTGCCTATTTTCAGCCAAATCGTCGATGTGGGCATTTTCTACACCCCAAAACAGAAAAAGGAGGGAAAGTCTAGTCTACTATCTTCGGGAACTTGTTCACGAACAAGTATATGCTGTCAGAGATTGAGCATTGATGTTTCTCAAGCAGTTCCTCAAACTTCGCTTTAGTGATAACATGGTCGTTCGGATCAATTTGATGGTCTAGTCTTTCAATATCGATTGCTGGAGTTGAATTCAGGAAGCACTCTTTTAAGCAAGCAACTACTCGGTCATAGACTTTCTTCTTTTCATCCATAAGAAACACCCCAATAGAAAAAAGAGAGGGATTTTTAGACTACCGTTTCTTCCTCAAGCGAGCTGCCACTATTGTTCTCAATGTGAATCTGGGTTCACCTAGAAACTTGGAGCATGCGTACTTGACTAGACAGTCGTTACAGTCTCCGTCCCGCTGCAGCTTGCGGCACTTCAGAACCTTCACTTGGCAGCCGACAGCCACTCTGTTTGGAATGACTATGGTCACCAGTTTTCCTTCGTTCTCGCAGAATACTGACGTGAACATCACCCCGACAGAAAAAAGGAGAGTTTAGAAGCTGTCTTTCAGCCGACGCATAATCTCTTCTTCATTGAAATTTTCAGCTTCGATAATCTCCGTTGGGATAACAATCGGATGAAGAGCATTGCGAGCGGTTCTTATCTCCGATGAACCTACTATGTTTTTGACTGCCTCTATAATGGCTTCGCCTTCTCCTACAGCTTCTAGAATCTGCACACTCACCAGAACAACAGCTATTTTAGGCAAAACTTTCACCCCAGAAAGCATTGTAGCGTCTACGCTAACCCTGCCCCTTTTCCTTACCGTGCAAATCACTTCGCATGGCTGCCTGCGTTTGCCTACTCAAAAATTGAGAGCTTGCAAGACAATGAATTTGGGGGTGGCTCTTACAAGCATGTGGCAAAACGTAAAGAGGCTTCTGTTTTGTGTTTCAACAGGCTATCCCTCTTATGTCACTGGCTTCCCCGCCAATCACCTCTAAAAGAGAGCCCTACCATCACCTTAAAACATTAGCTTTAAGGTCGGTTGGTGTCCTAGTCGGTTACCTGTCCAGTGTTCTACATTGGGGTGGTGCCTGTTTCCCATACAGGCGGCGGTCATAACACTAGACAGACCTTTAGGGCGAACAGCATAGACGCTTCTCCATTTGTCGTGGGCTTTTCTCCAGCCGAGCTTACGCTGGCGAAAGTTTCACATTTTCAAGCAATAAAAAATGCTGGCTCTCCTTTCGCTTTCCTCACGTCTCCTTTCTAATTAAACTCCAAGAAGGGCTACGCCTTCTGTTTAACCTAGGTGACGCATTACGAGGACGACTTTTAGAGTGCCCACGTGTTAGTGCCTTTATTCTGTCCTACGGGCTTTTAGCTCTGGGGGGTGATCTTTCCATACCGTCGTCGGGCTAGCCGAACGACTATAGTACAGACAAAAGGGGAGGGTTGGTGCGATAAGACTAGGTGTCTTACAGCTTTTTCTTCTGCTTGCTCTGCTCTAGCGCCTTCTGCATCCATTCGGACAGGCTGAAGCGGGGTGCGACGGGGTGTCCTAGCTCTTTCAAAGAGTCAGGAATAGCCACAGCATCGCAGTATTTCTGAGCTTGGACTAGAGGCTTCACTTTGTCTTGGAATGGCTTGCGGGCTGTGGCAGCCGTCTTTCTGAGGTCTGTCAAGTCCTTCTGGTTGGCTTTGATTGCGGCTCTCAGGTCATCAGTAGCGTCTTCTATGTAAGAGTCGATGTTCTCAGAGAGTTGTTTACCCTTCTCTCTGACAGCCTTAGTCTCGTCTTTGGTCTTCTCAGCCATGTCCTGCTGAGTCAGTCGGCGAGCCATGAAATAGCCGTATCTTTCAGCTACAAGCTCAGTAAAAGCCTCTAGCATGTCCATCTTGGATGGAACTGCCTCGGCTGGAACAGCCTGAGCAGTTTGAGCAGATTGGGCATTACGTCTTGGCAAGGTTTATTTTCTCCCTAATTTGAGGAAACTAACCCCTTGCGCTATTTTGCCGTAGAGGATTTCAGAAAGGCTTTTACTCCCTGTCGCCCAATCCAGAAAAAGGGATATTTTGGAGACTTGGAAACTTGCGTATAGCTTTCCAAAACCCCACGTTATTGATTACACGTTCCAGAGTGCCGACTGTCTCCTTATCGCTGAACCGCACAATACTAAAATTGTCGAAGTCATGCAGAGGTATCCTTATCACAAAAACCCAACATTCCTTATGCGACTTGTTTCTGTGTTTTGCCATGCAGTCCTTAAACGTGGAAACGTCTTGACTCTTGACTATGTAACCGCAGTCTTTACACTTGCCCACGTACAACATACCAAAACCCCTGTTTATTTGTGGGCGACAGTTTAGAGAAGCCTTAGTAATCCTCAGTAATCAAATCTTAAAGGCTTTATTCTGCTTCAAAAGTGTTTTATTCCGCCTTTTTGAATATTCGCCTAAGATTTAGGCGTTTACTCACTTATGCGTCTTATTTAAGACGTGAAACGCTATTCTAAAGGTTTTTTGCGTTTCGCCCTTCCAGAGCTACACTTTTTAACCTTCTCCGAAGGCACAGCCAAAAACTCACTAAATAGGCGCAATAGCCTTTTTAGGACAGCCTAAGGCTTGTTTGGTAAATTGTGGCGTTTTTGTTCACTCTGAAACACCTAACAGCTCAACAGAGTTGCACAGCTTTAGCGGTCTTGCGTTTATCTCTAGGCTTCTAAGTTTGCCGTTTAGCTTGTTCTTGCCCATGTTGGTTATCGTTGCACTTTAGCACGATAACCAAAAGCACTTCGTGCAAACAACTATTTAAACATGCGTTTTATTCACATAAAACGAACATGACAAAGACATATCTTTGTCCAAATCTGAATAATCTTGCCATATTTCCATTATTCCGACATTATTTAACCTTAGAAGCTAGAACGGATAAGGTAAGCTAGGCTATGGAAGCTTAAGGACTCTATTCTAAGGCTTAATATGCGACAGGAACCCAAATCTAAGGATAAGTATCCACCTGAAAGCTCCTTTCAAGGATATGTTCAACAGAGAAGATTCTAAGAGAAGTTACCTTGGAAGCGACCGTGTAGTCTGGGATTTTCATTTTGGCCTGTTTTAGCAAGAGGGAGGAGACGCCGCCTGCGCACTTACGTCTAGGGAGTTGTCTTTTCTCAGAATCTCGAGAGCTGTTCCAAGTCCAGATATGCTTCCTCCTATAATTGAGATTTGTCTGGCAGACAAGTTGTTCGCCTCGAGATGATTTATTTTCACATTCTGTCTATTTGTGCTTTTAGTTCCAGATACTTCTCGAGATATTGCCAGTTGAAGGGATTATCTCGAGATGGTAAAATATTTGTACTCGAGACTGAAGAAGAGGACAGTCTCGAGAAGAAGGCGCCAGATGAGCCAGATGAGCTTAAAGGGTTATTCGAGAAGCCTCGAGATGAAGGAAAAGAGGATGAGGAGATACTCAGAGAGGTATTCGAGTCAAATCCTAATGCCGACATAAAGAAGCTTGTGGAAGCAACTGGGCTTCCTGCCCTGACACTTGGCAGGATCAAAGGACTAATCTCGATACGACGTAAGCGAGACTCGAGAGCATCTGGGAAGCATCTGGAAGAGGGCGAGGTAAGTGAACCGGACGCCAGGCAGCTTGTGGCTCAGTTCGGTCGGGATGGACTGAACAAGCTCAAACGCGGGTTCCTGAAGAAAACTTTGGCTCTTGCGCCTGGAATGGCTGACAAGACAGCCGAGTGGATCCTTCACAAGTGGGACATAAACCCGAGAGTTCAGGACGATCCGAACACATTCTATGAGATGCTTCACAACGATGCTGGGTTGAAACCGAACATCGCCATTTCGATTGCCAAGGATGTTTTCAGTTTGGAGGAGCAGTACGCTGATATTCTCGAGGACAAGGGCGAGAAACCTATTTTCATCTCAGGCAGTCCTCGAGTCTCTGGCTCGCCTACTGGAGAACCTATTCTGTACCGAAGAGACCAGTATTCACAGAGCACGGGGCCTTTCGAAGTGTCTGGGAGAGGAGGTCGCGGAAATTATCCTGACCAGCCAGGACAGTTTCTGACTATGGAAGCATATCTGAAACTTGAGCGTGAAAAAGAGGAAAAACGACGGATAGAGAAGATTGAAGACAAAATGGAGAAAATGACCCAGGAAATCGATTCTTTCAAGAAAGGCTTCGATATATGGGTCTGAGTGGAGAAGACTACATAGAGTCTCTTGTTTTTCATTGGCTTTTCCTAGGAGCGTTTCTTTGCACCGAATTCGCCGTTTCTAATTGCTTGGAAAACTTGACTAACACTCCTAAAGAAGTGTGAAGGAATGGTCACCAATGCTCTAGTCAAAGCAAGAGCGAAATCGGTGTGTTCAGCCGTTCCACCCTGCAAGACGTCTGCCCAAAGATATGGACGGTATCTTGCAAGGCTGGAAGCCGCGAAAACAAGGATATAGTCTTTGAAAAAATTGGATGGAGAGTAGGTAAGGTCAATAAAATCGGTAGAAAAACGCTTTCCAATTAACTCCATATTTGCTGTTTCATCAAAAGCCTTCGCATCAAAAGCTAGGAGCTGCTTTAGCGAAATGCATTCAGAGCCTTTGAATAGAAAGTGGTTGTTCGCAACAAAAGCGATTTCTTCTTTCTCCATTATCGGTAGGAAAGGAGAAAAGGCCAAACAGGCGCCCAGAAGTACTCCAGTATCAATGAATCTCTGAAAGATCGTTCCGTTGCTCTTAATTACTTTAATCTCCATGTCCAGAAGTTTATCCGACCATTTGGAAATTTTTACTCCATGAGAAGTGGCATGTTCAGGAGTCCACTTGAAAAACGTATAGTTGAAGAATGAAATGAAGCAGTGTATAGAGTAATGGTACAGGACAGGAGCCACCATGTCACTTGTCCGAGAAGCTATCTTCCACAGTTCAATGGCATTTTTCAAAAGCGCAACATTCTGCGAAGCCACTTCAGGGTGCTTTCCCGAATACTCAGTCGTTACAACGTCGACGCGGTTTCCGCTCATCTCTGAATATCGTTTTACCACATCGTCAAGAGGAACAAACGTCTTGTTAATCTGACCCTGTAGGGTCTTATAGGGGTGCAGAAGAGTGAGAGTTTCGAAGAGCCTCCAATATTCATCACTTATGAATGAACGCAGCACTGCCAATCCCATCATGAGCTTCTTGTGGCTACTCTTAAGCTTTGCACAAGGGTGTGATATCGAGAGTGCCATATCTCATCCATGTTTCACAACAATCTGAAGTAGGCCACCTTCTCAAGATCTTTCTCTCCCTTCTTTTCTCTGACTAGTGGGTGACGTTCGACAGTCTTCAGAGCCGACTTCACATTTTCCTCTTTGAGATCAGTTGCTCTAGCGATGTCTGCAGGTGAGCGCCAAACATTGGGATTTTGTCTCAAATACAAGAAGACTCTAGCCCGCGAACCAAAAGGGAGTTCTTCTGTTCTTTCATCGTCCGCTACTGGCTTTCCGTCTCTAATTCCGATTTCTATCCTTTTCACCTCCTATGCCCTATAGAAAGGCCAAACCTGACCCCAATTAGAGTTCTTGAGCTCCTTTTATTTTAGTTTTGCGCCTCATTTTCGGCGCTTCATTTGTCCACAGCGGCATTGCACAGCGCATTTCAATGCATCTTTCCGTTTTATGCCTATAAAACGAAAATGACGGCAAATCTTATTATAAAAATCCTTGATGCAGTTAGCAGAAGGTGAAGGCGGGGTGGCCATCACCTGCTAGGAGGCCAACCCCCTTCATAGTCTCACTTTAAACAATGAACTGGACGAAATCCACACTTCAAGAGCTTTTTCTTTTGTTCCAAAAAAGAGATGTTGAAACTCCCGACAAGTCCTGCCTTTCTTGAGGAAGAAGCTGCATGGAAGACGCAGAATCTGGAGGCATGAGGAGGCGCGACTGCATTAGATTTTTTGACTATCGAAAGAGGGCGTAATTCTCTGATTGTATGTGCCAATCTTGCTCGACGTCGTCTCAAGTCAGTTTCGAAACTCTTAGTAGAATACTGCCCTTTTCATCTTCAACAAAGACGATGAGGTTTCCTATTTTGGCATTTAGCTTTTCTTGCACGGATTTGACGAGGGTTACTCTATATTTTGGGCCGACCTTGCTAGTTCCTAAAACTTTCTCCACTTGTGTCACCCTCGCCTGTTTCTACTCTGCATAGACTGTTAAAAGTAGGTGAGTAAAGTAGCACAAGTGTTAAATGTCGCACGAAGCAACGTCAAATGGGGACCGACTAAAATGAGGAGAGAAATCCCTTTAGTGGTGTTGGTTTTATTTTTTCAGACCATACTATTAGCACAGTTTGCAACACCAGTTGAAGCAAACACAACTCTAAATGTCTTGAGTCAAACGGGATACCTAGCCTCTGCTGGACAATATCTTGTTGTAGGAGAAACACAAAATGTTGGAAATCAAGCGGTCCATATGGTGAATATGACAGTATCATTCTATAATGCAAGTGACAATCTGATATGGATTGGCCACGGCGGCTTCATGCTGGATACAATTAATCCTGGCTGTAAGTCTCCTTTCATGTGTCTTATAAATAGCGAGATTTTGGCAAGCCAAGTGAACCACTATTCAGTGGAGATATCGTCATTTGAACCTACAAACCCAAAGCCTGTAGGTCTCAGGATTGTGACGAATAGTTCCTACATCGATGAATACGGGGATATGGTCATAAATGGAACCATCAAGAACACCGGGACCACGACTGCGTCTATGCTCACAATATGGGCAACCTACTATGATACACATGGAAATGTCACGGACGTCAGAGAAGAAGCTTTGACAGTTTCACTGTACCCTAACCTGACTTTCCCTTTTGAGATAAAGCTATATGAGCCAAATAGAGTGCCTAGCATCACTAGCTATGAACTAACTGCAGAATCATACGAATATGCATCGATCCCTGAATTTCCATCAGCCGCACTTTGGTTGCTAGTAATGGTTTGCGCTCTAGTCGCAGTTGCTAAGAAGAAAAACGCACATCATGTTCTTGCGTGAATGGCAGAACAAATGCAAAACTCAAAAACAAGGAGACTCAAAGGATAAAAAAGAAGGTCCAAATGCGAAAAGTATTGGCAATAGGCATCTCGATCTTAGTTGCAGCTATAAGTCTCAATTGCCTAGGCGCACAGTTTCACGTGGCATATGCCTCGCCAAGCTTCAGTTTTAGAGTTCGATTTCCCAGCTTTGTTCCCGACAGCTGGATACAAAATGACTACATCTTGGCTGTTGAATTGGAAATTCCTTCCGTGAGTTATTATGACGAAAAGAGGACTGACTGTAGCAGGTATCTTTCTCAACTTCCCCCCTTAGAATTTTCTATTGACGACTCTTGGATAGGGCTAAACGCAAAGATTACAATTGTTGCTCGATGGCATCTTGATGATGTCATCATCGACATCAACCCTAACCCCGCTGATGGACGCTGGGGTCCTCTTTACAAACAAGCATCAGCTCTCGTCCTTTCGTATGTCATAGGTGCTAGCCCCGTGCAAGGGTCTGCAGACGGAAAGGATGACGGATACCTCTTAGATTATCCGCATGACGCCCATTTCAGTTACACATTAGAAACTTTGCAGGATGGAAACGTCATCCCTGAATTTCCAGCCTGGACATTATTTCTAGCCGCCACAGGAATCTCCACACTTACAGTTGTCTCAGTTACAAGAAAGGCAAAACGCTACCTCCATAACGTTGCCACTTAAGAAGCCCTATCTCTTTCCATGAAACTGCTATCTGTGTTGAGAGCGCTTGCAATTTCGACAAGGAGCCGCAGAACAAGTCCGCCTGTTCTGCTGTTACATTTTGCCTCGGGATCAGCGACGGCACCTCGTCAATCGCTACCAGCTTCTTCAGCGCTCCACATTTCACAACTCTAACGGTGTTTTCAAGTGCGTTCTCTGCAGTTGTTCTTTGGTCAAAACGTGCGTCAATGAGAATTGCTAAAACTCTTTCGAAGTTATTATCAAAAAATTGCTCAGCATCCTTGTGCCTAAACCAAATCATAAATGGATCTGGTGCTCGGGATACTGTTAAGTTATTTGTGATAGTCTAATTAAGTTCGCCTTGTTGCCTGAGGAAGTAGCAAGTAGCTTTGTCCACTTCAAGGTTTGTTTGCTCATGGCTCCACTTTCTGGATTCTGGATTGATACTTACCGCAACTCTTGAGAGATACGGCAAAAGTCTTAGCCATTTTGGACCAAGTGAGGGTTTATTTTTCAACGCAAACCTATAGAGCGCGTTAGTTCTGTTCTTTACGATAATATTCGGTTCGACATAAAATAGGGGTTCTTTTTCACTTCCATAATCTTGATCAACCCACATAATGCCGTAGTTTGTTTGAGTCGTTCTCCTAATTGGTTTGCTTGTCTTAGTCAAGGTATGTAACTTCACGTAATCTGGTGGTTGTACATCCTTTTCTATTGTTGACCTCTTACTTTTCTTGCGTTCTCTGGTGTTCAGCGCAGTAAGCGTACTTTCCGTCCCTTTCCCGAACGGGATTCCTCCTTTGGGGAGCAGTTTCATGTCTTTGAGATAATTTTTCATTAGCTTAGAGAGCTCATTCCCCATACGTATCTCGTCTCTGCCCATCTCTTCTTCTCTTTTCGGGAATCGCGTTACATATTCTTTCAAATGTTCAAAAAAATCGCTATATGTCTTATCTTTGACCAATTCATTTCTTGACGTGGTGGGAATTAGCTCGTTGCAGTTGACCCAGCCTCCAAAGTTCCTCTCAGGGTCGACTAGGACTGAATTGACAAAGACATGCTTGACGTAAAGATCCAAGGAGCCATGACCTTTTCTCTCTTGTTTGACATTTCCTGCGACACCAATTCCACCCTTGATTCTAAACAAGAATCTTTCATTCTTGTCTACTTTTGATGTAAGACATGTTCCATTGAGATTGATCTCTACACCATCTGCAATACGGAGACCAAAAGCCCGTTTCAGATACTCTGATAACTCATCATTTGACGGAACATCTACAGGATTGAGGATACTTACTCGTGTTCCTTGATGCTCTAAGTATTCCTCCTTAGCACCTATGTTAGCGTCAAGAAATTCGGGCGTCATAACGATGTCAATACCAAACTTTCCGTTATTTGTTTTGAAATTGACATTCTTGCCCATGCGCAAAAGTGACAGTTTTCCCAATCCTTTCATTCCTATGGTTTCACCGCCTCGCTTTGCTTTTGTATAATCGCCGAATGTTCTGAACTTCTCTAGATCTTGAACGCCCTCACCCCAATCTTCGACAATAATCTCACTCCGTGAGGCTTGTATCTCTACTTTCTTGCTACCTTCATCTAACGAATTGGAAATTGCCTCACGAAAAGACTCAAGACTTGAAGGGTAAAGCCTTAAGGCAAGTTCATAGATTATGTCGATTCCAGCCTTATGTTCAAGTCTCATCAAGTCTGCTTCTCCTGAATATTACCTTCCCCAATTAATTGTCAGGCAAATCCTTATATTAGGTTTATTATACTACCAAAAAAGGTTTTATAGGGTTTCGAACAATAGTTCGAAACCATGGCACTAGTCAAATCCACATGTCCCAAGTGTGGCGAAGAAGGAACACAATCGATTACCTATAAGCCCTCAAAACGAAATCCAAAATATCAATACCTAACTTATGTTCACAGCAAGGATAGGAGATGTTTCATCGGTAGAATAAAAAACACTGATGAAGTCATGGGTGAACTAAACAGACCAGAAGCAAAGGAAGAATACGAAAAGGCTTTCAAAGAGATAATTAGGGAATTGAAGGAATTGGTCGATCACTATAGGCATATGAGTGGCGGCGGTTCTTTCAATGCGCTAGTCAGACGTTTGCAGGACTTAGTTAAGAAGTATGGTTACTGATCGATCGATCGACTATTTCTTAAGTCTACTCTTCACGAGTTCCAGTATCTTTGCCGACTTCTTCCCTGTTCCGACTCCTTTGATATACCGTAATTCTTCTTTGAATTTCGCTTCGCCAAGTCTCTCGTACATCTCTGCGAAAATATCCATTATAGAACCTTTATAGTTCAGAGGGGGCTTGCGAAAGATGGTTTCGCAACGATTTCTAATTTTCCTAGTAGTTTCTCTACCAATACCTCTGAGTCTAATAAGCGGAAGTTCCTCTTCGGTCACTCCAAATCGGATTCTATCTCGAAAGTCTCGGAACTCCTTAGGAACAGGTATGTTCTTCTTTTGTGCTAACTTTTCGTATAATAATAGGAGTTTCCCCATCTCACTTGCGACTTGGGGAAGTTGACTCGTATAGACCTTGTAGTTTTCTTCAATGTCGCTCAAGTCATTGTTCTCCATCCATCCGAAAAACATTGCATATGCTGAGTATTCTGGACTGTCAAGGTCAGATACTGGCACTCCGATTTTTTCATAGAAGCTGATTATTTCTTCCGACTTTTCCCGAGGAACCTTACTAAGGCATGCGCCCTCAAACAGAGAAGATATCATGTGAATGATATTGTGATCCATTCTCAATTTCCTCTCCGTTTCCAAGATCCTGTTCAGTGTTATGAATGGTGTTAGTTCATAAAAGGAAAATGTTCGGAACAAGAAATCAATAGTGACTTCTCCTAAATCTGTAAGCTTGTTTCCAGGAGCACCTAATGGAACAATGAACCCAGCATCGTACAAATACTGGGCATGAGATTTTAGAATTGAAAAGAGATCAAATGGCACCAATTGGTTTTCTTCTTTCCTAGATTGGAAATTGTAGAAGGTATTCTCAAAGAATTTCACTATCTCTTTGTCTTTGGATCTTCCAGAGTATATCAACTCCAGAATGGTTTTCCTGAAATAATCATCTCGTCCAACATGAGAAATGGCTGTTTCTATCTTTCCATCAAGATACTTCTCCACATTGTCCCTCTTCTTCTTCTTTACGATGAAGGCATATCCTTCTTTCTCGAAGTCTGGTCTACCAGCACGACCTGCCATCTGAATATACATGTATATTGGGATGTCTGTTCTTTTGCTCGGAACGGAAGGGTCATAGAAAGATGTATCAGCAACTATCACACTTTTTGCTGGGAGATTTACTCCGTAAGCAAGTCCAGTTGTTGCGAATAAGTAGTAGATTTTTCTTTCAACGAACAATTCTTGAACAAGATTCTTCAGTCTTTGATCAAGACCTGAGTGATGAAATCCGACTCCCTTCAGCAAGCATCTGCGAAGCTCTTCCTCGAGACTTGTTAACTTGTCACGAGATAGGGCTTTGCCGAATGCAAGGTCAAGATCTCCTTCTTTGAAGACATTTTTTCCCAAGAGTGAGCACATTGTTTGAGCTCTGGATTTCGTGGACTCCTTTGTGGTGCAGAAGACCAGATATGGCCCCTTTGCCATCTCAAGAAGCCTTTTGCAGAGTTCCTTGTTCTGCACCGCTTGACCAGTGTTGCTTAAATCAATGATTGCATGATTGATCTTGACCTTTCTCGCCTCTTCTGGCACTACGACTACATTGGCTCTTAGCCACTCCCCAATCTCACCTTTGTCCTCAAACGTTGCGGAAAGACAAATGACTCGGATGCCGAGTTCCTTGAGAATTGTGATGACCTTTTCCAGATTGAATCCTCTCATAGGATCGTACAAGATGTGAAATTCGTCAATAATAGCTAAACCAAATCCCTCAGCTCTATGTCGTGAGACCAGTGCTGTCTTGTAAAAAGATTCGAAAGTAGTGATAACTATATCAGAACCGTTCCAATCTGCTGGAGAAGATTTTGCTCCAGCGATCTTTGCTGGCAAAACTTCAAAATCCTTCTCTTTCTCAGAAATGAGCGAAGTCATGGGCACCAAATAGGCGACTCTTTCACCAGAATTTAGGGCCTGTAACATCGCGAGTTGAGCTACGCCAGTCTTTCCTGAAGCAGTAGGAGCGATAACAACAAAATTACCTTCAGATTCGAGAAGACCATCTTCTACTGCCCTTGTTTGAGTGATATTGAGTTCCTTCCAACCTTTCAACTCCAGAAGCTTAGCAATTGTTTCATTTACTGCCATCAGATGAATTCCTCTATACTTAGTGAGTGTATCGAAAATAAAACTATCTCAATGTTATTGAAACAGGGATCGATCGATTGCAAGTAGCGACGAAACATACATTGCCAAGGCCAAATTGGACGAGGCTTTCAAGAAGCTGAGCAAATACCTCAGCGTGACCGGTGTAGAAGAAGATAAGAAACCGCTGCAAGAAATAGTAGTCCAACAGGAAACTGAGATTACGAACCTTCGCAATCGGTTGGACGTTGTCGTCAAGGCAGGGGAAAAGAGTAGGGAAGAACTTGACGAGATGCGACAACAGCTGAGCTCGCTAGCTTCTGAGGTCGGCCAGCTGGCGAGTAGGTTGAGCATGATGCGAGCACCAATCCCGACGAAGGAAAACAGGAAAGCCAGCTCAAAAGCTGCAAAGACCTTGGAAAAAGAAGGATTCGTCATCGAGAAGTGATTATTCAAGACACTTTTTACATAGCGCACGCGCTAAATTGTTTGATCTTTCTGTGTGCAGGGGCTTCAACTTAATAATCTGCACCCAATTTGCCGCTAAGGTAGTGAAGAAGATCGGCTCTGAACCCGTAAAAAGGTTTTCCCACAGATGTTGGAAAATATTCTCGTGCTAGTTTCTCGTCGTATGTGGCATCCTCACGTTTCTTCACTTTTTCTACTACTATCTGGTCTTTGGATCCGTGTACATAGATCGCAGCTATATGACCGCCAGTAACTCTTCCTTCAATAGGACCATCAATAAAGTAGCGAACAATCACTTGAACAGGTTGAAGCCAATTCTGGAACATCTCCTTGAGGAACGGAAATCTCGCCGCCAATTCTCTTCTTTTGCTTATCTCTTTGTATGTCCAATTGAATGCAAATGAATCCGAAATCTTGTATGCATCAAAAAGGATTCCCCTTTGAGCACGATTGAAATTCTTTATTTCTTTCTTCAGTTCATCTACTCCGGAAAAGAACGGGTGCTCCCAATTCAAATAGATTTTTTCGCTTTCTACATCAAATCGAATACCCTCAGAAAGTGCATCCCCAATAGGCGGTAAAGAGAAGACCTTGGAAAAAACTTCAGTTTTAGATCCTAATGACTCAGATGTTTTATTCACGATAACTTGGTCCTCTCTTTTCGTGCTTCGGTAGTACCTTGTCGCTATTGTTCGATCTTTTTCATTATATAAGACGAAAACTTCAAGCTTGCTAATCCATGATGGCACTGCTGGTTCAAGCTGCGGAAACTCAACAGCTACCAATTCTCGTCTATATCCAAGTAAATCCTTGTACCATTTTTCAAGAGCCTCTGCATCATCTTTAAAACTTCCCCAATATTGCTTGGCAAGTTTCTTTCTAATTTCTGTCCCTTCACTATCAAGAATTGCAAAAAAGGGGAATAGAGGTATCCTGTCTAATGGAAGTTTCAATATAGTAAGTACCTCGACGCCCTCTTTTTGGAGTTTTGGAGGTATCGTTAATAACATTTCTCGGGTCTCATTCTCTTCCATTGCTTGGATTATTCCGGAATGTACAATACCATTTATGGAGAATCTCAAGAAAACACCGTTGGGCTTTTCGTATTCCTTTTGTTCGATCTTCTTCACTTGCCAAAGTTGCAGTTTAAGTCTTCTCAACTCCTGCTGCAATGAAGTTACCCCAGCGGCACCGCTTACGAAAACGGCGTTTTTCTTGGGAAACAACTCGCTAATTATCTCGTTAATGCTTTTCAACCAACTATCCCTCTTCTAATTATGATTTTCTCGAATGCTTGGCTTTCAAAACCGCGGAGATCATTCCCTATCATTTCTTTGAGTTGCGACTGCATAAAGTCTAATCTATTAACATCTATCCTTGTACCAGTATCGGCAAACAACGGGCCCTCAACGGGTCTAAATTCGATTACCAAAGGCACTGCCTCCAGAGAGATAGAAACAAGCGGAGTAACAACATTAACCAGATCATCGATTTTTTCAGATTTTGAGCACAAAATAACTGTGGCAGCGTTTTCAAATGCAGGAGGTGATGAAAGTTCAATCAAGTTATGCGTATCAAAATCCCTAATGTCCACATTAACGACGGGAATGTTATAGTTCTGAAAAACCTCTTCAACGCTTTTGAGTTCGCTTTCGAGTTTCCTTTTCAGCAAATTGCTAATCCGGTACTTTTCAACTCGCTCGCGTATACCTCCTGAGAAATCGATGGATACAACGATAGATGCCCTCCTCCTCTCAAACGTAACATCGGTAACTGGAAAGTGCGCTTTCCAATACTCTTTCGAGCATTCAGGTATGTAATCATAGAACAGGTCGAAAATTGCCTTTGGTGCTCTTGATCGGTCGCAATCACAAGAATCTGCGATTCTAAGAAATGCACCCAAAAGTGGAGTTCTAATTTCGAAACCAACAATTCTCTGACTCGGTGGCAAATCTGACAAAGCAATTTGCCTGTGGGCTTTAATGACCTTCTTTATTATATCTAATTCGTGTGTGTTTATGTTTAGATGATGTTCGTCATTTAGCATCTGGACTATTTCAGCACTTCGAATATGATGCTCTTCTCTTACTTGTTCTGGGTTTTCATTTCCTTGTCTTCCAATAAGCATACTGATATCATGGTAATACGCTGCTACCGCAAGAATGAAGGTTTCAGCAATGTTGATTGGGTCAGCAAGTAAGGAAGTCAAAGCATTAAGTTTATCGATAATTCTTCTAACATGGTCAATTCCATGGTCTACGAAATAGCCTTTCTCTGTCGCTATAACTTGGACTGCAGCTGGCGGTGCGTTTCGCAAAACTAATTCAGCGAAATCTCTTGCTACTTTGAATTGTGTTTCATATGGATTGGGTTCAGCAAGCCTTTCAATAAGCCCATTAGGTGGCATTGTATTCCAACGTTTGAATTAGAAGCCTTCCAAGTAACTCAAATGTGAACATTACGTATAATAAACTTGCCGCAAAACATAATTCACTGCCATGAAACGGAAAAGCTTAGCCCACGGGGGACGCGCACTCTGTGAGAGACAATGTCAAGGCCAAAAATTGAAGTTAACGCGCTGGTAAGCCGCGCTCACTCTTACCCTGTCACGTCCATAGCTTGGCGCTAAACAGGCTTCTTCTTTTCAACCAGCACGCGCCGGTAGGAATCATAATAAGTCTCGCTGATGACCTTCGACTCATGGAAAATGGAATGGTTACAAGGGCCTTCACTGTTCCTACAAAAACCATCATTTATCCGGCGATGTTTGTCGCACCGGCTTGGGCCCCAGGTTATGTATGCCCGAAAGGTTTGTGTGGTTTATGCTGTTTGACACAGTCACCTACTGGTGTTTCATCCTCCCACAATGCAAATCTGGACAAGGCCGTCTGCAGATCCTACAACTCTGAAATAAGGACATGTCGGAAATATCTCGATAGACCTACAGTCTGCAGAAAATACCCTTTTGCTTTCGGAGTCGAAAATGATCGGATTCTGATCTCAGTGTCTTTGGAATGCCCCGGAACCAACTCAAAAACGGATATTGATACAGATGCTGTGTCAAGTATGCTTTGCGAAGAACCTACAAATGCGATAATAACTTTCATGGACAGTCAATATCGAAGTGCAGTTTCTACTCCTGGTATTTGGAGAGATGCTGGCCAAGTTTGGACTGAACTCTCGCGTAGGGTGCAGGAATACTTCAGCAAAAAAACATCCTTGCCTTGTCTGCAAGAAGTTCAACAGTTGACCGTTGACACGGTTTGGGGAGTAGCTGGGGAAGAACCTCCGGAGGTTCCGCCTTGTTCCGTCGGTACAGTGACGAAGAACACTCAAGGATTGTACATAGCTACGCGATTTGAGACGCACGCTCTCGGCTTGGTCAAAGTGATAGGCTCCAAGACCAAGATTAGTCTTCTGGACGAAAAATGGCGAGAGATCAACAAGATAACCATTAAGACACCGACAGAGTTTCTCAGCTTAGAAATGGACAAGGACGCTCAAAGCATGATAAGGGACTACGTTTCTTTCCTATGCAATCGGCCATTCTTATCATTAGCTTCCATCAGATCAGTCTCCGAACATGTTCCTGTCCCGATTATTCTGCAGAGAGCTTTTGCTGGTGTCTTTGCGCCTTTGGAAGCTGGAGCGACCCTAGTCGCACATAGAGACCACTTAGAGAGTCTAGACAGTAACGCAATGAGAGAGATAATTAGCTTCGCTGAGGGAAACAATCATAGCATTTTTGCAGGATCAGGCCGAGTTCACACACTATGAGTGAAAGCACATGCAAAAGTAAGCAGTTGAGCCTGCCCTGGCAACGCAGAAATGCCTAGTCATCCATTAACAAATATGAGCGCAAGCTGGCAAAGCAGCTGTGAAAAGAAGGGCTTGTCGTCCAGAAATAGAGTCAACTCCCCCCGAGCTAGGGTATCTTGTTCACAATATATTCTGTCTGCTGAAGGCTCAAGAGAAGGTTTTGGTGAACCTATACGCAAGAAAGGCGGAAATAATCTTTCCTACGTTGCAGATAGATGACAGGGTGGCCGAATATCTCAGAGAAACAATTCTGAATTATTACCTGTGAGCGTGGTTTGGGCGTAGCATTATGATGGCTTGGACTTGTGACCTTCCTTGCATTGAAAGAGTCTGTTGAAGGGCGCACCAATCTACTCGTTTCCAGAATGTGGAATATTACGTCAATCAGTTGTTGGTGCGCATCTCGGGTTGCGAAATCGTTAAGTAGTTTACACCAGAGCAATCTAAATACAGACTAAGAACGGCGAGACGATGCGAATTACTAAACCTGAAATCGATGAAATCTACAAAAGAGTGCAATCGAAATATGGAGGAATTAAGGAAGACTATTTCGCCTTATTGTACTTAACCAAGGAATTCAGGTTAAACCTCGAGGAAACAGCAAACAACCAAGTTGCGTTTGGTGGAACGGACTACGGAATAGACGCCTTTCACTTCGACGAATTGCGAAGGAATCTTTACCTTTACCAGTTCAAATGGTCTGTTGACCCGATGTTGTTTAAGGACTCATTCCAGAGGTTAATCAAAGACGGCATGGAAAGAATTTTCGGAAATCCAAGACAGGATCCGAATCAGAATCAAGTCTTGATAAAACTGAAAACTTGTCTCGCAGAAAATCGGTCGATAATTGATAAAATACTCATTCATTTCGTGTTCAATGGCGACGTAGAAACTGCAGAAAGGAGCCGCGTTCTGGATAGATTGCGTGAAGACCTTTACGATAAGAAATTCCTCGTGGAGCAGTATTTTGAAGGACAAAAAGTGCAGTTGATAATTCAATACATTTCAAATGCTAGACAAGAACGTACCAACATAGTCCAGGTCTCGGCAGCAGCTCACAAGTACGAGTTTGAAATTGCTGGCAGGATTGGCTTGGATTCTCCCGACAAGAAGCTGTATGTCTTTTTTATTCCTCTCCACAAGCTCCTTGATATGTATAACGACCTTGGTCCGATGTTCTTTTCAAAGAATATCAGGTCTGGCTTGCCTGAAGACAAGAATACTAACCGAGAGATAAGGCGGTCACTCAGAAGGATAGTGCTTGAAGGAGAAGCAGTTGATGACTTCACATTCTACCATAACGGCATCGCGTTAACTGCAGAAAAAGTGGAAGAAAAACAGAATTCAAGTATTATTTCTTTGGTGGAACCAAGAATCTTGAACGGCGCACAGACTGTCACAAGTTTAAAAGAATTTTCTGAGAAGAACCGCGGGAATAATAGTTTCAATCAGAACATAGAACGCTTTCATGAAATCAAAGTATTAGCAAAAGTGGTTCATTCAACAAACGATGACTTCATCAGGAGTGTGACCATAAATAACAATAGGCAGAACCCTGTCATGCCATGGAATCTGAGGGCAAATGACATGGTACAATTGCAATTTGAGGACAAATTCCGTAATGAACTCAAAATCTACTACGAGAGACAAGAAAATGCATTTAGGAATCTAACAGACCTGGACAAAGAGCAAATTGGTATAGTCGATTCCAAAAGCATAGAGATACGAAAGTTAGCACAGACATTTCTTGCTATACAAGGACAAATCGAGAAATTCTCTTCAATCCCTGAAGTTTTCGAAAATCAGAATTATTATGAAGATGCGTTTAAGGAGAGATACCTTCGAGTAGATGCAAGAAAGCTAGTACTATTCTACAAAGTCCAATTCAAGTTGTCCAGCATAATTAACGAGTTCGAGGAAAAATGGGCAAAATACTGGTACCTCGAAAAGGCGAGGTATTTGTTGTGGTCACTACTTATTCAAGGCCTCTTGAACAATGACAGGTTTGGCACATATGTGAATGACTATGGAAATTCGCTTGTAATCGAAGGCGATTTTACTGCCCTTCTAAAAGACATTGCATTGAAGCAAATACGTCACATTATCAGCAAAGCACTTGAAGACAGGAGATATGCAAAGTATCTTGCTGACAACCGATATTCGTTCCTCAGGTCAAGGGCTACATACAATCACTGCATGGAAGTGGCGCACAAACTGTACAAATGGGAAAAGCTCAATCCCTGATTTCTCAATTTTCTGGGCATATCCTAAAGGAGCTTATAGTAAGTCTTTTCATTGCACGCATCTATCTCCTTTAGGCTGAACCCTCGCTTTTTCTCCAAAATGTGTTCGAGCTTGTCATTCAAGACTTGTTCCATCTCCAATTCCTTGAATCCTCTCGTACGTGCGTATGTCTCCCAGAGCTCAATGAATTTTGTACCATGCCCTTTATCCTCAATGAAGACTTCTATCAGCACTATCGAACATTGGCTTCCATGAGCTGCTCCTATCTGTTTTCCGTCATATTGAAGCACAAAAACAGGTGGTTCCTCTGGATTTGTCCAACCGCTTGCTGATTTGTCGCCAATCCTGCCTGATCTGAAAACATATTTTCCGCAACAAATCATAGAATACCTTCCAAGTTGTCGACTTCTTGATATTTTTGTATGACATGTGCTTTCTAATCTTTTCGGGATATGCATTTCAATCGCTGACGAAGCATGGAAAAAGGTAGATGGCTCTCTAACGCGCACGCATAAAGATAAGCGTAGTTGCTGAAACCGTGCCTGGAAACTGTAACCGTCCAAACGTTTGAAGAACAGGTCAATAAAGTCCGTCATCATCTCTTCAATGTAAGCGTCTTTTGTGCCAAACGGCGCTCGCGTGATAATTGAGCATAATATTCTCCTGCAGAAAATAAAAACGTGCTGTACACATTAGAAATAAACCGAAGCTATTAGGAAAAACGATGTTGCTGGTCGACAGCATCTTGCAGACGGTGTGACCTTGTCCACATATGCAAGCAGAATTGGAGGAACGCTGCATCATAAATCAACGGTTGTTGCTATGACCTTCGGTCTTGCCAAGAAAGAAAGGAGACGAGCAATTGTAAGCTCTAGTCAGCCAAAGGCTCTTCTGAGTTTCGCAAATCCCTCGTCCAAGTTGGCGTGGTGTATCACATAGACTCTATATCCTAGGGCTTTGAGTTTCTTCCTTTTTTCTTCGTCGTCTTTTTTGACGTAGTCTTCGTCGTGGGCTGGGCCATCGACAAACACAGTGATTTTCTCTTTCTTGTAGTAGAAGTCTGGTTTTGCTATTCGCACGTCGCCGTCATAGATGATTTGTTGTCCTTTGTCGGGTAGTGGGAGTCCTTCAGTTGCGATTCCTTTCAGAACGTTTCGTTCTAGTTCTGATTCGCATGTTTTCAGTAATTCCGCGAGTTTCTGTTCCTGATTGACGGCTGGGACTTGGGTTGGCTGCGCTGATTCCAGTTTTCTAAGTGTGGGTAGGACGAGGTTTCTGTCTAGTTTTTCGTGTTCTCTTTGGTTGTAGTAGTTGAGTAGGCATTCGTAGCATGCTTTGTTGCATCCTGCTTGCGGATCGTTTTCGTGGAGGAGTTCTCTTGCTCTTGCGACAACGCCTGCGAGGCCTTGTGGGGTGGTTAGTGCTTTTATTGCTCCTGTTCCTCCTTCGGCTGTTTCGTAGAGGATTATGTCGCATTTGGAGGGGTCTGCTTGTTCTTTGGAGACAAAACCGTCAACTTCGCTTTCATCTAGATTTAGTGCTATCTGTAGGCCTTGGAGGAGGGCTTCTTTGAGTGTTAGGTAGTAGGCTTCTGTTTGTGATTGTTTCAGGTCTTTTGGTGGGGATATTTTGAGGGTGGCAACGTCGTGTGTGCCGACTGTGAAGAGTATGATGCTGTGGATTATGTCGTCTTTTTGGGCGTTTTTGGGGCAGTGCGAGTTGGATTCTGGGTCGATGTGTTGGTCTATTCGGTCTTCGCCAAATAACCATCGGTTACAGGCTGAACAAAGTACGAATCCAGCATCTTGGCCGTCTTCTTGGTTTCTGTTTGTTCCTTTGTTTATATGTATGATTCGTCCGTTGTGTTCGTATTGGATTATGAGGGATAGGTCGTTTTCGCTGGTTACCGTGTATTCCTGGGTTTGGTCGCCAGCTTCGTAGTGGGTTGATGATTGGTAGCCTAGTCTCATGCGTTCTTCTTCGTCGCTGGTGATTCTGAGTTTGCGTATCGCGTACATGTCTGGTAGTTGCATGGCATTGGGGTTTGGGTGCTCGCCCGTTAGCGGTTTTTTGCATTTGGGACATGCCGCTGCGGTTTTTGCTGGTTCACCTCTGAGGACGTTTGAACAGTTGGGGCATATGAGCAGGTGTTCTCTGACTGGTTTTTGGTCTCTTACTTTGGGTCTTGCGTAGTTGACGGAGTATTTGGCGCCTTGATAGTAAACGGTGTTTCCGGGAGCGAATTCTGAGAGAGCGATTACGTTGGCGCGTTGGATTTCGTTGTCTGATTCGCTCAGAGAGAGGACTATGTTGCTGCTTGGGAAGCCATAGTTCGGTAGGAAGCCTCTGGCGGCTAAATATCGGTATATGTAGAAGTCTTTTTCGCCTTCGCGCATGTTTTTAAGTTTCTGTTCTATGGCTGTAGTTCTGTTTTTGTCTTGGGAGGAGGGGCCTTCTTTTCTGTTTTTGGCACTTAGGTCTTGATGTTCTCGGTCCAGGGCAGCGTATTCTTTTCTCCAATATTCGAGGGCATTTTCCAGGTTTTCTGGGAAAGAGTCAATGGTGTTGTTGATGAAGGCTTCTGTGAACCAGGGGTAGTTTACCATTTCTAGTGAGAATGCGCTTTTAGCTGACTCCAAAATCCGGGTTTTTGACTCCGTAATTTTTCTTGTTAGGTCATTTTTATAGTCTGGTAAGATGGGGTAGCCTGGTTCGTCAAGGTTGAGGAATTCGCCGATGCCGGTTTTTAGTTTTGTTTCCATCGTTTCAAGAATCAAGGAGTGGAGGTGTGTTGTAATGAGTTGTTTGTTATCGAGCATGAATCTGGGGGAGGTGATTTTTCCTGAGACGATTTTTTCCGGGAACCGATAGAAGTATTGATCGTGAGGGCCTCTCGATATGCCGCTTCCGCAGAATGTGGTTATTATTGATGGTTGGCTTTTTCTTCCTGCCCGTCCTGCTCTTTGGGCGTAGTTGCTTGGGCTTGGGGGAACGTTTCTCATGTAGATGGCTGAGAGCTCCCCTATGTCTATGCCTAGTTCCATAGTTGGTGTGCAGACTAGCACGTTTAGGGGGTCTGCGGGGTTTCGGAATTTTGCTTCGATTTTCTTTCTTTCGTCGCCGTCGAGTTGGCCGCTGTGTTCTTGGGCTTGTATGCTAACTGTTTCTTTGAATGGTTGCGAGTATGCTATTCTGAAGTAGTTTTTTTCAAAGTCTCTTTCTTGGAGTAACCCACAATCTGATCCAGTGCATAGATCTAATGTTGTTTGGTGTTGAATGAGGCCGCATTTTGGGCAGACTTTGTGTTTTGTCCTTTTGAGAGCTTGAAGTTGGATGTACTCGGAGTCTATCATGTAAACCTGCCCAAGCAGTATACCTCTGTAACCTTTCACTCCATGCTGAACTAGGATCGGCGCGAGTTCTTTATCTGACAGGATTTCGACGACTTGATTGAGCACGTTAGCAGCAGTGTCATGGTCAACTCCCAGAACTCTCTGTGTCCATATCATATGCCTGCTCTTTGTGCGAGTTAGCCTGTAAACCAATGTCGATCTTGCTTTTTTTGCAGTATCGGAATATCCAATCACTGTTCTGGGTGATTCAGCTCCAATGTCAAACTGGCATTCTTCGGAGAGTTTTGATATTATCTCTGTTTGGAATTCTCGTTGCTTGATTAGGTCATTCTGATAAATTGCCCGTTTACTTCTGAAAATATCCAAGATACCAGTTAAGAAATCATGTCTTTCGACTGATGTGAGCTTGTCAAGTGGTTTGACATTTTTCCATACAGCATCGTCTATGGCTAAGAGGTCTAGTCCGTTATACGTTACTTTGACAAGACCCACTTCTTCGAGGTTGCGTTGGTTTTTTCTAGTGGATGCTGCAAGGTCTAGGACTACGTTATATTCTAAGTATCGCTGGTATGCTTCGTCGGCATCTGTGGTCTTGACATATTTGCCTTTTGCTCGGGAGTAGTCTGGGATTACGCCGTTTTTCTCCATCGTTTTGAAGATTCTTGTGCCCGTATGGTTAAGACCAAGTTCTTTATCTGTTCCTTCGACGAAACCTCCATCAATGAGTGCGTAGTAGAGCGCTTGTCTAAAGCGGATTCTTTTTTGCAGGTTATTCATGTGCGCCGCCTGCAAAGCAGTGTCTTGTCTGCTGTCTGAGAAGGCGATTAGTTTTCTTTCGTTAATTCCCAGTTTAGAAACGATACTTGAGACAAGAACGTCTGTTCCTGTGCTTCTGCCGATTGAGCCGAAGGTGAAGAGTTTGCTAAACTCACGTGGTTTTCTGTCGTAATATACTCCACAAGTGGGGCAGAAAAGAAATGGGGCTGAAACGAGGATTACTTCTAGCTTGTCTTTACAGTTGCAGGCCGCGTCTATTTTGTTGCAGTCCGGGCAATAGGCAGTTTTGTAGGGTTTGGCTTCTTCATGGCTTTCTCTGAGTTCTTTTTCGCTGTCGAACCATTCTGTTGGAAACGGCACGGCGTTTTCGTCATAGGTTCCAATAAGTATGTAGGCGTTTTTGCCTTGTGTTTCTACCATGTCGATGTCTCTGGGGTAGAGAGTGTTGTCTTCGGCTATCGTTACGCCGTAGAATTCTTGGCCACATGAACGGCAGAAGTTAAGGGGAAAAGTGACTCTTGTTTTGGAGGCTTTGGCGCACGTTGGGCAGGTGCTTTCTCCTCTTTCGTTGAGATGTGGTCCTTCTTTTGTTAGGCAGGTTGTGATTGTTTTGCCTTGGGAGAAGAATGTGTGAATTTTCGGAACGAATTTGGGTTGTTGGGTGCCGAGGATTTCTACGGTTCCGACTGAGCCTGCGAGGAGTGCTGCTTTGAGTTCTTTTGTGCAGTCTTCCATGGAGGAGGTTGGTCGGTGTTTTTCCTTGTATTCCTTGAGTATTGTTCCTAGCGATAGGGAGTTTTCTGAGAGTTTGTCTTCGAGGAATTGGACTGTTTGTTGGGAGGATAAAATTGTGCCTAGCGCTTCTGGTGTTTTGTCTTTGTTAGCTATTTCCGTGCCTGTTAGTGATTCTGCTAGGGTGATGGCTTTTTCGAGGCTCCCATCGAATTCTTCTACCATGGCGTTTGCAACTTGGATTGTTGACGGGAGTGGTTCTGGGTTGGATCTGGGTGTTTTGAGGTAGTGTTCTCCGATTACGTGGGTTGGTTGGAATTCTTCGCTGAATAGGTTTTTTGCAAATTGAGCGATTAGCTCTTCGCCTTTTTCTCCTTTTTCACTTTGGACAGTTGCGCTTGTGCCAATGCATCTGAGCGTGCCTATGGTCCCTGTGCGTTGTTTAAGTCGTCTGATTAGGCAGGCTACATCTGCGCCTTTCTTGCCTGAATAGGTGTGAATTTCGTCCAAGACGAGGAATTTGAGGCGGCCCTTGTGTTCTTTGGGAAAGAGTTTTCTGTCTTCAAAACGTGTTAGAAGCAGTTCAAGCATGACGTAGTTGGTCATGAGTATGTCCGGTGGGTTTGCTTGTATTTCGTCTCTGGACAGAAGTTCGCTGTCATAGGGTTCGTCTCTGCCTGTGGCTGTTTTAAGTGCTGCTCTTGCTTCTTCGGGACTGTTTTTTGTGTCGCCTGTATAGAGACCTATTTTTAGTCCTGTGCCATGTAGCCTTTGTGAGAAGTCTTCGTATTGGCTGTTTGCCAACGCGTTCATTGGGTAGACTATTATTGCTTTTATCCCGCTTAGCCCTTGGTCTCGCATTCTGAGGCATTCATTGATAATTGGTATGCCAAAGCAGAAGCTTTTACCTGAACTCGTTCCTGTCGTGACAAGAGTGTTTGCGTTGTCCCTTAGAATCGAGAGAACGGCTTCACTTTGATGTTTGTAAGGAGTTATTGGCACATTTGCTAGTTTTCCATATGGATCTTTTCTGGCGAATATTTTGAGGGCATTCCTGTGAAGAATGTTATCGTCCACTAATTTTTGGAGACTATCACCTTGCTCAAATCGGCGATTAAGCTGAATATAGGGATCTTTCCAAAGAAGAGTACCCTCAGCAATCTTCTCCTGAATCCACTCTTGAATGATCGGATTTCTAATTCTCTGGAATGTATTCACATATGTTTTGTAGGATTCCTGTACGTGCGCTAAAGCTTCAAAGGGGTTCATTCATCATTCACCTTGTCTTTCTTCAGTTAAACTAATTCTATCATATTCTTTTAATAACTCATCTTTAGTTACAAATGATCCGTGAACTGAGACATCTTTGTCTCGAAGAATTCTGAATGAATCTATAATGTGCGCAAAATCTTCTTTAGATACCCCATATATCTTGGCAATTGTGGCATCGATTTCTATCCTTAGCTTAAATCTTTCTGGTTCATCCCAAACAAATGGTCCACCAACAAAACCGGCTTCGGTGGCAAATGCGTCAAGACTTTTTGAAGTCCAGACGAGTTTTATTAAACGATTTTCCAGGTATGTCGCTGCACATTGCGTATATCCATCCTTCGCAATGTTCATTAGACGCAAGTCGCTTGCAGTCGGAGCAGGTAATTGCTTTAAAATAAATGAATTGAGGTTTGTTCCGCCCATTTTTTGGCGAAGAATATAATCGAAAATTATTGACGTGAATACTCCAGTGAAAAGCAACGCGTCATTAACAGGGACCTCACCTCGAAACAGCAGAATGGATGCACTATTTCCCATAGGCATCCAGGGTATTATTGTTCCCATAGCCGATCGAGTATCGGTAGTCATGCGTGTTATATTCCTGAACGCAAATGCCCATTTATGATTCCACGAATGCTTATTGGAAACTAACTTGAAGTCCCTTTCCGAGACCCAATAACGAGAAACGATTTCGTAATCTGCATTTTTCTTCTGTTCGATTGTTGGCTGATCCGTTCCTGCTCTCCTTCTTAAGCGGTTTTCCGCATCCACTTCTTCGAATGTTGCAAATCTGTGATCCAATTGATTGAAGAGTTTTGCTTCTAGTAGCGGAAGATATCTTTCGATTTCTTTTACGAAAATGCCGTTCGGCAACAAGGTGAAACCTCTTTCTAGAAGAGCTTCTTTGGTGTTCCCTTGAAATAGTTCCGCATCTGCCGTCATATGATAAATCTGCAAATATTCAATATTCCAAGGATTCGTATTATTGTTTTCATCAATTAACACTGGATGTTTCCTGTACAAATTCTTAACTATCTCTGCATCCCTTCGGCTTTGAAAAGTAGCCAATGTTTTTGTGTTTGGATTTATCAAAGCTATCTCTTCAGGCGTCAGAATGATTCTTCTCTCCTGATCAGATAGTTGCTCTGTATTTGAGAGTAGGAAAGCGAAATCACTCTTGGTTTGAGGATTGCTTTTACTGGCAATTGTAAGAAGACAAAAGCGTTCCACTGGAGCAACGTCAGGAAAGAGCAGCTCTCTGTTTTCAAAATCATATAAAGAACAGATTGCTTTCGAATCAACTAGACTTCCGAAGAATTCTTTCCATGTGTCATCGGTCGCTATTCCTGTCTTTACAACTATTCCGGCTCTACCTTTCCTGCCAAGAATCGACCACCCATGCTCGGAGAACAAACCAAAAGTGTTAGTGTCGCCAACAGCAGTTAAAGGAAATCTTCCGCTTTGTCGAATAAAGGAAGCTTTTTTCTGACTTTCGATTTGCGCATGAACCCAAAGAGAAAACAAACTTGGGTTCCTCTTTTCCAAGGAGTCAATAAGCTGTGTTCTCTTAACCTTTGATTCAGTGTTGGCAATTTCGTCATCCCTTCCTATGAACCACTCGCGCTCTTCGATCTTGATCTTTTCCCAAGGTGGGTTTCCGAGTATACAATCAAATCCTATTTCTTCTCTTTCAAAGATGTCAGGAAACTCGAGGTACCAATGGAAGAAGGAATAGTGCTTAACCAGTTTTTCGATCATTGTACAAGTTTCTGAGTATAACTTGCTGTTTCCTTCTTTTGATACCAGTCTCAGAACCGCTTGTGTTGGAGGCGTTGGACTGTCCTCCTGGAGTGGCCAGAAGAAGGCAGCCGTCCATGCATCGGCAAGCAGAGCTTGTTGCCTCAAATCTGGTAGATTCAGTAATGCATTATATTTCCGTTTTTTCTCTTCAACATCACTTGGTGATTTTTCGGCAAACTCGTCCAACAAGGCGTGCTCTTTGGAATGAGTTGAATATTCGGTTAGATTAAATTCAACCATTAGTTTTTGGTTCTGTTCTAAGACATTAATGGCTCTGATCTTCTTTGAAAAAATCTTATCATCGCCTAAGACTGACGTAAATGCTTCTGCAGGTAAGCCTTTCTCAAGCAGCATAGGCGTAGCGCCAACTAGCGAATTGCCGCATTTTATGTGATGGTCTAAGAAGTTTAGAGGCATATCTTCTACACAAGAATTGATCCACAAAGAAACCTTTGCCAGCTCCACTGCCATCGGATTCAGATCTACTCCGTATATGCAGTGCTGGAGTATCGTTCTTGTTGCCTTCTTGATTTCCCTATCTGGTGGCTCTGTCTGACTAGTATAGAGTTTAGCGAGTTCTCTTGCAAGATAATTGTTGGCAGCGATTAAGAAAGCGCCGCTGCCACACGCAGGATCACATACTTTGATAGATAGTATCGCTTCTTCTTTGTTCTTAGCTCCTGCAAGTTTTTCCTCTACAACAGGCTTCAAAGCAGTTCTGATTAATTCATCGATTAAGTGAAGTGGTGTGTAGTAACTTCCTGTCGTCTTCCGATTCATTCCTCTAGGGTCCAAAAAGAAAGTATTGGCAGCAACCTGTTCCCCTTGAACTTCTTGCGCTCTATCGAACACTCTAGGTACAAAATCTAACAAACTCTCATAAATCGAACCAATTTCCTCAACGCCAAGGTCTAAGTAGTTAATGCGTTTCAAAACCCGCTCTTCTTCTATCATTGTGAGTTGCCTGACTGCTTCAATTAGATCTTCGTTCTTGCAAGTCAAACCAGACAAGACCGGAATTTGGGCGTCGTCAAACAAACTACCATTATGACCAAAAACCTTCAACTCTGGACAGCCATTCTTCAACATTTGAAAAGTAACCTTCAGGCCTTCCCACAAGTCTAAATGATCGTCTTTTCCCCGCTTAGTCTCAGAAATTTCTCGAAGACGAGTTACACTGTACTCCTCAGCATACAATGAATCCCTTGTCGGTAACATCGCTCGCTGCTCAGCAAACAATAAAAACAAAAGTCTATAAACAACATGCAAAAGTTCTGAATAGTACGCCCTGCAGAACTCCTCATCTGCAATCATTTTTTTGGATATATCGGGCGTCAAGAAGCCATTGCCTAATGCTTCAATTGCTTTTTTCACATTCAGCCGAAGATTCTTGCCAACCGTTACTCCTGCTGCTCGGCTCTCCTTGTAGAATTGTTCAAGAATACAGTTACCATCTTTTTGAAGAACAAACCTGCTAGCATGTGCCATTCTGTACATTGCTCTGAAATCAGTGAAGCTCCTCTCTCGGAAGATATTCTCGATGTCAAACTCAACGTAGCCTTTAGTTGTGGTATGGTAATATTCGCGGAGAATGCGAAGTAAAATGCCGTTGGTGACAATTCCCCATTTAGAACTTTTGTTTACATTCAGATAAGCCTGCAACTCATCATGAGGACTGCGGCTTCGTCCCCTCCCAATGACTTCTCCCTCGGTTCTGTTGTTGGCTTCCTCCAAATCTTGAGAAGGGGCTACCATATGCAACATTGGCGCTCCAGCGCTAATCCAACCTCTGTGAGAGAGCCTGAACCTAAGCTTATCATCACCGTCGACAACAATTTCTTCTTTGATGAAGCCTGGATCAAAACCTAACTCCTTGAAAAGCGGAACTATCCACTTACTTCTGGCGTCAGACACATTCATCTTGAGGTAGCGATTTGACAAGGAATCCCAACGTTCACGAAGGCGATCCCAAGAATCAACAATCCACTGATCAAGTTCTGCCTTGTTCCTAGGCGCTTCTGCACTGAATGTTTCAAAGGATTCTGGCTGAACCTTTGGATTAGCCACTTTTTCTCCGCAAATAATCTCAAGAAACTCTGAGGTAATTATGCCGCCATGAGCTGACATGTTAGAAAGCGGATTCTTCCTCAACTCAGTTCCCTCCCAACGCTGGATAGTAAACAGTAACACATAACAAATCTACTGAAGCAACAGACAAATTATCGATGCCTTCGAGCCACTGTTGCTCCCCGCGACCTTCCAAGCTCTTCTTAACCTGCCCCCTTTCGATGGCAAGCTCGGCACAACGCTCTTCAGCCCTCTTCCGCAACGCCGTTTCTAGATTCAACTTAGATAAAGCTGCACTCAAGTCCTCCTTCATTTCAGCCTCAGTTCTCGTATGAACAACAGGGATCGAACAGGAAAGCGCATTAACATCAGCCTGAGAAAATATATCACCACCATGAACTTCAAAACCAACTCTCAAAAGCTCTTCAACTATAGACACAGGATCCGTATGAACAGCATATCTT
This sequence comes from Candidatus Bathyarchaeota archaeon, assembly GCA_022865455.1. Taxonomy (GTDB): domain Archaea; phylum Thermoproteota; class Bathyarchaeia; order Bathyarchaeales; family Bathycorpusculaceae; genus 20-14-0-80-47-9. Next base: position 61,987 of record JALHSY010000055.1, read on the forward strand.
GCAAGAAACGTGTAAACTGCAGAGACCTTAGTCGCATTTCTTGTCGCTATGCAAGCAGTACGCCCATAAATGTCCGACTCTTTTGAGGAAAAAGTAAGCTGCTTAACGAGGTCTATCAAATTCCTAACCAGCCTATGACCCAAATCAATGACCTCAAGCTCTGGATCATCTCTGCCCCTTAATGGATCGAACGTAGCACTCTGCAATACATTCTTTTCCAGGCCTTGTGATAGGCGGCTGTCTAAAACTTCAATCCTGAAAGTGTCGTCATCACTGCCCGTGATTCGGCAGCCAAATCTGTTCAACCCACTCTTCACAAAGTTTTGGATCTGCTCTTTGCTGCCAATCAGGTTCTCTGTTTCAGTCAACCTCTTCTGAACTTCAGACAAATCAATGCTGGACTGACCATAAAAGTTGTCATTCTTCATCCGCTGAATTGACTCATCCGAAAACGGATTAATCACCTGCTCCGGTTCAGGCGACATATCCTTAAGAAAATCATCCAAACTACGCTGACCAATCTTAACATCGTAACCCTGCTCCCTGATCAGATCCAAGACAGAAATATCGTCACCAAAAAAAGGCGGCGAGAAACCGAAATCCTGCCTAATCTGAAAAGCCTTCTCCACCAAAACCTTCAGAATAGCAGCTTCCAACGAATCGTTAACGACCATGGTCCTTATGAAAACGGTGTCTTTAGGTTGCCCATAACGGTCAACACGCCCATTCCTTTGCTCAAGCCTATTCGGATTCCAAGGCAACTCGTAATGGATTATCTGTGAAGCAACATACTGAAGGTTAATCCCTTCAGAGACGCAATCAGTTGCGACCAAAATTGCTTGAGGTGCCTTTTCAAACTCATCGAATTTCTCAGCTCTCTGTACTTCGTTCAGTGAACCATCAAGCGTGAAAACTTTTGCTTCTTTGAAGTTTCTGTGTTCAGGAATATTCTTAGCAAGATAATCCAACGTGTCTCTATACCTAGTGAAGATAATGACCTTGGGAATCCTTCTAACCATAATGCGCAACGTATTGTCCAGCAATTCCGTAAGCTTAGTGTCTTTTGCCGCAGTAACTTTTTGAGCTTCAAGAAGAGTTTGTTCCAAAAGCCCTTTTTCCTCAAACAGCGTGCCTTTGTCTCCAAACACATGGCGTTCCATTCTTGCATCTGTTTCTGCATCATCAATACGTTCACCCGTGTCGTTGTCCAAAACCGCGGCGCGTGCTTCTTCTTCAGTTACAGATGTCTCCTCATCAAAACGCTCTTCTTGAGCTTCTATTCTCCTCTCAACGGTTTTCAAACGATTCTTTAATGAACAAACAAGAGAATTCGGGGAACTCAACGCACGCTTATGAAAATGAGTCACAGTCCACTTGGCTAATCTCATTCTGTAAGTGTGCTCACCACCCGCAGTAGCAAGAATGTGCCTTCCAAGCTTCTCAACCTCATTCATTACATTAGATTCCAGAGGCGAAAGCTTCACAAAAACCTCATCGGCATCCCTCTTAGGAAACGGGCTTTTGTCGCCAGTTTTGCTCATTTCTGCTTCAACATCGGATCGCCGTCGCTGACAAACGTACAACTTGGCTATATCACGATCAATCACTGGATCACTGTCGGAACCAGTTACAGCTCCAACCTCCAACATCTTAAGCAAGCTAGCGAAAGTGTCAGTATAGCCGTTATGCGGTGTCGCAGTTAGCATGATCAGGTGTCGCGTCTTCTTGGAGAGGTCACGCATTAGTTCCCAGCGTTCCATTTTCACCTTCTGCTTAGGATCTATTTGGTGAGGCTTTGCAACATTATGAGCTTCGTCGACCAAAATAATGTCCCAGTTTTGTTCAAGAACCTGAGCTTTTACCTCAGCCATCTTGGCGTAATCCATCGAAGCAATAAGATACGGGTAATACTCCCACGGATTAGTGCCTGGAGGCAAGCCCCGCTCCAGTGTGCGTCGATGAGATGAAGAGATTATCTCTGAATCAATATGGAAGAAATAGTCTAAAGCTTCTTTCCACTGTTCTCTAAGCATTGCTGGGCAAATTACCAAGAGACGAGAAGCTCTCTGTCTCGCGAAAAGCTCAACAACTGTCAAGCCTGCCTCTATGGTTTTGCCCAAGCCAACGTCATCAGCGATAAGCAAACGAACTCGAGGCATCTCCAACGACATGACAACAGGAACCATCTGAAACAAAACGGGAACAACTCTGCTCCGCTGAAGACTCATAAGAGGAGCAGCACCATGAATCATACTGAGGCGATAAGCCCTCAGAAGTAGATCCTGCGCAGAAAAGTTCCCCACAATCTCACTAGAAGGCGGCTCAATCCTGCCTGGAAGAACCGTTTCAAAAGGCAAATAGAACTTCCTTCGCTCGATTGGCGTACCATCAATGCTTGTGGCAACCAGCACATCTCCCTGCACGTCATCAACACGCCACAGCCTCGACCTGAGCTCAACAATCGAGCCGAGCGACAGCTTGACCTCTTTGTTCGCGCCGCTGTCTTCTTCTTCAAACCCCTTTTTCGGCTCCAAAGCTTCGTCACCAATACCGTTCATGCACATCAAACACCATATGTTTCAATTCTAGTGTGGTGTGATCTCAACGTATGACAAACAAAGATTATACGCACTTGAGCCTAAAGAAGCTTAGGTGACCTATCAAAAGAAGCGCCTCAAACGAAGACATGAATCAAGCCCCCGTAGAAACAAAAACCCTTCTAAACACAACTGAGAGAACCACCAGTGACCAAGAATGCCCACATGTCCAAAGTGTAAGAAAGAAAACACCAAGTCAGTCAAAACATGGAAATACGGCCAATTCGCAGTTCATGCGTGCACATGCGATCGAGCGATCAACTTTCGTAGAGGCGCTGCAACTCTCGATTGAATGGTTTTGGCTTCTGATTCAGCAACTCGTTGAGAGCAGCGACTTGCGCACTCAACCTCTTCTGGTTCTCTAGCATGGGGTCCATTTTCTTGAGGCTTTCAACAACCATAGGGAAGTTCTGAACCATGAAAAGGTAGTCTTCAAGAAGTTTCTTATCTCTCGACTCTAGTTCGGGTTTACCTTTACTGCAGTCCACCCAGACATCGCCAACGCTGACAGTCTTCTTGAAGAGCGGCGCTAAGGGATCATTTAGAATAGCCAAATGAAATTTGCCTGCCGGTCTCGGACACCCAAACCTTACCTTCAACGCATCTTCCAAATAGCGACTGAACTCGACAGTTCGCAAAAGACTCTGCCGTTCCAAATCATCCGCGTCGCTACCCCTAAGACCAAAATCATAGACCTCGACAGCATTGGATGATGGTAGATACCTGAACGCAACACCCAAGGCACGTCCATAGAAGCAATCCCACCCGGCCATGTGAACGGTCTTCCAGCGCACAGTCGCCTTAGAAATGTCTACCACACCCCTAACAACGGGAAACGCCCAACGGCAGTTATGCAACCGTAACAGAGGCTGCCAACGAACAGTCTCAACCTCGTAGGTATCGAGAAAACTTTGCCTTCCTCTATCAGTGACTTCAAAAAACCACGGTTTCTTCCGCGTAGTTCGCTCAATATAGCCACCGCGCTCAAACCTAACAAGGTAATAATGAACAAACTGACGACTACGACCTACTTTGTGGGCTATCGCTGCTTCATTGCTGACCCCCTCAGAAATCAGGGTGACAATGCCTTTGGCAAAACAGAATTTTGCCTTCCTCTTTGCGCTATCAAGCCCTGCGGGTTCACCCAAGTTGTCACCACCTTCGGAGGAAATTTACTGTGTTCAATCCTGACATAGTGGAGACAAGACACGCGGTTTTTTCTGCTGGTATGTGTCCTGTAATTATATTATAAATCATACGAAAAGCTAAATATATGTTTTGTCATATCATTAGTGTGGTCGAGAGTGTCCCAGACTCCACTAGTAGACCTCCTGTCAACTATACCCGGGGGGCCACGGTTAGCATTGAGGTTATTGTTAAGCTACCCGGAAAGGAAGACAGCTGAAGAACTCTCAAGCAAAATGCCCTTCATGTCTTCCGTGCGTATCAAGCAAGTCCTTAGAACTTTGACTGAAACCAAATTGATTGATAGAAGGGAGAGACGCACAGGTCAGCGAGGGGTTCAGCCATTTGAATATAGGCTTTCAATTCCACTGTTTATGGAACTTCGGAGAAATCTGAGGAGTCAGAACATGGACAATAACGTATGAGGAGGTGAAAGAGACGGAAAAGACTGTTAGTAACAAAGGCTCGAAAAAAGAACTGCCATACTTGACGATTGGGGATGATCTGCGAGTGTTTCTTTTTTTGAGAAGGAGAAGCGGCAGTTGGTATACGCATGAAGACCTAGCTAGAGACGCTGGACTTGAGATGGAAGCAGTGAAGTCAGCCGTCAAAACGATTCGACATCATCCACTTATTGAAACGGAAAAAGATGAGGAAGGTCGTGAAAAGGTGGGTTTCTTCAGACTGCTCAGGACATAGCAGAGTAAAACAGGTGCCCGCGCTAGGGTTCTTAGCTTTTCAGACGATTCTGAGAGAAAAGTCTGGCAACTTGTAGAGAACCTCGTTAGGCGAGAAATGAATCCACGCTGGCTGATTCTTTCCCGGATTTGGAAAAGCGGTTCATTTCTAGTGCCATCAATGGCAGTTGATTTAGGCTTCTTTTCGCCGTTGGCGACCTGTGTTCCGAGATGCAACTCTCAGGTTGAGCAAGAGCTTCATGCTTTCGGTATTCTATTCCTCGAATTGGCATCTTATAACTTGCGGCAAGGTGTTTTGTCGCTCCAGTGGTGTCTACTGCACAATTCCCACTTCCGCCTGCAATGGATTTTGGCATCAAGATTCTTTATTCAGAGAAGCTGAAGCAAAACACACTCGTTCTTCCAGACATGTCGAGACGTCTTGAAGGTCACTCTAGGCATCAGGAGGACTTGACGAGGTCTCCTGCAATAGGTCTGCAGAATTCTCGAAGCAAAAAAGGCTCGGGAACACCCTTGGGTCAAAGGGTATTCGGAACTCGACGCTCTCGAAATATGTGAGAATCATCTCGAGATGTCTCGGGGCGTTCGCAAGTCCTCGAGACTCTGAAGACCCCGAGATATTAGGGACCCTTGACCCTTTCGCGAGATAGCCGGGTCTTCTCCAGAGCCTGGCTAATGCAACCAAACGCTCTTCAGAATAGAAAGAGAGAACTCGAGAAGCACTTCAACTGACTGGGCCCGTCTAAGGCCTGATTTCGCCAGTCATACTCCCAGACACCAGAAAGACCCAAGAAGAGCTTGTCCAGAGCACCTCCACGCTTCTCGAGATTCCAAAGTCCAAGCATACCAGCAGTACTCGGAGTTTCGAGAAATGCCAGTTTCGTCGAGGAATCTCGCTGAGACTGGCTACTTGCAATTCGCGCGGGGGGAAGGTTTATGTGCACTCGTCCAAAGATGCTGTCCTGCAGATAAAACATGTGCTCAGAAAGGGATCCGTCAAGACTTAGGATCAATGAAGAAGCTGTAGGAATTCTGAGGGCAGCGGCAAAGGTAGCTGAAGAGAGGATCCGCAAACGGTTCCCAGAGGAAAGAAGGGTGCAGTGAGCAGGCCTCATGGAGACACCTGGCAACTCTGAGCGGAAAAGCCTAGGCTAAACCCTTTAGAAATGCTACTTCTTTCCAACGACGGTGATCGGGACGCCGCGCTTTTTGGCATACTCGATGAAGGCTTTCTTCCCCTCTGCTAGTCTCTTAACCTCTTCAAAGGTCATTCTCTTAGTCGGATATCCGGTCTGCAATCCCATCGCAACACCCAGCATAGATTTGAGCGTGTCAATCTCCGCCACGATCCCATTAATCGAGATAGCATCCTGGATTTTCAAAACACCCTTGCATTTCACGCATAGACTTGCACCGGGTTGGTTAGGGTTTCCGCAGCGAGGGCACATGATGACTGCCGGCTCCTCCTTGGTTTTCTGCTTCAGGCCGGCTTTCTCGAGTAAGGCTTTCTTAACTGTCTCTCCGGAGAGATGAACATAGGTGCTCGGTTCATCGCTGTTTTTGCTCCAGCCGTAGATGCTGCGCAGCATTGGCTCGCCCAACTGTGCGTTTTGAGTGGCTGAGCTGTGTCTGAAAAGATGGAAAAATACTCTCTTGCGTATGTTTGCCTTTCGCCTACATTCTAGAAGCTTGAAACGAGCCCTATCATAGGACAAGGGTTCCGTGTCGTCCGTCCAAAGCCAAGCTTCAGAATTACTTCGGTTTGGATGCTGATCTAGCCACTGCATCAACAAGGGCAATGATTCGATCGAATAGGCCACACGCGGCCCTGTTTTTCCGCTCACAGTCAGCATCGCGCATTGTTCCTGGAGCTCCACGTCTCCTATGTGCATCTGAAGAGCCTCACCAACTCTCAAGCCGCAGTCGTAGCACACGGCTATTAGCGCCTTCAATCGCAAGTCCGGCGTGACCGCAATCAGTTTCTTGACTTCGTTGGGTTCCAGCAGATCTGAGGCTTTAAGAGTTGATTTGGGCTCTTTGACCCGGATCCAGCTGACCGCTTTAGGATACCCCTCATGTCGAGGATCCTCGACATCATAGACCCAAGCGTAGAATTGCTTGACAATCTTCTGGAAGTCTGAGGTTGTGTGAAGTGATCCGCCTCCAGGCACCGTTCTACGAAGGCCTTCGCCATACTTCGCTAAGACGTCAACCACGTCTTTCTTGGTTGCCTTCTTGAAAGGAATAGGCCCCAGCAAGGACGCGAATATTTTGACGGTTCTCAGCAGCTTGTCCTGGCGCGGCAGACTCTTCCTGGAAGCTTCAAGGTACTTGGCATATTCCAGGAGCCTCTTCTTGTTCGCTGGCAAGATCTGTTCTGAAGACTTGATTCCATCCTTCCCATTGAGGGCAAGCCAAACACGCCTTTCATAACGATAGATCGACACGTCTTCTCTCCAAAAGCATGATTAGAAGCTGTCGAGATTTGAAGTTATCGTTGGCGCCCTGGCCGGGATTTGGACCCGGGTCCTGCGGGCGACAGCCGCATATACTAGACCGGACTATACTACCAGGGCATTTTTGATAGGCAGAAATCAATCAAGGCGTTTGTGACAGATAAACTTTGTCAGCTTTGAACCCTTGCCCTGAGCGTAGGCGTCTAGTTATATCTATATGAAAGCTGATTGTTATGCGGTAGTCATGATTTCGATAATTGGCGCTGGAAAGGTTGGCAGTTCAGCCGCATTCAACATCCTGGGACGGAGGATAAGCGACGTCGTTCTAATTGATGCCGTTCAGAACTTGGCTCAGGGTGAGGCATTGGACATGATGCAAGCGGCGCCTGCCATCGAGTTCGACGGGAAAATTGAGGGAACGAGCAGTTACAGCGAAATGAAGGGTTCGGAGCTCGTCATCTTGACTGCGGGTTTAGCCAGACAGCCTGGAATGAGTAGGTTGGACCTCATCAGCAAGAACGCGGCCATAGTCAAGTCCATAGTCAAAGAAGTTGTCCGATACGCGCCTGACTGCAAGCTGATGGTGGTGACGAATCCAGTTGATGTCATGACGTACGTGGCCTACAAGGAGTCAGGGTTTGAGAGAAACCGAGTCTTCGGCATGGGCAACATTCTTGACACATTGCGGTTCAGGTCTTACATTGCCATGGAACTGGGTGTTTCAAGAGAGGACATCCGCGCCCTGGTCATCGGAGAACACGGAGATTCCATGGTCCCGCTCGTGAACTATGCCTCAGTTTCAGGGATACCGATAACAGACTTGCTCAAGCGGGAACAGATACAGAAGATAGTCAACTCGACCCGGACTTCAGGCACGGATGTCATCAAGCTCAAAGGAAGCACAGTCTACGCCCCGGCAGCAGTGATCGCCATAATGGCTGACGCGGTCTTGAGAGGCAGAAACCGAGTGATGGGAGTCTCCACCTACCTGCAGGGCGAGTACGGATTCTCAGACGTCTCAATCGGAGTGCCATGTGTCCTCGGAAAGAACGGTGTTGAGAGAATTCTGGAGCTTGAACTCGGTCTTGAAACGAAAGAAGAGTTCGAGAAGTCAGTCGCTGTGGTAAAAGACGCAATAGAGAAAATGAAAGGGGCATAGTGGAGCACAGCGAATCCATGGCCAGTGCAAGAGAATAACGGCAGCCAGAGGAGCCAGAGACTGCTTGTCTCTCGGAAAACCGCAACAGAAAACCGCGCTGCAATGACATTGGCGCCGGGGGTGGGATTTGAACCCACGCGGCCCCGAGAGGCCACAAGCTGTTAGGCACCTGAGTGTTTCCAGGCTTGCTCCATACCTGGCTAGGAGACCCCGGCTCAAACAGGACAAACCATATTCAATCACTGAAGTTTATTATAGGTTTTCTGAACAGATCAATATCCAAGAGCGTTCAGTCAGTGTTGACTTGATATCAGACACGATTGGTAGACGATGGAACATGTATCCTCTTGTCTAAGTCATGCTTTTCTCGACATTAAGACGCGGTAGCCGCTTCCCCGTGCCGAAACCTCAACATTTCCAAATGCTTTTTCAAAAACAGACTGCAGACGTTTTCCGCCTATCTTAGATTTCACAACCATCTGCAATGTGCCTCCGCGGGCCAGATGCTCTGGAGCCTCAGTGATTATCGCTTCGACAGTTTTCATCCCAGCGCTCACAGGCGGGTTCGAAACCACACAGTCAAAAACCAAATCGCAGACAGCTGAATAAAGGTGTCCATGTCTGACTTCCACGTTCCAAACGCAGTTGAGCTCAACGTTCCGTCGCGCAAGCCTGATTGCTCGCATGTTCACGTCAACCAAGACTACGCGCAAGTTAGGATTGAAAACTCCTGCCGCAATTCCGACAGCGCCGTAACCGCATCCGACGTCTAAGACGCAGCCGTTCTCTGGAAGGATCATGCTTTCGATTAGAAGCCGTGTTCCCAGATCGACTCGGTCCTTTGAAAACACTCCTGAAGCTGTCACAAACTCGAACGGTTTGTCTCGAAGGTAGGTGCGGATCAGGCCGAACCGTACTTTTGATTTTGGATGCACGGTGAAATAGTGTTCTACGCTACTAGGGTTTTTGTTCATCGACTTTCTCGCCGCTTTTCCAACATCTTGGGTACGTGCCCCTAAGCATAAGGACTCTTTCAACTTTCGCAACCACCCCGTGATCCATGCTCAAGATGTGCTCTGAAGATGCTGCTGCCCTGGCCAGAGCAACTGCCTCGCCTTTCAACGAGAAAACTGCGAGTAAGGAGCCTTCCATGATTCCGTTTTCAAGCCGCAGGACACCTGGCGCTGTGAGACTAGCTCCGTGGCAGACAGCGTCCACAGCGGAATCTCTGATGTAAATCTTGGGAACCGAGGCCAAGGCCTGCTCCATCGGCTGAATAAACTTCTTCAAGAACTTCTCGTCTTTTTTCTCTTGCCACTGCATAAACCAGTAAGCCATGTCGTGCAACCTAACACAGTTGTTTTCAACGAAGGGCCCAGCTCTCGTTCTGCGAAGTTCCTGCATGTGCGCTCCGCAACCTAGGACTTCGCCCACGTCAAAGCAAAGCTTGCGAATGTACGTTCCGGCTTCACAGCCGACCTTGAAAAGCACGTTTCGACCGTCCATTTCAAGAAAGTCCAAGTAGTAGATCCTCCTCGTTCGCAGTTGCCGCTTGACTGAAGCCCGCAGGGGAGGTCTCTGGTAGATTGCGTCTTCAAACTCCTTCAGGACTCTCCTGACTTGATCTTCTGGCATTTCTCCGTGAAGCTTCATCACGCAGACGTACTCCTTGCCACTGTAGAGCACGGCTTGAACAACCTTCGTAGATTCCTCTAACGTTACGGGCAGAACACCTGTCACGTGGGGATTTCTCTGGCTTCTTTGGGGAACTTCTAAGCCTCTAGAGTCCCGCCGTGACCAACGTGTTCAAGCTTCAGGATGCGTTTGACCCAGGCAGCCACTTCATGACTGGAAGGGCCAGCCGGCTTGTCCAAGTTGATGACGCCGAATTTCATGAACTGCTCTGGCTGTCTCTCTTCAGGCTTGCACCCGAAGCTCGGGTCAGTTCTGCCCTCGGCCTTGACCAATGTTTCCCGCTTGACTTCCCATGGAGCAACAGTTCTGGGCATAGTGTCATTATACTCCTACGGAGAAGAAAAAGGGTTAAGGAGTATAATAGGCTTAAACCGAAGTCAAGGCAGGTTTCACTATCTTCGCCATCTCTTCCTGCTTACCAGCAACCTTCAAAGCTTCTTCGACTTCGTCATCGGATGCACCGCGGTTAATGTCTATCTTGTCCTGCAACGGTTCAACGTGGTTAGTGTTTGCCCTGCGCCGTCTCACGCCGCTGACTTTTTTGGGACCAGTGACTAGCACGAAGCTCTTGTCCACAACGTCAACTATAACGCATTTTCTTCCAGCCTCTCGACCTGACAACTTAACACAAACCCTACCGATCTCTATCGCTGGCATTCCAAATCCTCCTCAAGAACAAGATAGACAGAACACTCAAACGTATTTATAGCTTCACCCTAAGTCATGAACCTCTCCACAAGGTTGTAGAGAACACTTGTGCCGAACACGAGGTTTTCTATCGAGATTCGTTCGTCTATGCCGTGGATTGTCCTCTGCATTTCCGAGTAGGGCAAGTCTGGACGGACGGGATGAAAGCCGTAGCACACGCTGCCTAGGCTTCTGAAAAACCGCGAGTCCGTTCCGCCAGTAAGCAGAACAGGAGCCACGGCGCAGTTGGGATCAAACTCCCTGAGAGTGCCAGCAATCAGCTCGTACAGCGGCGTCTTCAACGGCGATTCAGACGGTTCATTCGCCTGGATTATTTCAAACTCCAACTTGTCCAAACCCACATCCTTGAGCAAGCCCTTGATCTCATCCAAAGCCTGTGCAGGACTTTGCCCTGGCAAGACTCTGCAGTCGAAAACTGCCTCGCATTCTGACGGGACGATGTTCTCCTTCACGCCGCCCTGGATCATTGTGGGTGTGACGGTCATTCTTAACCTTGCGCGGAACTCTTCGGCCATGTAATTGTCCTTCCGAGCCAGCGAATCCAGTATTTGGTCAGCCTTCTGAGGATTCTTCAGTAAAGACATCACGTCTTCTCGCAGGAACTTGTCTTCTTTTGCCACCTCCGTCAGGTACTGCTTGAAGGTTGGCACAAGCACGATCTCTGAACAGTGATTCCCCAGTTTCTCGACAACTTTGTTCATGCGCATTATTGCGTTGTCTGCTGCGCCCGGCACCGAGCCATGACCTGGTCTGCCTTTGCTTTTGATTTTGAACCACAGGATTCCTTTTTCCGCTGTTTGGACAGTGTAGATGTTCTTGCCATCCGCTTGAAAGGCCATTCCTCCGCCTTCGTTCAGAACATAGTCTGCTCGAACCTTCTTAACGTGATTGCGCACCAGCCACCCTGCTCCTGCCTCGCCTCCTTTTTCTTCGTCCGCCGTTGCAGCCAATACTACGTCGCCCTTGAGCTTCACGCCATTTCGCTTCAGAAGCTTCATAGTCATGACCTCGATTGCTGTCATTCCCTTCATATCCAATGCCCCACGTCCCCAAACAAACCCGTCCTTGACCACGCCGCCGAACGGGTCTACGCTCCACTCCTTCGGGTTTGCCGCAACCACGTCCAAATGCGACAGTAGCAATAGGCTCGGCTTTTCGCCAGTTCCCTTGAGACGTGTGACAACGTTTCCTCTTCCGGGTGCAGACTCGAATTGCTCGCACTTGAATCCGTCTTTTTCCAAGACTTCTGCAGTGTATTTCGCGGCTGGAGTTTCGTTTCCAGGCGGGTTTGTCGTGTTTATGCGGATTAAGCCGCTGAGGAAATCCGTGACTTCTCGTTCAATCTCCTTCAGAAGTTTGGCACACATTTTGGCGATTCACCTGTCGGTCAGAATATTAGCGCGTTGCTGACTTAAGATTTTACTCCTTCAAGATCGGTTCGGCACAATTCAATCGATTCCTCATGAAGCCTGAATATTGACTTCCGCGATGGTTTTCAACTATGTATCGAGAATGTTTATTTGGTCATTGAAAGTCTTATCTTGACAGGTCACAAACAGTGATAATAGAGGACGCTTCCAATGGCTGCGGAACAGTTCCAAGTCTTGCCCAAGCTGCGCGAAATGGGGTCAACAAAGAACATCGGCCTAATATCTGACACGCACGTGCCCGCTCGAGCCCGAGAAATACCCAAAGAGGTCTTCGTGGTTTTCGAGAACGTCGACTTCATAGTGCACGCAGGAGACTTGGTAGACCTGTCAGTCATCGACGAGTTAGAGCAACTTGCACCTGTCTTGGCAGTTCATGGAAACATGGACGGGCCTGAGATCCGCGGCAAGTTGCCGAAGATGAATTCAGTCAAGGTTTTTGATTGGAAAATCGGAGTCATGCACAATCCCGGAGCACTTTTTGGAACGAGGAAGATGCGGGAAATTGCCTTGCAGAACAGTTTTGACGCGCTTGTCTTCGGGCACACTCACAATTCGAGCATCAGGTGGGAAGGAAACAAGCTATTCATAAACCCTGGAAGCCCGACAAACCCTGTTCCTCCCTTCATATCCAAGCCATCCGTGGCCTTGCTGCGTGTAAGCAAGGAAAGAGTAGTGCCTGAGATAGTCCAAATTTAGATGTCGTTTAGTGGCTGTGAGGTTTTCACTTTAACCCACCTCTCCGCAGCGAGAGAATGTTGTTTCGCAGAGAGCCTTAAATGCAGAAACTGCTGAGCAGTATTGCTGAAACGTGCATTGGAGGTTAGCATGTATGGAGAGGTGTAAGAATCCATGGCACAAGGAATGCAAAGCCAGCGATATCGAGGTTTACATTCAGGTTAAAGGAGAAAGGCTTCCCATCTGCAGACGGTGCTGGGGCAGAATAGCGAACAAGGATGTGGAGTGGTGAAAAGATGGACAGGTTTAGCATGAACACGGCCAAATCTTTTCTCGGGAAAAACGTGAACCTTCACCTGAAAGACGGTTCCGTGATAATAAACGTTCAGCTCGCTGAGATTCACAGAGACGAGCTGAGAAGAGAAACCCTCGTCAGATGCGTTCCATACGGAAAAAAGGACACGTTCAGAGTTCCCATGAAGAACATAGCATGGGCAGAATTGCTTAACCTCAGCCTGCTGCTGACCAGCGGATGAAAACAGTGGGCGCCACAAGCCTTATCGAAAAACAAAATAGAGAAGCCCATATTAGAGTACGTTCATGCGCTGCTCACATTGCGGAATCTGCTGCACCAAAACAGAAATGCTGCTTTCCAACGCGGACATTGAGCTTCTGGAAAAAACCGGTCATGACAGGCAGGAGTTTGTGCGTTACGACAAGAAGGGGTACGCCAGACTGCGAAACCGCAACGGCTACTGCGTCTTCTACGATTCTGCAAAGCGCCGCTGCAAGGCCTACAAGCATCGACCCTTAGGATGCCGCATATACCCAGTTGTCTACAGCGAAGAAGACGGAGTAATCGCGGATGACTTGTGCCCAGAGAGAAACACGGTATCCGAGACTGAAATGGAACGCAAAGGCATGAAAGTCGTCAAGCTTTTGAACAGGATAGACAGCGAAGCGGAAGCACGCAGCCGGCGGATTTCTCCGTGAACATTCCTTTGACATGAAACTATCAAACAATCTTAAATAAAGCTAAGCAAATTCTCTGAACGGCGATAATATGCCTTGCACGGTCATATGTGGAGGTTTTTGGGGAGACGAAGGTAAAGGCAAGATAATCTCTTACCTTGCAATCAAGGAAAAGCTGGACTTCTGTGTCAGAACCGGTTCAGTGAACGCTGCGCACACTATTTGGTACGAAGGCAAGCGGTACGCGCTGCACATGGTTCCAGGCGGATTCGTCCATGAGAAATGCCGATTGCTGATCGGGGCTGGCTCGAACGTTGAGGTTGCGCAGTTCCTCAAGGAAGTTGAAGAAACCAACGTCAAAAACCGCATAGGCATAGACAGCCAAGCCTCGATAATTGAAGAGAAACACTCAGCGCAAGACAAAGCAAGCGCGCATCTGAAGGGTTTAGGTACTACAGGACGAGGAGTGGGACCGGCAATTGAAGAACGCGTCCGCAGAACAGCCAAGATTGCACGCGACGTTCCCGAATTGAAACCGTATCTCGCAGACGTAGCAGCAGAAACAAACAACGCAATAAACGGAGGCAAAAACGTTCTCCTTGAAGGAACTCAGGGATTGATGCTCTCACTTTTCTACGGCACCTACCCCTACGTGACAGGCAGAGACACAAGCGCATCGGCAATATGCTCTGAAGCAGGTGTAGGCCCGACCAAGGTTGACAATGTACTCGTAGTGCTGAAGTCCTTCATGACTCGGGTGGGCA
>JALHSY010000056.1 GCA_022865455.1 Candidatus Bathyarchaeota archaeon
ACTGGGGTTGATGTCGCTTGGAGCGTTGGCTCTCTTTGCCGGTGGCCTCTTAACAAGCGGCATCTTCGAGAGCATCGAGGCGCAAGACAGCGTTTTCTTCTTGGGTATAGGTCCTGGAGGAATGGAACGCATGATCGTCTACCCAGCACTCATTTGGCTCGCTGGATTCAGTGGACACCTAATTGCGCTGTCTAAGAAATAGGCACACGCACGCACAGATAATCCTCAAACTCCTTGACTACTCTGACATGCTGGGCTTTTCAGCGATTTGAAGATCTGTCCCAGTTGTTTCTCCGAGGTTTTTGTTTCATTGGACTCGTACAGCATGTTTTATCACCACTTTTTCCAGAAGCTTTTCTGCAGCTTCCGTGCATACGCCGTCTTCTTCGAGAAGGTCAACGATCAACTGTGGAATAGACACAACAATCAAGCCTTGTCGCTTGAACGAGTTGTAGAAAACGTGAGGATCTGTTGTCAGCAGTCTCATGTTGCCTTTTCCAACAAGGCCTTCAGTGACTATAAGGTTGTGCCATTTTTCCTTTTCCTCCATCTTTATGTACAAGTCAGTCCGTGAAGGGAATAGGTAGTGCTGAATCAGGTTTTCTGCTTGGTACATGGTGAGTGCATATGATAGTTGGGCTTTCTTGATTAGGCTGATTGGGTCCTTGCACATGTATTCTTGCTTTCCGGGTTTGGTTTTGACGCTGAGCCAATACTTTATGAGCCCAGAATAGTCTTTGACTTCTGTGTTCTCCACAAGTCTTAGGTCTTCTAGTTTGCCTAGGAACTCGTGAAGCCAAGAGAAAGAGCATTCTGCTTTTCTGGAAAGTCTGTACTTTGTTAGTGTGCCTTCTGGCTCGTTAAGCAGCACACGTATCACACGTTCTCGAATCACGCCTCTTGTTTTCACGTTTGCACCTGATATATCGGTAACTCTTTGAGTTTAAATAGATTACCGATATATCGGCAACTAGCCTCTTTAAACACCTTACCGACATATCCACGTGGGCAATCTTCAAGAGAAACCTGAGCTCTGTCGAAACTAGCAAACGCGACATAGTTGAAGAAAAGAAACGTCCGTCCTAGAGCGCTTTTTGGGCTAAACTACAGGTCTTCTCCGTATGCGTGTGTAGGCTGGATTTGGCGCTAAGCGGCGAAATCTCCCGCAAATTCCCTCTTTTTTTGATATGCAGAATCGCTGGCAACATCGACCAAGCCAAACAGCTCATAGAGTCCTGCTTCGACTACGTAACAGATATAGACGAGCACAAACTATTCAGAAAGCGAAAGTAGTACCCTAGTCTGTCCAAAAGGGCCCGTAGTCTAGGCTGGATTAGGACACTGGCCTGCGGAGCCGGAGATCCTGGGTTCAAATCCCAGCGGGCCCGCCAACTACACCGAGCGAATACCATTCTGCCAAGACAAGAGAGAATGAGCAAAATCAACGCACTTAAGGAAATCATCCGTGCATGGGGACTAAACCCAGAAGAGATCCTAACCCGCGATGCAATGACCCAGCCGCACAGAACCGTAATAGACCATAGCCAACTAGAAAACAACCAGCTTTCTCAGCTAACTACTGCGTTACGACAGCAGATGCTTAAGGAAATCCGTGAAAATCAGCCTCCAAAGTATAAATTCGCACCTCGGAATTGGTAGCCCGGGAGAGACCATTGCCTAGGACTATAATTTATACTTTTTAGCGGAGGGTTTCGCCCATATTCCCTCCTTTTTGTTTGCATTGGTCGCATGAAAGCAGAGCAGGGCCGAGTGAGGTCTCACGTGTTAAGGAGGTGTATAAGGATTTATTGGGTCGGGTGGGTGAACTTATCGATGGCATGCGTTCTGATTTGATCGGATGAGCGATACTCGTGACTCCGTGTCTTTCGCTCAGTGATTTCATATGCAATACTTAAATTCCGCCGACGCCATACTGAAATATCGAGGCTGCTCCCCGCAGTCGACGTGAGAGGGAAATAGCCAAGTGCTTGATCTACTAGATCTCGTAGAACCAAATGTTTTGATCGATATGGAGAAGAGATTTTCAGAGCTTTTTGGCTTCAATGTTGCTTTCACTGGTTTGAAGTCTAAGCCTATAGAGGAGAGACGTTACGATCCAGGGACGACGTGCGAAATAGTGCAGAAAAGTCCAGATGGAAAAAAGAACTGTCATCTATCAGACGAAGCAGCAGGAAAAGAGGCGATTAAAGAAGACAAACCATTGATGTACAAATGTCACTGTCTCTGCAGTAATTTTGTGATTCCGATAAGAGTTGGCAATGACTGCATCGGCTTCATATATTCCGGACAATTCTTTGTCTACCCACCTGAACAGAAGACTGAGCAACAATGGAAAATTTTGAGAGCCAAATACAACATCGCTGAGAACATGCCTGAAGCTGAATGGGAGAAGAAGAAGCATGAAATCATAAAAATCGAATGTGACGAGCTTGATGGACTCCTGCATTTTTTTAGAAACTTGAATCCCGACAAGGAGTATGATTTTATCAAGGGTAATTTCTTTCACAGTCTTGAAGAGCCTCCAACAGACAAGGAGCTTGAAGCAATTGCTGAGAAGAACACCTTGGTACACAAGAAGAATGAATTTGTGAGAATTTTCAAAAACAACTCTCACCCCGACAAACCGAATAATCGAGTGAAGGACATAAGAGAGATTGTCAAGAACATGAAAATCCTCTCGACGGTTGCCGATG
>JALHSY010000057.1 GCA_022865455.1 Candidatus Bathyarchaeota archaeon
AGCATCCTTACTCCAACAGTAGCCTGATTTGTTCGAGGCTTTTATCAAATGCGGAGCGATTCACCTAAACTCGGCTTTGGACTTGCCTAATTTCTTGTCCAAGCATGCCCTGACAAAGCCGTAGTATTCAGGGTCTGGTCTTTCTAGACGGCTTCTGAATTCGCCGTGGAACTGTGAAGCAAGGAAGAAGAATCGGTCTGGCAGCTCCAGGATTTCCATGCGCCTGCCGTCAGTGCTTTTTCCAGAGAATGTTAGGCCTTTCTCTTTGAGTCTCTGCATGTAATCCAGGTTCACTTCAAACCTGTGCCTGTGACGCTCATAAACCTCATTGCTCCCGTAAAGTGCGCACGCAACTGTGTCTGGTTCGATGATGATCTTGTGCGAGCCCAGCCGCATCGTTGCACCTTTGATTTCGATTCCTCTTTGCTCAGGCATCAGGTCAATCACTGGATGCGGCGAGTTCGGATTGATTTCGCTGCTGCTTGCATCGTCCAAGCCGCAGACGTGCCGTGCATATTCTATCACAGCCAACTGGAAACCGTAACATATGCCCAGAAAGGGAATGTCGTTCTCTCTTGCGAACTCTATCGCCATTATCTTCCCCTCAGTTCCCCTTGGGCCAAAACCGTACGGAACAAACACGCCGTCGAACGTTTTTAGTGTTTCCAGCTTTTCTGGGTTCTTCTCGAAACTTTCAGCTTCAATGTGGCTTATGCAAACCTTTGCCTTGCATGCTGCTCCCCCATGTCGCAGTGCCTCGTTCATGCTCACATAACTGTCTGTCAATCCAGCATATTTGCCGACCAGAGCAATCTTTACCTCGTGCTCAGGATTCAGCATTGCATCCACAAACTTCCTCCACTCTTTGAAGTCCTGCTTGTGCTCTGGAAAACCAAGTCTCTTGCAGATGAATTCGCCCATGCCCTGTTCATCAAGGATTAAAGGAACCTGATAGATCGTCTCGACATTGTAGGAGCAGAACACGGCATCTTCTGGAATTGTGCCGAACAACGCTATTTTCGTCCTAGACTCGGAATCAATCATCTCGGGACTCCGAGCCACGATAATATCTGGTTGAATACCGATGCGCCGCAGCTCGTTCACGCTGTGCTGAAGAGGCTTAGTCTTCATCTCCTTTGTGACGTCTAGAATCGGGACCAGCGCAACATGCACATACAATGTATTTTCAGGGCCCTCTTCCAAGCGCATTTGCCGAATGGCTTCGAGAAAAGGCTGGCCTTCAATGTCTCCGACCGTGCCACCGACCTCAGTTAAGGCCACATCGGCACCGGCATCTTTCGCAACGGCGCGTATGCGATTCTTGATTTCATTTGTCACGTGTGGTACGATCTGCACGCATCTGCCTAAGAAGTCGCCGCGGCGTTCCTTCTCAATCACCGCCTTGTACACCAGACCCGTGGTCAAATTGTTCTCCTTTTTCAGGTTCAGGTCAAGAAACCGTTCGTACCATCCTAGGTCCAGGTCGGTTTCGCCGCCGTCATCAGTCACATAAACCTCGCCGTGCATGTACGGATTCATGGTTCCAGCATCAACATTCACGTAAGGATCGATCTTTATGACAGTAACCTTCGAGCCTCTCACTTGCAACATCTTGCCAATTGAAGAAGTCAAAATTCCCTTGCCAACAGAACTTAAGACACCTCCCGTAACAAAAATGTACTTGACCACACGGCTCGCCCCTGCAATAACCAAACGATAAACTTCACTCAGCTTTTAAATTCTTTCATGCGTATCAGGGAAGCAACGCTTCAGCAAGGAGCAGCTGTTTTGAAATGTGGGAAAGGCGTCGATCATTCTGAATTATCGTCTGTGATTGTCGGGGCTAGGAATTCTCGGCCTGACTTACAATGGAGTCTAACTGCTCCTTGCTGATTGCCAGTCCGTGAAGATATCTGCCGCGGAATTTCGAATCTTTCAGAAACGTCTTCTTGAGCGGCAAAGGTTTCTCAAATCTCTTCACGTAGGTGAATTCTATTGCTCTCTTTCAACCATGTTCTTCGCACTTACGCCTTTCCTCTTCGGAGAGTTCATATGTGCTGATAACATCTTGGATCACTCCATAACCGACGGCCATTTCACCAACGCCAGTCTTAGATACGAATAACATCGTCTGCCCTTCTTTCCATTTTCGTGATAGGTTCGTGTAGCAGATCGCCATGTCGAAAACTTGCCTAACCCACTCTTCGCTGGCGACCCTAAGGATGTAACCCGCAGCGCCCCGCATTGAGAAAACCACTATGATTATGGGAGTATCCCTATCTTCAGTTCGTTTTTGGAAGTTGACAGTATCTCAAAAGCTTCCTTGATGTTGTCCAGCTTCATTTTCCTCGTAACCAGTGGTCTCACGTCAATCGTTCTTGTCGCTATCAGGTTTAGAGCCTTTCTGAAATGCAGAGGAGTGGTGTGGAACGTTCCCATGACGGTCAATTCTCCATAATGAAGCATTTCCGCGTTCACCTTGATTTCCGTTCCAGGCGGGCAGCCTCCGAACTCCAGAACAGTTCCGCCTTTCCTAGCAAGCTTCAGCGCTTGCTCCCAAGTGGCAGAGAGCCCGATGGCTTCAATTGCAACGTCTGCGCCGTACCCGCCAGTCAGCTCTCTAATCCTTGTTTCAACATTCTCTTTTCCCGAATTGACTGTTGCGTCCGCGCCGAGCTTTTCCGCGAAGCCTAGCCTCTCATCAACGAGGTCTATCATGATCGTCCTTCCAGCGCCCATTTTCTTGACGGTTAGAAGATGCAGCAACCCTATCGGTCCGGCTCCAATGATAGCCACGGTGTCGCCTAGTTTCACGTTTGCCTGTTCAACTCCGTGCAGCACGCACGCCAAGGGCTCCGTTATCGCTGCTTCTTCGTATGAAATACCATCAGGAATCCCTTGCATGTTCATAAGCACCATGCGGGCAGGCACCTTGATGTATTCCGCATAGGCCCCCCAAAGCCAAATCATGTTCTCACAAAGATTGTACTTGCCTCTCTGGCACATTGAACAGTGCAAACACGGTGCACTGTTGCCTGCGCGAACCCGCATGCCCTTCCTCGGCCACTCCAAGCCTCTACCAACTTCTGCCACTTCGCCTGCCCATTCATGCCCGAAAATAGTGGGGAGCTTTATGACTTTTTCAACGTAGCCTCTCTGGAAAATCTTGAGGTCGGTGCCGCATGTCGTGGCGGCCTTGACCTTAACCAGAACTTCGCCGTCCTTAACTTCCGGCACTTCAACGTCTTCAACCCTTAAGTCTTTCACGCCGTAAAGCATGGCTGCCTTCATCTTTCATCACTTGTCGAGAACTATGACTTTCAGACTTTCTTTACTTCCCAATGCTGTCTTAAACGCTTTCGCCGTGTCCACAAGCCTGAAACGATGAGTTATCAACACCTTCACATTAAGCCTACCAGACGCTATGAGGTCTAACGCCTCTCTCGTCTCCAGATGTGACGTCGAATATGACGGGATTATCTGCACTTCGGAGAAAAAAAGCTCCTTAGGGCTCACCTCTAAATACTTCCCCGGAGCAGTTGGAGCGAAAACGATGAGTCTTCCGCCCTTCCGACAAATTCTCATCCCACTCTTGTACGCATCCAAGCTCGGAGCGGTAACCACTGCAACATCGACACCCACGCCCCCAGTCTCGGCCTTCACAATGGAATCCAAATCCTCCCTTTCAGGATTAACCAAGACGTCTGCTCCGAACTTTTTCGCCACTGTCAGCCGGAAATCGAAAAGGTCACTTACAATGGTCTTTGCTGCGCCGAAGATTTTAGACAGCCCAACATGGATTATGCCTGTTGTTCCGGCTCCGATTACTGCTACTGAGTCGCCAGTCTGGATGTTACTTTTTCTGATGGCTCTCAAGCAGCAGCCGACTGGTTCGATCAAGGTAGCTTCTTCAAAAGTAACAGGTTGGGGAAGCATCAGAGTGTCCAGTTGAAGGTTCTTGAAAGGGACCTTGAAATACTCTGCGAACCCGCCGGGTTTGATGTTTGTGTTATGGAATTGCTCGCACAGAGTATAATCGCCGTGTTTGCAGTAGTGACATGTTAAACAAGCTACATGATGATGGACAAAAACGCGGTCACCAACCTTGAAATCGCGAACCTTGCTGCCCTTCTCAGCAATTACCCCTGCTGGTTCGTGCCCAAGAACAAGCGGTGCACGGCCTTTCAAGTACCAGTCCATGAGGTCTGAGCCACACACCCCACATGCCTTCGTCTCCACTAGGACCTCGTCTTCATCAAGTTTCGGCATTGGTAGCTCCTCTATCCGTATGTCCTGGTGGCTGTAGTACACGGCGGCCTTCATTTCAGCTCAGTGGCATGTTTATACGTGAACACTTAAGACTTTCCAAAACGCATAGCGGAGAAGGATTTGTCTTCTAGAAAAGTCTCCCACAAATCCTTTAATATCAGAGGCAAATTATCGTTTTCCATGAAACCAGAAAAGGCACAGAAAATCGAGAAGGGTACCGGTTATGCACTGCTCGTTCTAGGATTGATTCTCATAATCATTCCAGCTCTGATGGCGTTCTACATCTTCCTAACTGGTGGGCAGGTTCCGCAGTTCGTGCCTGTCCCAGCTGGCCAAGAGAATGAATTCGCAGGGGCATTCGCAGCATTTAGCGATGTTTGTATGCTCTTCTTCATCTTCATCATCATAGTCTGGGCAGGTTCAATAATTTCAAGCCGCGGCGTGACAATGATAAAGGACGTCAAACTGAAGCTGGTCAGAAAGAGCCTAAGCGAAGTGGCCGAAGCCGTCAAGAAAGAGGAAGAAGACTAAAACTCCTAAAGCTAGGCTTTAGATTTCTGACGCTTTTTCAACGATCTCCTTGACCCTCCGCAGAAAATCCGCTGCAGGAGCACCGTCTACAACACGATGGTCATAGGACAGGGTCAACATCATCATCGGCACTATCTCAATCTTCCCCTCAACCGCAACGGGTTTTTCAACAATTCTTCCAACTCCCAGTATCCCCGCCTCAGGCGGATTAATAATAGGCGTGAAAAAGTCAACCTCGTGCATGCCCAAGTTGGTGACTGTGAAGGTTCCGCCGCTCACTTCCTCTTTGGCCAGTTTCTCTTGCCTTGCTTTTTCGGTCAATTCTCTGATGGCTGAATCGATTTCCTCCAGAGGCTTCTTGTCAGCGTTGCGGATCACGGGAACCACGAGTCCGTTTTCCGTCGCGACAGCCACACCGACGTTCACATCTTCGAAAAGCTTTATCCGGTCTCCATCAAGGGTCGAGTTGATTCTGGGGTGTTCAGTCAAGGCTTCTGCAACGGCTTTTACAAGAATGGCAGAGTAAGAGACCTGAGTGCTCTGGTGTAGTTCTGCAGTTTTTGAGGCATTGACCTCCATCGCTATTGTACTGTGGGGGGCGGTTCTGAAGCTTGCTGCGACTCTTTCAGCTGAAACTTTTCGAAAACCGCTCAACAGGATTGTTTCCTTGACCTTCGGGATGGCACCACTTGCATCGTCGATGAATTTCCTTACATCGTCTTCCACGATCCTTCCTTCTGGACCAGTGCCCTTCACAAGGGACAAGTCTACATCGTGCTCTCGGGCTAGACGCTTGGCAGCGGGTGACGCCACTATTCTCTCTTCTGTCTCTGCCGCTGTTTCGGGCGTTTCCACGCGAACCTCAGCTTCTGTGAAAGCTTCGTCTGGGCCTGTTATGATTGCAAGAACCTTGTTGACGGGCACGTCAACGCCTTCCCGAACCAAGATTTTTCTGAGGACGCCGGATGATGGTGCTTCCACGTCATAGGTCGCTTTTTCTGAGATAACCTCCACGAGAGGTTCACCTTTCTCAACAGCTTCCCCCTCTTTTTTGTACCACTTGCCTACAGTGCCCTCTTTCATGGTCAGGCTCAGCCTCGGCATAACAACTTTCGTTACTATTCTAGACGACCTCTTTGATTGCTTTGATAATGGCCTTTTCATCAGGAATCACGTGCTGTTCCAAGGGCGGGCTGAATGGGATAGGGGTGTCTGGCTCGGCGACACGTTTCACGGGCGCGTCCAAGTAGTCCAACGCTTCTTCGGCCACGACTGCCGCAATCTCGGCGCTCACTCCAGCAGTTTTACAGTCCTCGCTCACCACAAC
The DNA here is from genome assembly GCA_022865455.1 of Candidatus Bathyarchaeota archaeon. Taxonomy (GTDB): domain Archaea; phylum Thermoproteota; class Bathyarchaeia; order Bathyarchaeales; family Bathycorpusculaceae; genus 20-14-0-80-47-9. The sequence goes on from JALHSY010000057.1 coordinate 6,128, forward strand.
GATTCTTCCGGTTTTCCTGACAGACGCGACTATTGCCCGCCTGTCCAAAGGGGTCAGGGTCCGAGGATCCACAATCTCAACGCTTAGGCCTTCCTTCTCAAGCTGCTTTGCTGCGCTGAGCGCCTTGTGAACCATGTACATCGTAGCGACCACCGTAACGTCTGCTCCTTCTCTCTTCACTTCTGCCTTGCCGAACGGGATAGTGTATTCTTCCTCAGGAACCTCGCCTTCAATTGGGTACAGGAGTTTGTGTTCACAGAAGAAAACAGGATTGCTTCCGCGGATGGCCGTCTTGAGAAGCCCCTTTGCATCGTAGGGCGTTGAAGGCACAGCTACATACAAGCCTGGTACGTGCATGAACCACGCTTCCAGGCTCTGCGAATGATGTGAGGCTATGTTTACGCCGGCGCCAAAGGGTGTCCTAATCACAAGCGGGCATTTCGTCTGACCGCCAAACATGTAACGTATTTTTGCTGCCTGATTTGCAATTTGGTCCATTGCTAGTGCAGTGAGGTCGCCGAACATTATCTCTGCCACAGGGCGCATCCCAGTTATGGCGGCGCCAACTGCCGTTCCAATTATGGCTGACTCGGATATCGGCGTGTCCCTGACTCTCTCGTCTCCGAACTCTTGGGCCAAACCATCCGTGACCTTGAATGCCCCTCCCCAATACCTGCCGATGTCCTCGCCTAGCAAGAAAACCGACGAATCCCTCAGCATCTCTTCTCTCAGTGCTTCTCTCAATGCGTCTCGATACGTTATTTTCCGCATGCTTGCTCCCTCTCAGATTTGAGCATAAACATCCTCCAGGGCTTCTTCAGGCGCGGGAAAAGTGCTCTCAACCGCAAACTTGACAGCATCTTCAATCTCGCTTGAGACTTCCTTTTCAATCTCTTGGAGCTCTGCCTCTGTCGAAATGACAGTTTGGATGAGCTTGTGTCTCAGTCGTTTGATTGGGTCTCTTTGTAGCCATCCCTCAACCTCCTCTCGAGGCCTGTACTTCGCAGGGTCCACTCTCGAATGTCCCTTTTGTCGGTATGTCTTGCACTCAATCAAAGTCGGTCCCTCTACTCTTCGTGCTCTCTCGACGGCAACGCACGCAGCCTCGTAGACGGCCAGCACGTCATTCCCGTCCACTGAAACGCCCGGAATTCCATAGGACACAGCTCTGTCTGCAATGTTCTCAATGTTCATGATCCTAGACTGCCGTGTTCCCATGGCATAAAGATTGTTCTCACACACAAATATCACAGGCAGTTTCCAAGCAGACGCCATGTTTATGCTCTCATGAAACGTTCCTTGATTTGAGGCCCCTTCGCCGAAGAAACATGCTACAACTTGGCCTGTTTTTCTGAGCCTCGCGGACAGCCCTGCGCCAACAGCTATCGGAAGCCCTGCTCCGACGACGGCTGTTGCGCCAAGCATACCGATGCTGAAATCTGCAATGTGCATTGACCCGCCTTTGCCTTTACAATAGCCAGTCTTCTTACCCAGAATCTCGGCCATCGTTCGCTTCAAGTCGGCGCCCTTCGCTATGCAGTGGCCATGCCCCCTGTGCGTGCTTGTAATGTAATCATCTTTACTCAAGGCACTGCAAACGCCTACGGCCACAGCTTCTTCCCCTGCGTAAAGATGAATAGTTCCTGGAACAAGGTTTTGACCATACAGTCCGAAAACCTTCTCTTCGAAGAAACGAATTTCAAGCATTTTCCTGTACATTTTGACAAGGCTCTCTTTTGGCAAGTCCAATGTCACTTTTCTCCCGCTCCTTGACGTTTCAGTTCACATGCTATAGACCTTGATGCTTTTATACTATTTCACGATTGTTGATACTCAAAAAGAAGGATGCTAATGATCCGAAACAAGATCATTGCCATTGCGTTTCTGTGCTTGGTAGGTGCTCTCGCCTTCCACAACCTTGTTCATCCATCCGTGGATGCGGAGACTATCGAGGGCAACTCCAGCCTTCTTAAATACGAAGTGAAAGACGTATTCGTGGGAAACCTCACGCAGAAAGTCGAAATCAACAACCCGTCGAACTACGAAGTAACTGACGGGGAACTATTCATTCCAGTAATCAGGAATGAGACTGCCCGTCACTCTGTCGTGCTTCGCAATGTCTCCTCGGAGATCGGACCGCCAACATTCCTGAATGACGAGTTTGGCAACACGTATGCACACTGGAATAACGTCGCCATCGAGCGAAAGGAAAGCCTTGCTTTCGAGATGAACTACCGTGTGCTTTCTTTCGGCATTCGCTATTTGACTAATTCAAACATGGTAAGCGACTACGACAAGAGCTCAGACCTCTACAAGAAATATACACAGCCAGAAGAACTCGTACAATCCAACAATCCAGAACTGGTATCAAAGGCGCAAGACATCACGAGAGGCGAAAGCAGCACCCTTAAAAAAGCCTCCAAGATATGCGACTTCGTAATCAGACACGTACACTACTCGGCCCAAGACGAGGAAAGAGGAGCCATGTGGGCTTTAGAGAACAAAACCGGAGACTGTTCGGAGTATTCTTATCTTTTCGTTGCGTTGTGCCGCGCTGTTGGAATCCCAGCAAGAATTCAAGTTGGCTTTGCCTTCAGCTCCACCAGCGAGACCATTGAAGACGGGCACATGTGGGCTGAGTACTACTTAGGAAATTATGGTTGGGTGCCTGTAGATGCTACGTGGCGAGACTTTAACACGTTGGACAGCCGCCATTTTGTCTCCATGTCGAGCATTCCAGAAATCATGCCTTACGCAAACTTTCTCTTCAACAACACTAAAGATTCAGAACTGACTGACAAACAGACTATCTCTTTGAAACCTCTCTCTTCAGATGCTTTTGACGGGAGTCTGTTTCCAGAAAAAGCATCGACGGCCGTCCGACGAATCCAACAAGCCAAACTTTCCATGTTTGTGGCGGAATCTTTGGGGGCATCTTTGATTTTCGCATCTGACGCTGAAAAGGCGGATGAAGCTATCTTCACAAGCCAGATCCAGCTGCAAGACGCAATTAGCCAATGGGAATCAAATCAAGAGGTTGCTCAGCTGAATGCAACTGACGCTCTCAAAACCAGTGATGAGGCACTTCAACATGCAAGTATGCTTGTTTACAAGGCATCTGCTGTGCTCATCAGCACTTTAATCATGATCATGCTTGTTGCTTTGGCCTTCATAGGTCGATACCAAATGCAGTGTGAAAAGAAGCCTTTGACAAGGCAGAGCACCAGCATAAACCATATACGAGCAGACGCGGTAGATTCAGTATCAAACAGGAATGGCCGTCTCAAGAGCTGCAGCCAAAATTCTTGGTGAACCAAATGCAGAAGTCATATTCGAAGTTGCTGGGCATCGTTGGAAAACCAAACACCGGCAAGTCAACCTTCTTCAGCGCTTCCACACTGGCACCCGCGGAGATTGCGAACTACCCGTTTACAACAATAAAGCCGAACAGAGGAATCGGCTACGTGCGAACACCATGCGTGTGCAAGGAATTCAACGTCAAAGACGCACCGCTAAACTCCGTGTGCCTCGGCGGCATAAGACTACTCCCCGTCCAGTTCATTGACTGCGCCGGCCTTGTTCCCGGCGCATGGGAAGGAAGAGGCCTAGGGAACCAGTTTCTGGACGAGGTCAGAAAGGCAGATGCGCTGATTCACGTCGTTGACGCTTCAGGAGGAACCGATTGCGAAGGGCGACTGTGCAAGCCTGGAGAGCACGACCCACTCGAAGACGTAAAGTTCTTGGAGCATGAGATAACCATGTGGATGGCTACCATACTGAAGAAAGACTGGTCGAAAATCGCGAGAACCGTGGAAGCTGAACCGAAAGATGCTTTCTCAATGCTTGAGGAGCGACTGAGCGGTTTGTCGATAAAGAGAAACCACATTTCAGAGGCAACAAGACAAGCAGGATTGAGCGCCGATAAGCTCGCAAGCTGGACCGAAACGGACTTCCTCAAGTTTGTGGACGCGCTGAGACGAATCTCCAAGCCAATGTTAATAGTAGCCAACAAGATGGACCTGCCTCCTGCCGAGGAAAACTTTGAGAGACTGAAAAAATCGAACTACATCGTGGTACCATGCTGTGCCGAAGCCGAACTTGCGCTGCGCAGAGCCGCAGAAAAACAACTAATAGACTACAGGCCCGGCGACTGCAACTTCAAAATCAACAATCCTGAAAAGCTGAATGAAAGCCAAACAAGGGCGTTGGAAACGATTAGGGAGAAGATTCTGCTCAAGTTTGGCTCTACAGGCGTTCAAGAGGCGGTAAACACTGCCTTCTTAAGGCTTCTCAGCATGGTGACGGTTTACCCTGTTGAAGATTTGGAGCACTTGGCGGACCATAATGGAAGGGTTCTGCCAGATGCCTACCTTGTTCCGTACGGTACAACGGCTCGCGAGCTTGCCTACATAATACACACCGAGCTTGGAGAGGGGTTCATCTACGCGGTTGAGGCAAGAGAAAAGAAGCGAGTCGGTGAAGACTACCTTGTCAAAGACGGCGATGTTCTCTCAATCGTAAGTGCCAGAAAAAGAGCTTAGCCTCAGGCCCCGAAACGCCTTTTGCGGTTTTGGAATGTTCTGACGGCTCGCAAGAGGTCTATGAAACGGAAGTCAGGCCAATAGACGTCAAGGAAGCAGAGTTCACTGTAGGCGGATTGCCACAGCAAGAAGCCGCTCAACCTTTCTTCTCCTGAAGTTCTGATGATTAAGTCAGGGTCTTGGTTAGGCATATGCGAGGTGTACAAGTGCTTTTCAAACAGCTGCTCGTCAACCTCGTCGGGACTGAGATCTCCAGTACCCACCTTTTCAGCAATCTTCTTTGCAGCATCCACGATTTCAGCTCTTCCGCCATAGGCAAAAGCGAAATTCAGGAAGTGCTTATCGTAACCTTCTGTTGACTTCTCCACATCAGCTATGAGCTGCTGCAAGTGTTCTGGTAGCAGGTTTACTCTTCCAATAACCTTGACGCGCACCTTGTTCTTGTGTATTCTCTCATCTGCAAGGATTCGCTGAAACCTCTCTTCGGCAATGCGCATGATTTCCTCAACTTCACTCTTCGAGCGCTGGAAGTTCTCAGTTGAAAACATGTAGAGGGTTATGGATTTTACCCCCAACTGCAAGCACCAATCAATCAGTTGCTCCACCTTATCAGCGCCTTTTTCATGGCCTGAAAATAGATTGAGAGCCTGCTCTGACGCCCATCTTCTGTTGCCGTCCAGAATTATAGCTATGTGTTCTGGTTTCACGCCGCCTTTAAGCTGGTGCCACAGCCACTCTTCATAGACTTTGTAAGCACCGATGGCTGAGAGTAGTCGCTTGAACACTACTGGAACCTCGCGTTCTTAAGCGCACCGGAACATGAACAATGGTCTTCACGCTTGAGGGGTAAACCCTTAACGGTTCCAATTAAGACTTCCCCTATAGCTGGAAGGATCTTCTTGGAGACCTTCGAAACCTCAAGGGCGGATAGTCGCTGCTGCATCCCAGCAGCCATGTTCGAAACATAGCAGATAGTTGCGTAGCACATTTCAAGCTCTCTTGCAAGCACTGCTTCCGGACAGCCAGTCATGCCAACTATGTCGGAGCCCAAGCGCCTGAACATCTCTATCTCGGCTGGAGTTTCATATCTTGGCCCTTCTGTGCAGACCAGCACTGCCTTGTCCCGGACTTGGAGTCCTTTTCCTCTCGCAGTTTGGATTAGCAACTTGCGTATTTCTGGACAGTAGGGTTGAGACATGTCGATATGGGTCACGGGAGCTTTGTCATAGAAGGTTGTGGGACGGGTTCGGGTGAAGTCTATGAGATCGTGCGGAATAACTACATCGCCAGACTGGAAATCACGGTTTATCGCCCCTACAGCGTTGGTTGAAATTATTTGCTCTACACCCAATTTGTGCAAGGCATGGAGGTTGGCCTTGTAGTTTATCCTATGCGGGGGGACCGAATGATTTGGGCCATGTCTCGGGAGAAAGGCGACTCTTCTGTTGTCGACTGTTCCAATGAATAGAATTGGCGGTGTCCCACAGGGTGTTTTCACACGTAATGGCTTGGCGCTCTTGAATAGCTTTTCGAATCCTGTTCCGCCGATAATTGCGATTTTAACCTTCTCTGAATTCTTCAACCTGTTCTTCGGTCTCCTCAAAGAATCCCGCTGCAGATCTGTGAACGACAAATATGACCAGCACAGAGGCGACTCCTATCAAAATGCCTATGACTATGGAAAAGATGAGCTTCTCAACGCCCCCTTGGTTGGTCAACACGTCAGCAGCTCCATCAGAAATCTGTCTAGACCATGCAATAATGACCATGAGAGCTACGTTGCGCAGCAACCTTACGTCGCGTTCAAGATACCACCGTATAGCTCTTCCTAAAAGGGTTACACAAACGCCTGCGACTATCAGAGTTATCGAATCCTTAAGGAAATACCCAGCGATCTGCGGGAATTTGGCCAGCCAGCCAGCCGTGTCCGCTGGCGTTACGAGTTTTGCCGCAACGCTCGCCCAGCCCAAGTAAAACGCAAGCACCACGCATACCAGGCCAGCGACGGCTGAGAAATTTGAAATCTGCACTCTTAGAGGCGGTGGGGAGTACTCGTCTATCCATTTGTAAATGTTCTTGACTGTCTTGTCAACGCCGAAACCTTTCAGAAGCATGAACATGCTTAACACAAAGATGAAGGCTATCCAATAGTAATAGAGCAAGTTGAAGATTGACAGAATCCCCAGTATTAGAAAGAGAACCCCAGGCAAGCCAAGGGCGATACGCGAGTAACGAGGATTATCCACGATGAGCTTGAGATAACGCGAGAATAGAGCCGCTGTTTCCTCAATTGATTCGCTGTGTTTCACAACAATCCTTCTTACCGATGAAACTGGCACTCGCGACTCTACGAGCGGCAAGACAGCCTCGTCGGTATAGCCATCCGTGACCAATATAACCTCGCTTGCAGGAAACGAGCCTAACAATTCGTTTAACTCTGCCACTATTTTTCTGTCAGCACCCACTCCCCCCAGTTCAGACCCTGAAATAGTTGAAATTTCCAGAATTTCGTCGGGCTTGCCTTCACACTTGAGACGGTCATAAATGTGTATTGCTTCGAACATGGCGTTCGCGTCAGGTTCCTCGGGATCTTTCAGGGCCAACGCCACGGCAGCGTTGAGGTTTTCTTTTCTTCCGATGACGGGAGTTTTGATTCCAGCCTTTACCCCTAAATCAGCATCTCTGTCTACGCATAAAATCAAGACGCGTTTTTGCTCTTCCTCTTTCTTTTTCGTTTCTCCCATTGTCATCTCGTTCTCTGCCAACTATATTACGCGTGCATATTCACTTTAATCTTGCGTTATTGCAGTTAATCTTATACTTTTCTGCCATTTTCATTTGGCCTTCCTGAACAGTTTCATGTCTTCCATGTCAGTGACGTATTCGTAGCCATTTTCAATCAGTTTCCCTGCGTCCTCGACTGTTGAGACTGCAGCGAAATGATATCTGTCGCTTTTCTCGTGGAATAGTTGTCTGTTGAAGTGGATGTACTTTTCTGTGTTTGTAATGCACTTGTGTCCTAGGTTTTCCTTCACTTCGTATAATGGAATGTGGTTATGTACGTCCATTGTTCCTCGGACATGACGGAAGGTGTGGAAGTGGATTTTCAGTAGTTGCGGTCTTCCGAGTTTTGCAGCCAGTTTGTGTCGTTGCAGTCGGAATGAGCTATGCAACGCTCTGGGGTTTGGGTTGAAAACGTATTTGCCATGCTTCTTTCGAAGCGTCTTGAGCAGATTAATGCATTCAGGTGAGACTCTGTTCAGTCTTGCGTTTGAACCTTTCAATGGGTGGTTTATGGCGATTGTGTTGTTTTCCTCGTTAATGTCTGTCCATTCTATTTTGCAGGCTTCGCCACATCTTGCACCTGTTTCATATAGCACTCTGCAGAAGATTGACGTTACCTTAGAAAACCCGGCGATGAAAACCTTGCATTCCTCTTCTGTCGGCATGTAGGGCACTTTTGGTTCATAGCGCACTTTTATGGGCAGCCATTGGATATTGAACATTTTGCAGTAGGAACGATACACGTTAACTAGTTGCAATTTTATTGAAGGTGTATAGTTTCCGTTGGCTAAGGTTTCCTCAATTGTTTCAGGATCAGCCAAGTTTCCGCCGGCTCTGATCAGCCTCGCCAAAAGCTCTTTTCTTTTCTTGATTGTTTCCGTTCCTAGGTTTCGCTTCTTACATTTCCATTCATACTGTAGTATCCTAGCATCTATTTGGGCTAGCTGTTTCGATTCTCCCGCAACAGTCTTTAATTCTGTTGCAGCCAAGTTTTTCGTCTCCTCGACGCATATTTGGCACTCAAGAGCTTTGTCGCCCCTGCCTTTTACTGCTTTGGTATCAACTCTCTCAACTCTTTCAAACGCACTCAACGCCCTCTCAATATCATCAGAGTCGGAAAACCTGAATCCGCAGTTACGACAAAGCCACCGCTGGATCCTGTCCCC
>JALHSY010000008.1 GCA_022865455.1 Candidatus Bathyarchaeota archaeon
AGTCTTATGCCTTTCCCGAAGCATATGGCTGCAGAAACAAGTAGTAAGCTCCAGATTTGCAGGATGATCAGGATGTATTGTGCGATGGTGTCTGAGACGAAGAGGTATACGTATGGGAAAACGGCAACTGGGAATGATGCCAGTGCAAGGCAGGTGAAGAGTTGAGTGTCGTTTCCGACTCGGCGATAAAGCGCGTAGGCCAGCAATTCGGTAAATAGAAACAGGCCCATCCAGTTGGAAAGGTATAGGGCCGTGATGCTTGTGAAGATGTAGGCGGAGTATGGAAAATAGAAGAAAAGTGCTGGATCAAGTCTCGCATAGGCTGATCCCAGAGCTCCCAGAAGCAACACAACTATCGAAACTGGCAAGAGCATGAGTGGTCTGGCTGTTTTGGCGAAGAGGGGTGAAAGGAACAGCCATTTTCCTATTCTGTGGCTGAAGACTTCGCTTATGCCGAGGGTTGCGGGGATGTTTCCTTCTTTGAGGACTCTGTGCAGAGCTTTTCCGCGGTCGTTTAGTCTGTATTTGTGTTGTTTGTCTTGTGCAAGGAAGTCTGAGAGCATGTCAAGGTGGTAGTAGACCGTGCCAACGCCCAAGCCTAAGGTTTCGCGGAGCTCTTTGAACCCTATCTTCTCTTGGCTGCCCAGAATCTCGATTATCTTTCTGCGTGTAGGATCTCGGAGCAATGTGTAGTACTGCGACAGGTCTTCCATTGTAGGTAGTCACTTGGAGTATGGTTTTCTTTTGAGAATATTATCTTTGCGGGAATACTTGCTTTATCCCTTGAATTCCTGTTTTCTGTTGGAGAAAGGAGGGCTTACCAGACTCTTCGGCCAGAGGATAGGCTTGTCTATGAAGTCCAAAGTGCACAAACGTTCTAGGGTTCTTTACTTGGCGTTTTGCATACCGTTCATTCTAGCCTATGTTTCTTGGGTATTCTTCCCAATTCTTGCGCAGTGGGTGATAGGTTCTGTTTTCAGGTATGGCGTGGCTAAGCCGGCTGACTGGTTTTGGCTAGGTATTGTGCACTTCTTCTATGGCTGGTACACTTTCTTGGCTATCGGTGTTGCTGGTGTGTGGGCTGTTGCGGCCACTTTTGCCCGAACCGAACCTGAGGGCACTGATAAGAGGGGTTATCCGATGGTTTCTTTTGTTGTTCCGGCTTACGATGAGGAGAAGAATGTTTCAGGTTGCATAGCCAGCCTTTTCAAGAATGCCGAAAAATACGGTGGGCCGTGTGAAGTCATTGTTGTCGATGATGGAAGTAGGGACTTCACGTATGAGGTTGCTTGGTCAAGCCTTCAGCTTAATCGTAAGCGTTTGCCTCAGGTTCGCGGGAAAGTTGTAAGACATTCTGCTAATTTGGGTAAGGTTGAAGCGATTAGGACAGGTGTGAATGCGGCTTTGGGCGGCTTGACTGTGATTGTTGACGCGGATTCCTGGTGGTTGCCTGACACGCTTGTGAGGCTTGTGGATTACATGCTTTTGAATGGGAAGAAGGCGGTGACTGGTTATGTTCATCCGTCTGATGGGGATTCTGAGTTGAATCCTTACGTGGTTTTGCAGCAGCTTGAGTACAGTCAGGGTTTGGGTTTGAATCGTTGTGCTCAATCTCTTGGCAATAATGTGCTAGTCGTTTCTGGGGCCATTGGATTGTTTGATGCTGAGGTATTGCGTAGCATTTTGAATGAGAAGAATGTTTGTTCGGTGACTGAGGATTTGGAGATCACTTTAGAGATGCACAAAAAGGGTGCGGGTGTTGGTTACGTGAACGTTGCCACGAGCTCAACGATTGTTCCGACTTCTTTCAATGTTTTGTGGAATCAGCGTTTGAGATGGTTTACGGGTTGGCTCCACAACACTCTGAGCATTCACAGAGATTTGATGTTGAAGAGGTCTTGGTTGACCTTGTTCTTGTGGTACTGTTACATTTTCGAGTATGGCGGGGCTCTTGTTGATTTGGCGGCTTTGGTTTCGGCTCCGTTTCTTTTCTGGTTTGCGCCTGACCG
>JALHSY010000058.1 GCA_022865455.1 Candidatus Bathyarchaeota archaeon
AATGTTGACAGGAGGATCTGGGTTTGATTAGGAAGGAGCTCTTGGCTGTAGTTGCTTCTGAGGTGACAGTTTGCACAAAGTGTCCGCTTTGGAAGACTCGCAGGGACGCAGTCCCAGGCGAGGGTAGCGCGAAGAGCAAAATCATGTTTTTCGGCGAAGCACCTGGCCGTTCAGAAGACGCCCAAGGGAGACCTTTCGTCGGCGCAGCTGGCAAGTTTCTCGATGAGTTGCTGTCCGAGATTGGACTTTCAAGAGAAGATGTATTCATCACCAATGTTGTGAAGTGCAGGCCTCCAAGAAACCGTGCACCGAAATCCTTGGAGGTTCAAACTTGCACGCCATACTTGGATAGGCAGACCCGAATCATTAAACCTAAATTCATCGTTACGCTTGGGAATTACGCGACTGCCTATATTTTCTCGAACGCCAAGCTACCCTTCAGCGGTATAACGCAGGCTCATGGAAAACCTCACGAGGTAGCCATTCTGGGCCTGAAAGCGATTGTTTTTCCAATGTTTCACCCAGCTACGGTTCTCTACAACCCGAAATACAAGACTATGTTGCGGCAAGATTTCCAGTCGTTGAACGACGAGCTTGAAAGGACACTTCATTCCAGGAAGAGCTAGATTTCAACTTCGAAAATGCATCTGTCTTTGCCCATGGTTCGCGTTTGAAGGATATGATACTGAGCCTTTGGATTGAGAGCGTGCGCTATGCCCTTTTCCGCTTGTCCAATCGCGATGCACAGTTTCGGGGTGAAGTACTTCTTCCAAGCGCACTCGCTGCAATGATAAACTATTCTTCGATCGCTCTTCTCGGCAACTTTGGCCTTCATGCCGAAAACCCTGTACTCAAGGTCCATGGCAACGGCAACGTCCTCAATGCTGCTTCCTAACTTGAGCTCTTCTTTCAAGTCTTCGCCGAAATCAAGTCCAACCCTATATGCGGCGTCAGCCAACGCTTTGGTCCGGTCGCCTACGCCTTTACCCTTCTCCAGCTCGTTGCCAATGGCTCCGTACAGTTTTCCTAAGCCTTTCAAGACGAGCTTCCACTTCGTTGAAGAAGGAATGTATCTTCTGGCCACATGCTTTTTCAAAGACAAGCTATTCCACATTCTCTCTTAAGCGCTGATTTTTGGCGGAGGTCGAACCGGTTTTCCGAGTTTCCGTCTAAGCGCAATGCGGTACAGTTTTCTCAAGGTCTTAACAAGCTGCTCAATGGTCGGCAGTGCTGAGTAAATGAGCGGGATTCGGTCATACTCCGCCAGTTTCGTCGAGTATTCGTCAGGCCTTGCACCCTGAAAAACCACCACGCGGGGCTTCAAGCTGCTAACCCGCACAATCATCATTGGCAAGCTTCCGTCCACGACGTTCGTAAAAATCAATGCTCGATCAGTCGTGGCGCCGAAAACCTGAGAATACTCCAGCCCTGAAAGTGTTTCAACGGCCTTCTTGCTGTCGACAACCGTGTAACCCAAAACCTCCTTGACAAACTTGTCAGGGCACGCCACGATTTCTCCTTTAATTGCTTTGCACAGGTATTCAACGCGTACGGGAATAGGAAACTCGCGGAGGTCTATGACAGCTGTGCTCGGCGAGCTTGTCAGTCTGGCAAATTCGCGGATGAAGCGACTTCCGCGGTCCTCATCAATCTTCAAAAGCGCCCACACAAACCTTCTGACAAATCTTGTGCCCGGGCTTTTGCGCCTTTCGCTCTCATAGTCACTGATGATAGATGATGAGACAACCATTTTCTCTGAAAGACTCATCTGTGAAACTGCAAAGAGTTCACGCCACTTACGCATGGTTGCGCCGGGCTTGCTTGACAGCACAATCTCGCCAGCAATTCTTCTCGCCAGAACTTCTCGGACACTCGGAGACACAGACAAGCAGATGCGACCTTTCCATTCCGCTAAGCTCCCCTAAAGAACAACATGCAGTATAAAAGCTTATATATCTATGAGAGAAGCATCGCTAGATTAGGAAAATCAGGAAAATCCCAATCACAATGATTATCGAACCCAGAGCATTCTTGGCCGTGACCTTCTCGTGCAGCAACACAATGCTGGTTAGTGTAGAAAACAGAGGCGTCGTCGAAGAGATCGGGACAGCCCGAGACTCTGAGGTTTCCACAAAGCTGTAAGACAGGAAAAACCATCCTAACCCAAGGGCAACAATTCCGCCC
>JALHSY010000059.1 GCA_022865455.1 Candidatus Bathyarchaeota archaeon
ATGCTCTACTCCTACCCGGGGATGAATCCCGACATTCTTGACTCTATGGTTGACCGCGGCTACCACGGCATTGTCATAATCGGAACAGGTCTAGGCCACGTTGGAACCGACATGTTTCCGCCGCTTGAACGTTGTCAAGACGAGGAGATTCCAGTCGTGCTCGTAGTAGAACCTCTATTCGGCTACGTGCACTTGCGAGTCTATGAAACAGGTCGCGACATGCTTGCAAGAGGCGTCATCGAAGGCGGCAACATGCTTCCATCCTCTGCCTACACAAAACTCATCTGGGTCTTGGGCCACACACGCCACATCGAAGAAGTGAAGAAACTCATGCAGACAAACATGGCAGGCGAAATCACGGCAAGAGAAGGCCCACGAGGCTTTCTGCTTCTTCAGGGCATAGAGCCGGGCATAGACAAAATACTCAAGAACCTCTAACGCGAAGTCTTCGAACCTTGAGACGGCGAAGCATATAAGCAGCCCGATTCAAACTATTTTCTGTATCTCTAATGTTCCCACAAGACCGCGATCTAGGCATGCTTCAGCCAATAATAGGCTCGTGGTACGAGTCTCTAAAGATTCCCGAAGAATCGCAACGGCAGGTACTGAGCGAGCTAGTCAAGGAATACGAGAAAACCAGCTATGGAAAGGACCATCGAGCCTTCGAAGCTGAAAGCTTCTCACAGTTCAGGGCAAACTTCCCTGTTCTAGGCTACAGACAACTGGACCAATACCTAACCGAGGTTCAAAAAGGCAACTACAGCTCAATTCTCCCCGAGCCGCTCGAGTGCTGGGTAATGACCAGAGGCTCAACAGGCAAAGCAAAGGTTCTGCCTGCAACAAAAACTCATCTCAAGCAGATATTCACGTGCGGAGCAAGGGCCCTCGTAAACCATGCATTGAGAAAGAACGATTTTGAACTTTTTACTGGGAACATTCTGAACCTCAATTTCCCCTCCGCCGTCCACACGATGGAATTGAATGGGCAAGAGATAACTTACGGGTACAGTTCAGGAACCTATGCCAGACTCAATCCAATGTTTGACAGGGTCAGCCTCATACCAAGGCAAGAGGACATAGACAAGCTGGGTTCAGGAATCGCTAAGGATGACTGGGAAAGAAGGTTTGAGCTAGCTTATCAGCAGGCACAGGGCACGAACGTGGTCGCCACCATGGGCGTCACGCCTGTGATCCTCTCGTTTGCAAGGTACGTCAAGAAGAAGCATGGAAAAACTCCGAAAGAACTGTGGAAAATGCGCGCCCTCTTCTGCACAAGCGTGCGCAAAATCCAATTCAAGTACGCACCTGTCATGAAGAAATGTTTCGGAGACGTTCCAGTGGTCGAAATCTACAGTGCGACAGAGGGAGTCTTTGCCCAGCAACTTGACAACCTGCCGTATGTAACACCGAACTATGACAAATACCTCTTCGAGGTTGAAACAGCACACGGAACGAAAATGCTGCACGAACTCAGACGTGGTGAATGGGGCAGACTGATCGTTTCCTCCTGCATGTTCCCAAGATACGACATCGGAGACCTGATAGAAGCAGCTGGGAAAAACTACTTCCGAGTGATTGGCAGACGCAACGCCGCCACGCTTGTGGAGCACAAGCTGTACAGGCTATTCTTCGGATGGCTGACCTAAGGCTTCGGATGTCTTCTACCCGCTATCATAGCGCCGTAAACTGCTCCAATTATGATCACCAGCCCAATCAGGACGAACAAGAAAGCCCAGACTACTCTCCTTTCCGCCAAGCCGGTGATCTCCAGATAAGACGTCAACCCTATGAATATCAGGATCAAGCCGCCGATTAGCGGTCCGATGAAGGAATACTGACGCTTCTCGTGCTTTTCACGCTTCTCGCCCTTCTCTTCCTTCTCCTCCTTCTCGCGTCTCCGATAGGTTGTCGTCCGCGCTTCAGCCTGAGGCTGTACGGTTCTGAGGGAAGCGCCGCACTTAGGGCAAAACGTCATCTCCTCAGTGGCTTTCTCGCCGCATCTAGGGCAATTTGACACATTCTTCACCTCAACCTGTTCATCGTATTATCTAAATGTCAGGGTATTTAAAACATGCTCACAGCATATGCTGAGAAACGTTATATATGCTCAGGTCAGCAGAATAGTCTGACTAGGGATGTAGTTTGAACGGAAACGCTGGCACAATCCCGCATAGGTATCGAGAAGGCCTGTTGAGCGCAATCTCAGTGGGCTTCTTCTTCATTCTAGCCGGAACGATTTTCATAGCTACGCCCAATCTTCCTGAAAAGGCGATGGACTTCTTCCAGAATTTTGGGGTTGTGCGTGTCGCAAACACTCAGGTTTACCTGCCTGCCCCAGAAATCCCAAACGCGACGTACGTAACGATGTATCAAGCTGTTGGATTGTTCAGCCTTCTGTGGGTCTTCTTCGAAATTGCCATGCTGATCGTCAGGATTTTCGCAGGTTCACCACTGAGGAGGAAAGTGGACGGAGCGTCAAACGTCGCCTTCTGGTTCGGGGCATACTACCTTATCGGAGTGTTCCTAGACGAAACAGTCACACAGCCAAGATGGTTTGCATTCTGGGCTGCGATAGTGGTGCTCATAGGCGTTACGTTGCTCGTTAGAGCAGTCATCTGGGCAGCGATGGATCTCAGAAGTCGATGAGCATATCACGATGTGTCTGCTGAGACATCAATGAAAAAGCTCAGACATCAACATAAACAGGGCAACAGTCGTTTAATGTATAGAAAAAAATTGTCGGCGTGAACTTCGTTGTTCGAAGGAAATCCAAGGGTTCGCCGACTGTGGGTTTGTTTCGCAATGTTTTCTTATGGTTTTGCGAGGATTATTTCCATTGTTGAAACCATTCTGGAGCTGTTTTCGCCTTCTCTTGGCGGCATCTCTTCGGTTCCGATGGCAATCTTGCTGATCGTCAGGTCTTTTAGGAAGCGGTTTCTAGTTATTTCGGCTGCGTCAACGGCTGTGGTGATTGCTTGTCCGCGTGCTTTCAAGATTATTTCCTTGGCGTTGGATGCTGAGAGGCTTGTGATTATTGCCATAACATAGCTCATAGCTGGTTTCCTACCAATGAAAACGATTTTTGATTCGTCTGTCATTCTTTTCACTCCTTTTGCTTTTTTTGTTCGTGTGTAGCGTTGTGCCTTTGTTCGCCTATGGAAAACAAAACGCTACTGCCAGATAGATACGAGGTCTTCCTTATAAATGCAGATGGAAGATTGCTCTTCTTGACAACGTGAACAGATCGATGGATTTGCCTCACTCTATTTCTTGTATGGTTGTTTTTGTCAGGGCCTTTATCTGTTCAAGTTCAGTCAATTCGCCATAGCCCACAAGCGTTATGGCCGTTCCTTCGCGGCCCATTCTTGCAGTCCTTCCGATTCTGTGAAAATAGACAAGCGCGTCCAACGGGACATCGTAATTTATTATGTGGGTTATCCCTGGAATGTCCAGTCCTCGAGCAGCGACGTCTGTGGCAATGAGCAGTTTGAGCTGTCCTCTTCTGAACGCGTCAACGACGTAGTCTCTTTGCGCCTGAGTGAAGCCTGCGTGCAGTGCTCTCGCGCTGTATCCTCGTGCTGTCAGTTCGTTTGACAGTCTGCTTGTTCCTGTTCGTGTCTTGCAGAATATTATGGCTCGGCCTATGTGGTTTTCGTCGAGTATAGTGCATAGACGTTCGAGCTTGTCGTAAGGATTTACAACCGTGTAATACTGGTCTATCTGCGTAAGCGCTATTTCGTCCTTGCTTACTAGTATTTTCTCAGGGTTTCTCATGTACCTGTTGCAGATGCTCATGACTGTCTGGTCTATGGTTGCCGAGAAGAGGCCTGTCTGCCTGCCTGTGGGAACTCTGGAAAGTATGTAGTCTATGTCTTCAATGAATCCCATGTCAAGCATTCGGTCAGCTTCGTCGAGAATTACAATTTTCACTGATGCCAGTCGTAGTGTCCCTCGTTCCAGATGATCTATGATGCGGCCTGGAGTGCCAACAACTATGTGGACACCGTCTCTGAGCTCGTGTATCTGCCGTTGGATGGATTCACCGCCGTAGATCGGCACAACCTTGAACGCCGCGTACTTGCCAAGTCTGTCTATGTGGTCTGCCACCTGCACGGCAAGTTCACGTGTTGGCTCAAGAATCAAACCTTGAACTGCTTTGACGTTTGGATTGAGGCGTTCCAACATTGGGATTCCGAAAGCCGCAGTCTTGCCTGTTCCAGTCTGGGCCTGTCCAATAACGTCTTTTCCTTCAAGCATGGGAGCTATTGCTTCGGCCTGAATTGGGGTCAGATTCCTGAACCCGAGCTCTTCAATGCCCTTCATGACTTGCGGGTTTAACGATAACTCATTAAAGTTCTGTATTTGCATATGTTTTATCTCCTGCCACAGAAATTTTGCATGATTTTATGAAAGCTTTAGAAAGCTTCTTTCGTTCAAGCATGAATCGTGTGACAAGCCCAATGAACCTGAGCACTCATATAAAAAGGTTTAGCATAGATTGGCGCAAAATGTGGCAAATGGCGATTGTTCAATGTCTTTTCAGTTTTCCTCTTATGTATTTGATGAAGCTTTCAGCGAATATTCCATCATCATATTTTTCGCATAGGTAGCTTTTGCAGTCTGAATAGGAGACCAGATTCCTACTTCCAACGCAAAGTGAGATGTTGCAGAAAACTCTTCCTTCAGCTTCAGCCTTTTCAGTTGCTTTGGCGCAGGCTAAGCATTTGCTATTCTTGAACACTGCACAGTTGCCACAATAGTAGTTGCAAGGTCCTAGGAGAGTCTTGTCCAACATTTCTTCCTCTAGAGCAGTATTCCTTCACTTGTCACAATGTAGTCGCTTGATGACATAGCGCTTAGGATCAGTCTGCACAAAATAAGCTAAAAGTACGCCAGAAATTGGAGTTCTAGAGGTGGGATCTCCGCACGCGCTTACCGGTAAAAATATGCTTACTGCATGCTTGGCAAGAGTCCTGACTCTCTCAGGCTACCACCTAAAACTATCAAAACAATCGCAAATCTACCGTCTTTTCCCCGATTCTGCAAAAAAAGGTACAGCATACGTTAGCCTAATAAACTTGGCGATGCACTTAGTCATAGCAGTCGGGATTCTTAGAGAAAGAGTAGATCGCCATGTGCGTTTACTTTTTCGCCTGATTGTTCTGACTGATAGATCCTTGGCGCGTTCCATTGTGACCCCATGACTTGCATGTGAGAAGCCAGGCAAAAGGAAGGGCATTAAAATTGTCCAAGAATGGTCTTCACAATGGAATCAGCACGGGGAAAAGAGTAGAGAAGCCTTGAGAAACAAAGCATCACCCGGCGAATACCTTGCGTTTCTTTCAATAAAGTATGGAGTTGACTCTGGCGAACTTTTTTATGCGTTGATCTCAGCAGGGGAAAATCAGAAATCCAGATGTGGGAACCTTTCAATCGAATACCGCGGCAAAACACAAGATAAAGCCATCTTTTTGATCATGAATGACTCTAGGGTTGTTGCGCAATTTCCAGTATCTGAGGAATTTCTTTTGGAACAAAGTAATCCAATCAAGGATTTCATGAAAACTGACATGATCCGCAGACATCTACTTAAGAGAAGTAAGGGATCACGGTCTCTTCCCATCGGAGATTTGCGAACTGGAATGAGCCATGTTAATCTGAAGGCTAAAGTTCTGGAAATTCCAAGACCAAAGCTTGTCGTTACGCGGTTTGGAAACTACGCGAGCGTAGCTAACGCTTTGATAGCGGACGAAACTGGAACAATCAAACTCTGTTTGTGGAATGAACAGATAAACTCCATCTCGATAGGAGACACCATTCAAATTGAGAATGCACGAACGTCCACATTCAGAGGTGAAAGACAATTGAGGATTGGAAAAAAAGGAACGCTCAGCAACATTGAAGACTTGGGTTCCCAACTAAGTGAAGGGCATAGCTCGTAGGGCGTCTTCGGTCGGAAGGCATTGTTGTGGAAGACAAGCTGCGGAGAGGCTTGGAACAGGAAAAAAAGATTATGCAGTGCCGAACGCGCATGGCAGTTTAACATCGGCGTGAGGAGAATGATTTATGAAAATAGTAAAAGGCTGGAGAAAAATAGATAATCAGAGAGGATATGCAAATGCGACAACAGGACAGAACCTTATTGTTACTAAGAAACAGTATGGAGAACACTATGTAGTCCTGCTGTTTCCTGAGACAAGAAATGATGATGAAGGAAGAAAGATGTCACCGGAGTTTCCGACCGAATCAAAAGCGGAATCATTTGCTGTGGATTGGATGAATAAGCATCCGCGAGGAGTTGAATGAACTCTGAAGTTGATTTACTCGTATCTCATTTCTCTGTAACATGCGCTATCTATAAAAGGCAAGCCTCTCTAAACTATCACAAAGCTTGGAATAAGATGACCGAAGAATCTAACAATAACGAATCAACTTCGACTGAGAAGCTCTTAATCGACAACCCATCTGACTTTCAGTTCCACGCCGCCTATCTCACCTACTCTGACACCTATGACAAAACAGCCAACCCCGAAAACAAAAAGCAGCTAAACCAGAACATCAGGGCTCTTCAACAAAATCAAATAGACTACTCAACCTTTTACAGAAACATAAGTCAATACCGAACAGAAGACGGCTCCGAACACACCCACGGTCGAACTCTCATAAAAACACAGAAAAAACGAGAATGGCGCAGAAAAACGCAAAAACACGAAAGAATCGAGCGGCACAAAAGATAACTGCACGCACTAATGGCGGAAAGGCATCACCGACTACAAAAGTCAAGTGTTTTTACGGGTAAACACGTGTACAAATTTCAACCCTCACTCACAATGTCCTAGAATAGCCTTATTCAGTCAAGATAAGCTCAATTTAGGCTTGGAATTGGAGTGCGGGGGGTGGGACCCCCACCCAACTTTACCGGTAAAAATATGTTTGGGATGTGTTCGGCGAGAGTTCGAATCTCTCCCGGGCTACCATAAGATTTTCTTAAGACTTTTCAAGTATGTTTTAAGAAGTCAATATGAGGGACATTTGAATCTAAACCGCTATCAATAACTTAGTCCGAGTGCTGTTTGTGCTTCGATTTTACTTTGGGGGTAATGTTAAAAACGTAAAAAAGCATGTAAAATACAGAAAAAATAATTGTGGGTTAGCTTAAAATGAGGGCTTCTTAAAGATTTTGAGAATGCTTCGCTGAACATTTCCGCGATTATGCTGGTAGTGCGAAAACAGTTAACGTTCTCTCACCTACAATACCCCTTGTTGCTGCAGATGAAACTAGCCATTGTATTTTGATCGTGTGAACGCCCGCACTAACATCCGGCAAGTTGAAGATGAAAGAATATGAGCCCGCCTTGTCAAAAGTCGCTCTTGTTAAACCCACCACCATTGGATATGGTATCGGATAAAGCGAGGTTGGAACATTAGCTCGTATATTAAGAGAGTATCCAGCTGTCTCAACATAGGCAAAACAACTGAACATAATAATTAAGTGACTTGTTCGAGTTACCGTTAGGTTCACCACCATGTCCGGCATATCTTCCCATGATGTTGATGTTGTTACTTCCGAGTATGGACTGACAGCGTAAGCGAAGGGGATTGCCTCGGATGCAAGCTTGATACCAGCAACCGCACCGTCAGCAATCTTGGCCGTTGTTACGGCACCGTCGACAATCTGTATTGTAGTAACAGAGCCTGTGGCTAAATCTGTGGCTGCGATAGTTCCGTCTTGTATCTTTGCCGAAGTTACAGAACCGTCAGCCAATTTAATCGTTACAATAGCATTGTCTGCGATTTTGGCAGTTGTAACGGATCCATCAGCAATCTTAGAAGTCGTCACCGCGCCGTCTGCAACTTTGACAGATATGACAGAGCCATCGCCCAGGTCTACAGCAGTTAGAGTTCCATCCATTATCTTAGCTGAAGTCACACTTCCATCAGCTAGCTTGGTAGTTATGATAGCGCTATCTGCAATCTGGTTGGTTCCTACTGGGACAAAGGGAGTAAAGTATACAATAGCCAAAGTAGTAAGTAAAGATAGAATCCATGTTACAGCAACTATCGGAATTGCTTTCTTTATAGGAATCGTGCTTTCAGCCATTTTCTCATCTCCTCCTGAACGTTATGTCCATCAATCTAATTTAATTTGCATAAAAGGTTTATGCACGTGATTTTCGTGAATCTGAATTTTTGGTGGCATTCTTCTCATGATTTTCATTGCATAATCGTATGACAATGTCTCTAGCTATGCATAAAAGTATGCTAAAGCCCGACGTTCTAAGCAATTCTGCCAACTTAAAATCTTATTTTAAACTCATTTTGAGGATGGTTCATTTGAAAGGATGCAAAATTGAGCTTTTTACATCGATATTTTAAACCAATGTTTGGCTAAAGAAAGAGAGAATTCATACCAAAAATTCAATAATTATCTTTATAAACCGATATTTGAACCTAACTCCGCATTTTATAAACTGGTGTTCAAATTTTAGCCCCCGCACACGTTATCCTAAATTGGGCTTCTTTTGCAGAATCAAGCTTGAAATAAGCCCAAAATTCTGGTGCGGGGGGTGGGATTTGAACCCACGAACCCCTACAGGACAGGCTCCTGAAGCCTGCGCCTTTGACCATGCTCGGCGACCCCCGCCCACAACAGAAATGATGGGTGAAAAGGTTTAAGAGTTGCTGTAGACTTTTCAATAGAAACGGTGCAACTCAATGCCGACCCACGGTTCACTGTCCAAAGCTGGAAAAGTCAGATCACAAACGCCTAAAATACAGGCTGTCAAGAAGAAAAGCCCGAACCCGCGGTTCAGAAACAAGCGCAACTACGAGAAAAGAATAATGATGCAGAGGAAACCGGGACAAAACTGGGTTTAGACTCAAGCTTAAGTTTTTATCCTTTTTCGTGCGTAGATAGCACACATGTTTGAACCATCACTTGCAATTCTAAACGCTAATGTGGTGACCCTGAACCCGAAGCAGCCTCGAGCTGAAGCCGTCGCCATACATGACGGAAAAATAGTCGCTGTCGGGTCAAACCGCGAAATCCGCAAGCACGTCGGCAGGAAGACAAGAATCGTAAACGCAAAAGACAAGACAATCGTTCCAGGACTCGTCGACTGCCACGTGCACATGACAGGGTTCGGCCATTCCTCGCAGTCTCTCGACTTGAGAAATGCAAAGTCTATGACCGAAATGCAGAAGAGACTACGAGAATTCGCTGAAAGGAATCGCGGAAGAAACTGGATTCTCGGGGGCAAGTGGGACCAAGAAAGATTCAGCGAAAAATGCTACCCGACCCGCTGGGACCTCGACGCCGCAGTCAGAGACAAACCAGTCTTTTTGACGCGTGTCTGCGGGCACCTTGGCGTCGTCAACAGCGCTGCTTTGAAGTTGGCAGGCATAACGAAGCAGACCGCTGTTCACGGCGGAGAAGTAGACTTGGACGAGGCAACGGGCGAACCTAACGGGATTCTGCGGGAAAACGCCATGGACCTAGTGTGGAAAGTCAAACCGAAGCCAATGCGGGAAGAGCTTGAAGAAGCCTGCGTCGCAGCGTGCAAAGAGGCAGTGGAAGCTGGGCTGACGTGTGTCCACTGGATGGTAACATCTGCAGATGAGATAAACACCATCTGCAAGCTGGGTGCCGAAGGAAAGCTGCCCCTGAGGGTCTGCTTAGGCATTTCAGTAGACTTGCTGGATGAGCTAGTCAGACTGGGCTTGCCAACAGGGTTTGGAAATGACATGGTTAAGATAGGTTTTGTCAAGATTCTGGCAGACGGCTCTCTGGGCGCTCGGACAGCAGCATTGGAAGAGCCTTACTCTGACAAGCCTGAAACAGCGGGCATGATGCTCTACACACAGAAAAAGCTGAACAGGCTCGTCCTGAAAGCTCACAAGGCGGGATTGCAGCTGGCTATTCATGCCATAGGCGACCGCGCTGTAGACGTGGTTTTGAAGTCGTATGAAAAAGCACTGAAAGAGCATCCGCGGAAAAACCACAGGCACCGAATCGAGCATTGCTCAGTGCTCAATCCAAGACTAATCAAACGAATGAAGCGCTCAAACATCATAGCGTCCGTGCAGCCGCATTTCGTGGTTTCAGGTTTCTGGGCTGCGGACCGCGTGGGCAAGACCAGAGCCCGCTGGGTTTACCCCTTCAAAACGCTCATACGTGAGGGGTTGGTCGTTGTCTCGGGCTCAGACTGTCCTGTGGAGCCGATAGACCCACTGCTGGGCATTTGGGCTGCTGTGGCAAGAAAAGGCTTTGCCGAAGAGGGCTTGACGGTTGAAGAGGCTCTGAAAACGTACACGTCTAACGCAGCTTATGCCTCTTTTGATGAATACAAGAGGGGAACGATTGAGGTGGGGAAGTATGCAGACATGACGGTGTTGTCGGATGATTTGTACTGCGTTCCGCCTGATGGCATCAGGAAGATTGATGTGGAAATGACGATCGTTGACGGTAAAGTGGTCTACGCTGGGAAGCCTTTTCGGCAGAGGCCTTAGCGGCTTGGGCCTCGGCCTTTCTGAAGAACGTGAAATACAGGGAGCTGGCTATGAAGTAAGTGACTGTTGTAAACAGGAACGGCGTGAGAAAGTCGCTTCCAGTCATCATCACGCCCGAGACAGACGCAGTCACAGCCCGCGGAATGTTGTCAGCCATAATCATCAAACCGTTTGTCGTGGCCCGTTCCGTTTCAGTGACCAGTTCCATCTGCAAAGTGGTTCCTATCGGGCCTGCCATGTTCATCAAGGCGGTCCGCGTAATGTAGGACGCCGCCGCCAAGCTCAGACTTGGAGACAAAGTCGTAAACATGATGAAAGGCATAGAGAGATATTCGCATAGAGCCACACTCTTGACCTTGCCAAGCCTCTTCGACAGTGCCGGCGCCACAAGAGTGCCAATGCCCAGTGTTACATTGCTTAGAGCCGACATAAGGCCGACTTGCTCTGCTGTGGCGAGAAATCTCTTTTTGAAGAACACGTTGAAAAGGGGCACTACGAAGCCTGCGCCGAAACCTATGATTGCAGCTGGTATCATGAACTTGATGATTGTGCGCGAGCTTTTCACGTTTCGCAAGCTGAGCAGGTCCAACATCCTTTGTTTTTTCGGCTTCTTGTTCTCTCTTATCAGCAGTATCGGAAGAATGGCTGCGAAACTCAGCGCAACAGATATAGCAAGGGATATGCGATAGCCGAAAGCCGACCCGTCTGTTCCTGTCGGTAAACCCGTGAAACCGTTTATGATGTCTGGTAAGACGCCGCCCAAAGAGCTGCCTATCACGGCCATAATTATCATCAGCGTCCAGCCGAAACTGAACAAGTATGTGCGCTCCTCCTGCCTGCTGTTCTCCATCATGAACGGTGCCTGGGCAACCCAACCGACCGTGCCAATCAAGCCCGAAGTGAGGCTTGCCAAAAGCAAGATTGACGGTTGCAGGACCAAGATTTGAACTGGATTTATTAGGTTCGCCATGACGCCGACTATTAACGCCTTCTTGTGGCCGATGCGTTCACAAAGCAAGCCTGCGGGCAACGCAATTAAACCCACTGCTAAGCCGTTGGCTGTGAACATGTTGCCTATGAAGTTCAGCTCAAAACCCACTTCGCGAAGATTCAGGTACAGGTAGAATATGACTCCCCAGATTCCTGAGCCCAAGCCCGCCAATATGGTTGCCACAAGGAAAAGCTTGGCGTTACGGCTGAGCATGCCCATGTTTCGAATGTAGTTCCTAACGGGTGAAACCATGTTCAAGGGTGCTCGCCAAACCTGAGATTCCGTAGCATATGTGATCTAAAGATAAATACTTTCTGAAACCCTAGCGCAGTCTATTTCTATAACTGCACGTAAGTTTAGTGTGGTTGCAGTGAATTTGAATGTGGAGAAGGCTCTGAGAGAGCTCGTTCAGACGTTGATGCACATCCCCTCTCCTACTAGTAACGATGTTAACAAGGCCAAGATGCAAGTTGCCGCCAAATACAAGCTTGGCAGAATCCCGTCTAACTCTGAAATAATAGCAATCCTCAAAGCAAGAGAAAAAAGCAAGCTGTTGCTCCTTCTGCGAAGAAAAGCCACACGCTCAATCTCAGGCGTCACAGTCATAGCTGCTATGACTAAACCCTATCCGTGTCCGCAGCCGGAACCATGCGCCTACTGCCCCGGCGGACCAAAGTATGGTGTTCCTCAAAGCTACACGGGTTTTGAACCAGCCGCGATGCGAGGACTGCAAAACCAGTTCGACCCTTACCTGCAAGTCAAAAGCCGCATCGAACAACTGCAATCTATAGGACACAACGTTGACAAAATAGAACTAATCATAATGGGAGGAACATTTCCAGCCACGCCGCACGAGTATCAGACTTGGTTTGTTCACCGCTGTCTCGATGCCATAACTGGCAAGGACGCCGTCAACCTTGAAGAGGCAAAGAAAAACGCTGAAAGAAGCAAAATCCGAAACGTCGGCATAACGGTGGAAACCCGGCCAGACTGGGCCAAAGAAGAACACGTAAATCGTATGCTAGACATGGGCGTGACTCGCGTGGAACTGGGTGTCCAGAACCCAGATGACAGAATCTATCGTTTGGTGGGCAGAAAGCACACAGTCCAAGACGTTGTCGAAGCCACTCGCATCATGAAAGACGCTGGATTGAAAATAGTCTACCATCTAATGCCTGGAATGCCTGGGTCAAACATGAAGAAGGATTTGGAAGCCTTCAAAAAAGTCTTCACTAACCCTGACTTCAAGCCTGACATGATTAAAATTTACCCCTGCTTGGTTTTGAAGGGCACGAAAGCCTACGAATGGCAAAGCGAAGGCACATACAGGCCCTATACGACGAGCGAGGCAGCAGACCTCATCGTTCAAGTCAAAAAGATGGTTCCGCCCTGGGTGCGCATAATGCGCGTCCAACGAGACATTCCCTCACCGCTCATAGTCGCCGGTGTGAAAAAAAGCAACCTTCGCCAACTAGCGCAGCAGGAACTGAAGGAACAGGGCCTGAGGTGCAGATGCATCAGGTGCAGAGAAGTGGGGCACAGAATGGCCGTTGACAAAGTGAAACCGAACCCTGAAAAAGTGGAAATCTTGACCACACACTATGAAGCGTCTGAAGGCGAGGAGATTTTCATTTCGGCGGAGGACGCTGAGAATGACGTTTTAATCGGGTATCTGAGACTGCGGGTTCCCTCCGACAAAGCTCACAGACCAGAAATAAAAGCCACGCCGTGCTCTATCGTGCGGGAGCTTCACGTTTACGGTCCACTGGTGCCTGTGGGCAAGCATTTTGCACTTGCTTGGCAACATAAAGGCCTCGGCGGCGTTCTCCTTTCTGAAGCAGAACGCATGTCAAGGGAACGCTATAATTTAAAAAAGATTCTAGTCATAAGTGCACTAGGCACAAAGGAGTATTACAGGCGGTTCGGTTACGATTATGACGGAGTTTACATGTCAAAAATGATGGAGAACTGAAAATGGGCGCGGAAGAATCCTCAGGCTACAAGGGCGAGGCGCTAGAAGCTATCAAGAAGGCTGACGCCGACATTGGAGACAAGCTGCGCATAACAAAAGACGAAGAAATGTACGAGGGGATTTTGATTCCCCGTTCTGAATACGGCGACGAGAAACATGTTGTCATAAAGCTGAAAAGCGGGTACAACGTCGGCATAGACATAACAGCAAACACAAAGATAGAGAAAGTGGGAAAAGGGACGAAACCAGCGTTTGCTGTGCCTCCTCCGCCCGGAAAGAACCCGAAGCTGCCCAGAGTCACGATAATAAGCACGGG
>JALHSY010000060.1 GCA_022865455.1 Candidatus Bathyarchaeota archaeon
GGCATGCCTACGCCGCTATCGGAGAAAGAGATTTTCAAATGGCTGTCTGTTTGTTCACTCTTTATTGTGAGCGTGCCGCCTTCAGGCATGGCGTCTATTGCGTTTCTGACCAGGTTCAAGCAGGCTCTCTTTATCTTGTCTATGTCAACCTTGACTTTCGGCTTGCTTTCTGTCAGGTCTATCACTTGGATGTTGTTGGGCATCTCTAATGACAACAGGGATTCCTTCACTATTGATTTCGGAGTGTGCTCTAACAGTTCCAGATCGATCTCTCTTGAATAGTCGAGAAGATCGTTTATGATTTTGTTCGAGTAGGCTATGTTCTTCTCTATGAGCTCAAGCATTTCCTTAATCTTCCCATTTGCCTCAGGGCTCCGTCGCATCTTCACGTAGTAAGTTGCCGCAGCGATGCTTGTAAGAGGGTTGCGCAGATCGTGACCTACCATGCCTGCGAGTTCGCCTATTACAGCCAATCTTTGAGCCTTGAGCAACTGTTCCTGAGACTTTCTGAGTTCGCGGGTTCTCTCGTCCACTTTTTGCTCGAGCTGTCCTCTTGCTTCCTTCAAGCTCTCTATTAGCTGGGCATTCTCGATTATTATCGCGGCCTGATGTAGGAAAAGCTCCAAAGGCGCAAGCGACTCCTTGATGGGTATTCGTCCATCGATAGGATCATCCATGCTCAGGATGCCCACAATTCTCCCATTCGGCGTGCGGAGAGGCGCGTAAAGCATGTCTTGAGGATGCCAGTTGACCATCTCTTCAGGAGAAAGTCTGCTGGGGACTCCAGCGTACGTAGTTGCTTTGTCCGCGGGGACTTCAGGTGGGACGCCGTGAACTTTTTCTCGAATCCACGGGTCGGTCCAAGGTAGATAGTAGAATCCCCCTATCGTGAACCGTTCAAATTTCGGACCTAAGCGTTCTCTCCAAACCTGCCCCGGCGCCTTTCTTTTCAGGAGAAGTCTGGTTTCTTCTCGCGTGAGTCCTGAAGCCACGAGGTCCGTTCCTTCAAGGTTCCCGTCCCTCAGCGAAATGACTACCCTTCGCCACCCAAACTTTTTGATTGCTCTTGTAATCACTCTCAGCCTCTGCCGCATCTCCCTGACATTCATGATTTCGGTAATATTCTTCATCAAGTAGGCCAATTTCATGGAGAACTCTTTGAGCTGGTCTCGTCTTCGTAAATTGCTTATGGCAGTTGCAGCGTGAGAGGACAGTATTTCAAGCAGTTTACGGTCATCTCCATCGAAGGCCGCACGCTTCTTGCTCTCTACATTCAAGACGCCTAACACTGTTCTTCCTGCTTTGATCGGCACTGCAAGTTCAGAAAGTACGCCGCTTCTGCCTATTTTCCGGCGTTTGACAACCTTGTTATCTTTGTGTTCCGCTAAGAATCCGCCAAAATACCTTTTGTCTTTCCGTACGTCTGGAACGTAGATAGACTTGCCTTTCTTCGCAACCCTGACTGTTACGCCTCTGTTTCCGTCAAGCGGTAGCTCAAGCATTATGTTTCTTGGATACCCTCTTTGGGCATTCAATTTGAGCATTTTTCCTTCGATGATGAGGATACTAGCAATTTCGAATCCAAGGGTCTTTTCCGCGGCGTCCAAGGTGAGTTTGTGGATCTCTTTTATATTTTTTGCCGTGTTTAAGCTCTGGCCGTATGTGTTGAGTGCGGAAAGTCTTTCTTCGAAGCGTTTTCTTTCTTCTTCCATTTTTTTGCGCTCAGTAACGTCAAGTAGTTGTGCTATTGAGCATGTTCTGCCGCACATGTATCTTATGACGGAAGCCTTGGCTTCTACATCCCTTGTCTCGCCGTTCTTAGTAACTATCTTGAACTCGTAGTGAGGGGGCACATTTTCTCCTTTTTGTCTACGCAAGTACCTATCTTGAACGAGTTTTTTGGTGGCCGGGTCGAGAAACTTTGTGAATTCTTGTCCCACAACTTCCTCCTTTGAATAGCCGCCTAGGTGCATGATTTCGTCATTAGCGTAGATTATTCTGAATTTGTCATCTAAGATCAGGATTCCGGTGAGGGAGTTGCTCACAACAGAGCGGAAGAGCTTTTCGCTTTCCTGCAGTGCTACTTCCATGTTCTTTCTTTCTGCGATGTCTCTGATAATGCCTACCGAGAACCACGCGCCTTTGATCTTTGCTGGCGAGCGAGAGAGCTCTATTGGAAACTCTGTTCCATCCTTTCTAATAGCTGTAAGCTCAAGAGTCTTCGTGAAGGCAGAGTCTTCTCCTTTTCTCTTGAACTCTGTGAATCTTTTTAGGAAGTCTTTGTGTACATTCTTAGTTGTTAGAAGCGTGTGTGCTTGCTTGCCAATCGCTTCTTCCTTTGTGTATCCGAAAATCTTTGTGGCCGCGGGATTCCAGTAAGCGATCTTGCCATCATCATCCACTAAGATAATGGCGTCTTGAGTAGAATCGGTGATGGTTCTGAACTTCTCTTCACTGTCTGTTAACGCTTCTTCCATTTTCTTCTGCTCGGTAATGTCGATAGCCAACCCGTATCGAACGTGTTTGCCTTCGGGCCATTTGATGATCTTGCCCATGCATCTGTACCACCGTCCATTTCTTTGATTCTGGAGTTCTCTGACGTATGACCTGCCAAGGTTTTTTCCGGAGATCTGTTTGATGTTGCAGAATGAACATGGTTCAGGCAAGTTTTGGAATACTCTGTGACATTTTTTGCCGACTATGTTTTTTCCGAATCTTTCTTCCATTTTCTTGTTGACAAATAGTATTTCATGGGTTTCTGGATCTGTCACGTAGGCTTCTTCGTCGATTGCGTCGCCAAGAATGCGTAGTCTCTGCAGCGCTTGTTTGAGTTGCTTTTCTTCAGCTATCTTGTGTTTTCTGCCTTCTGTCATGGCGCTTTGCATTCTCCCTTAAACATGAGATGTTTTCTTGCGTTGTTTACGCACTCTACGAAATCCGAGTAGCGACCGTCTTCAAAGTCCAGCCCCAGTTTTTCGTGAAGGTTCCTGACGATGAGTTTTTCAAGGTAAGGAGCTCCTGGTCCGAAGATTCTCTCCAAGGCGTTCGTGAATCCTGCCAGTTGAGCTGGAATGTGTTCTTTTTTTATCTTGAATGAAGCCTCTAGATGGAAGAATATGGCTTGTTTGGATGAATCTCCCAAGGAAGATAAGCTTTCCTCAACTGCTGATAGAAGAATCTTGCTGAAGTCGTTTTGAGGCAAATTTGACCCTCGGAAGTCCTAACGTGAGTTTAGAAGAGAAGTCCATGAAGCTTTGATAAATCATTTGTGAACTCCAAATACGTATTATCAGAATCTACTTCAGAAACGAAACGACTCCATGTCTCTGGGAGTCTAAGTCTTCCCGTTGCTTCCTGAGAAACTCTGCTTGGTCACAGTAAGGTATTCAGTGAAGACGAATTCTCTGCTGTCGTTCCATTCAATGGGCTTTCCAGTCTTCTCATGCAGCTTCTTCATTATCAGAATTTCCAGAAATCGGGCTCCTACACCGAAAATCTTCTCAAGCCCAGCCGCAAAATCCTGGAAGCGGTAGGGAATCTCGTTTCTGGGGATTTTGAATTTGCTTTCAAGGTGGAAATAAATCGACTGCTTGGCCGAGTCACCGAGGGAAGATAAGGCGTCATCTACGGCTTCAAGAAAGAGCTTGTCGAAAGATCTTCTCCCCACTTCATTATTCCTCTAAAGCGGCGCTCCTTCGGAGAGTACGACAGTGCTTCTTATAAATAAATCCATTGTGGATTTTTAGATCTAATCCTTGACTCGGTTCTCTTCTGCCATAAATCAAAGCGTGTCTGTTCCTTGATTTCATCCGAAAACGCGTGCGCTGCTGGCGGATTTTTCCAAAAATTTTATTTGAAATTAAAGACCATTTGTTCTGGGAGAGGGAAACAACGAAGATAACTGCATTGTTGGCAACAGCCTTTGTCGTTGCTTCATTGGTTGCTTCGGCGAACGGGGTCCTTGGTTGGAGCAACGGAGGCTACAGCGACAACCCGTCTAACCCAAAGTATGGAACTCACGACTGGATTGCCCAACACGCCTTAGACTGGCTGCCGCAGCAGGAGAAACAGTACATTCTCGGCAATCTTGCCGCTTTCTTGTATGGGACCGAACTGCCTGACAATGGGCAAGCCCCTGACGGCATAGGTGACAACACGAACCATCACGTCTACTACCATGCCGACGGTTCACTGCAAGAAAGCAATTCAGCCGACAGGGCAGCGGAAGAATATCTCACTGCTGCAAGTCTCTACAACGGTGGTGACGTGGCTGGCGCAGTGAAGAGGCTTGGAATCATGACTCATTATGTTTGTGACGTGGCGGTCTTTGGACATGTGATGGGTTCAAGCACAGACTGGGGCAACGAAACGCACCACAGCGACTACGAAAACTATGTGAACACGAGAACAGACAGCTACACAGACGAATACAACTTTTTTCTCGCTTTCGACGGCGCCTTAGACAACATTTCAGCTTACGACGCAGCCTTGGCAATTGCGAATGACACAACTTTCGACTTGAACGGCGATCTGACGTGCGTGTGGATAGACGAAAACTACGACTGGAACAACCCGACCTTCAAGAACAGGGCTGGAGAATCGCTCAACCTAGCCGTAAACTTGGTTGCAGATGTCTTGCACACTTTCTACGTGGATGTCGTGGTTCCGGAATTTACGCCAGTCGCGATTCTGCCCATACTTGTGATACTCGCTACGCTTGCCGTCCTCTATGCGA
>JALHSY010000061.1 GCA_022865455.1 Candidatus Bathyarchaeota archaeon
CAAGCCTTGCAGTAGGTGGTGGTGGACGCATACGGGTTTCCAGAATCCGAGTCTTTCGCCGAGCTCTCGGGCTACAACGTTGGCTTTGCGTTGGTCTATGCCGAGTTGGCAGATTTTGACTTGCATGTAGTATATGTCGGCCACCTGCATGGGCGTGTAGAGGAAGTCTGAGATCATTCTTGCTTCGGTTTCTTTTCTGCCTGCTATTTCCAGTGTGCGTCTTCCGCGGGCTATTGTGAGGTTCTTGGAGACTCGGACAACGGTTGCCCAATAATCTAGGTCATCGTAGAGCTTGTCTGAGTAGATGAATTCGACCTTGTCTGGTGGGACGCCGAGGGCTATCCATGAGTGTCTGAAGAGGTCTGCTGATTTTCGGATGAGGTTGAGGTCTCCGCCGAGCTTGTTGTTTAGCCACGCGTGCCAAGTGGAGAGATAGGCCTTGTAGTGTATTCCAGCTTCGACGAAGTCTTTTATTTTGTAGGCGCAGATGACGCCTGTTCCGAGGTGGACTAGGCCTGATGGTTCCCAGCCGTCGTAGGCTATTGGGTGCTCCTCTGTTTCCAGGAGATGCCTTAGGCCTTCGGGTGTCAGCACCTCTTCGGTTGGTTGTTTGCAGACCAGTTCTATTTTTGTTTCTATGTCCAAATTGTTGCCCTACCTGTTTCGTAGGTTGTATGTTGAGGTGAAACTTAAAAGTTGTTTCGCGGGCGTTTGTTTCCCACGTAACCTAACACTTAACTTCATTGTGGGGCGATGCGCTCCTCTCGGGTTAAGCTCTCTCGTCGTGGGATTTTGTGGCCCGCGCCCACCGTGTCCCATGTTTGGGTAAACCCTCCATCACAAGAACGGCAAGTCTGAGACGTGCCTCTTCTGTTGGGTCCGTCTGCATGGCTATGTTCGGCGGGATTGCAGAAGGCTCGGTTGCCAGTCATCGCCAAATAGCAACATAGCGTGTCTGGAATTAAGCATTACTATCGACTGATACAGAGTGTTGCGGGAGAAAGACTGCTCTGAAGCGCCTACCGCTACCTTATATAGATTGAACTTCCGGTCAGTGTCGGTCCTTGTACTGCGGAATCAGCCTTATTTTTCCCCATAATAATGCTAAGCCGTCGGCTTGTGTTTGGTCTTGGCGATCTTTTGCATGTTCAGCTCGAATCCCGCTGCTGGGTTTTCCAGCTTCCATTTCATTAAGACTTGAGGGTTTATTTCGCCCAGTATTCCTACGCTTGTTCCTTCAACAATGGCTGTTCCAACTCTTCCATCAATGAAGCTTGGATGTTTTGCTTCTTTGATTTGCCATTTCAAGCCAAGGTTCATGAAGAATGCATCCAAGTTTGACTTGATTTCACTGAAGCCCGCGTTTGCGTGTGAAACGACTGCTGCCAGCCAATCTTCGTCTCTTGTTCCAGTTTCTCTTTTCTCATCCAGCAGTGTAACCTTGCCTAACTCGAAGATTCTCTGCGGATACTCAACTGACAGGTTATTGCTCAAAAACTCCATAAGGCTCGGCAGAAGCCAGCTCCTCAAGCAGGTCAACGTCTGAACCTTCGGATTCGCAAGCTCCACAACCTTCCCCCTCTTGACGTTCATCTTGCTGAACAGGTTGTCAGGGTTCGTCAGCGTGTAAGTCAAGACCTCTTGGAAGCCCAAGCCGACCATCAACTCTCTAGCTGTGTCCACCAGTGCCTGTTCAAGTCTCATTCCGCCTGTCGTCGGCAGTCTACGCCACAAGGGCTTGATGTTGTTGTATCCATAAGCTATCGTAACGTCCTCAACCAAGTCAACAGGATGCATGACGTCAACCCTGTAACATGGAACGTGCACTCTCACACAGTCACCGCCGACCTTCTCAGCGCGGTAACCTGCCTTCGACAGCAACTCAACAATCTGTTTGGCTGTAAACCGCAAACCTGAAACCTTGTTCACATATTCAACATCCAAGTCCATGCTTCCAACTTCGAAACTCGGCGTCACAACAGGAGCCTGTTCCTTCGGATAATGAACTTTCGCAGCGTAGGCCTTCCCGCCGCGGTCAATCAGCGACAACGTGACAATCTTCACCGTGTTGAGCACAGTCTCGTTCATAGTACCCGTGACCTCAACAAGCACGTTCCTCGTCTGATCCGTTATCCTGCCCAGATCGCTCGAGTTAATCACAGGCGGAAACGAAAGCACCTTCCTCTCAGCGTCCAACAGAATCGGATAAACTGGATGCTTATTCACAATGTGCCCGTATTCTATGCCCTTTGGATGCTTTTGCAGAATCTGCTTTAAGTTCATCTTCTCCTCGCAACCCAGCGGCACGAAACTGATTTCAGTCGGCTTCGCAACGCCATACGTGAGCGGGGACTTTATCAAGTCAAAATCGTACAGGCCTATCGATGTTCGCTGTCTGTTCCTGCCGTAAGACTGGTCAAGCTTGTCCTGCATATGCATAAATCCACGAATAATCGGGTCCGACAGCCTGACACCCTTGATTATCGAGCACCCAATGTACGGACGAATGGTTGCGAGTCTTTCGTCAACGAAGATTTCCACTATCGGTTTGCCAACCCTGTACTCTTTTAAGCCCGTTTCCAAACCTAGGAAACCGCGCAGGGTTCTCGCCAAGCCTTCGATGTTCCAGACATCAGGGCGACTGGTGTCATTGATCTCAACACTCATAACGTCAGCTTTTTCGTCCCAGAGCTTCACCTCGCCCTTCACAAATTCCAAGACTTCGCTGACCTTTTCCAAGTCTCTGTGCAATTCCAAACCTAGCAGTTTCTCAAACTCTGCATAGTCAATGTCAATCGTAGGCATTCCTAAGTCACCTCTTTCCTCCTAAGCCAATCTAGGTTCAACGTGAAAAGCTGCCGAATGTCGTCGATGCCCGCCTTCAACATGAACAGCCGATCTATCCCCAGCCCCCAAGCCAGCACAGGCACGTCAATGCCCAAGGGCAGAGTCACCTCTGGCCTGAAAATCCCTGAACCGCCGAACTCAATCCATCCGAAACCTTTCTTGTAAGCGCGAAGCTCCACGCTCGGCTCCGTGAAAGGGAAGTAGTCAGGCACAAACTTGGCCTTGTCAGCTCCGGCTATGTCGATTGCAAACTTCTCCAAGACTCCGAGCAGGTCTCGAAGCGTCAGGTCCTTGTCAACCACGATGCCCTCGACCTGATTGAACTCTGTCAGATGCGTCTTATCCAGCACTTCAGGCCTGTAGCAAGGACCAATCGAGAAATACATGCCCGGAATCTCCAAATCCCTGCCCAACAGCGTTCTAGCACTGAGGCACGTGGTGTGAGACCGCAGAACCAGCCGACCAGCCTCCTTCGTTGAGTACTTGTATCTCCATCCGCTTGAGCCAGTTTTCCAGCCGCTCTCATGCGTTGCTTTCACGTTCGCTAAGACTTGTTTGTATGCGTTCACGCTGCCATGCTTAGGTGATTTTACATAGTAACATCCAGAAGGCTCTCTGGCAGGATGGCCTTGAGGCGTGTAAAGCGCGTCGAAGTTGAAGAAAGCTGTCTCAACAGCCGTTCCCGTCATCTCCTTGAATCCTAAGGCAACAAGCTTCTCCCTAACCTCGTCGAGAAACTGAAGATAAGGATGCTTCTTGCCAAGCCAAGTATTACCCCCCTGCGCGGCGATGTTATACTTCTGAAGTTTCGCCTTTCGCCACTTCCCACTGATGATAAGTTCAGGAGTGAGCTGGGTGACTTCAGCCGCAACTCTTGTCCCCTTCTTCGTCGCCGCCAGCCCAGCATCCGTTATTTCGATGATTCTTCTTGTCTTCTGTTCAACATCGAGCAGCTTCCTGCCTTTCAGAATCTGAACTGTTTCCTGAAGCTCTGAACCCAAATCCTCAACTACTGCCTGTCCTTTCTCGCCCAAAATCTTCAGAAGCCTCTCGTCACTCCCCTCCCCTATTTTCTCAGAAATCCGCAACGTTTTCGTCTTGGAGTCTAAAGCTGCCCACTTCTTTCTTTGAATCCATCCCAACGCAATCGGAACGAACTGGTCCTCCAAACCTGCCTTCTCAACGACTGTTTCGAGCGGTGCTTCTCCGCTCAGTTTCTTCAAGGTGTCTATCATGCGTCTCTCAGGTAGTCCCTTCCTTGCGTAACTCTTTCCTTCTTCACTGAGCGTTGCAAGTGCCTGTTTCTCCTCAATTATTTTGAGCAGCTTTCTTTCGTGCAGTGTGATGGCGGCGCGCATGACTGCCGAATCAGACAATCCGCTTTCATTCATTATCTGCTCTAATGATGCTTTTCCGCTCAGTTTCTTCAGTGCGGAAAGTGTCTTGCGCTCGTGCTCTCTCAGGTCAACCATTGCGTTTCCCTTCACAAACAAAGCAAGGTAGATTCGGTAATGTAGTTGTCGATGTTTTAATAAAAGTATGCGTGGTTTCCAATCGGTTTTCGCTAGAAGAAGACTGTCTTACTACGGAAATCGGCAGGGCATCACTCAACCCTCACCAAACAAGAACAGCCAAATCATATTCATGGCTTATTCCGCTAAGGCACCAACAAAACGCTAACGCTCTACGTATCACTTATCGTCTACAGCAATCCCTGTTCGCTCAGCATCTTTACGAAATCCTCTTTCGAAGGTATGTTTGACTCGTTCGTAAGGTCAGCCGTGATCTTTGCAGCCATTTCTATTGCGCCTCGGTACTGTAGCGCCTTGAAAATGGAGCCTTCCAATTTCAGCGTTCCACTCATAAACAGCGTCTCAAGCGATTTTCTGCCCGTGGCAATCTCCACTGACAATTCGTAGGTCGGAATTCCCACCACAAAATCAGCCTTCTTCCTATATTCCTCGATCTGGCTTGACGGAACGTGCTTCCGTTCAACCAGTTCCCCGTCCGAGTAATCAGAATACACAGCGAAGCGGATGTCTTCAACGATGAACAAGGTTTTCCATGTCATCCCCTTGGCCTTCCCTCGATATTCTCCGTTCCCGTTTATACGCCTCTTTAGTTCTTCAGCAAACTCTGGAGACTCGTACCTTAGTTGCATGGCTTCCACTAACCATGAAGGCGATATTTGAAACTTGTGTCAACACAAAAGAATGCTAGCAACCTACTGCATGGGCCGATCCCTAGGTGTGATGTGAATTGGACTTGCAAACTGCTTAGGATGTCTTCTCATGCAGGCTTTGCGCTCGATACGCAGAAAAAAGAGCAGCGATAGCTTGGCAAGTCATGCTCTGAAAAGTCTTCGCTTGAGAATGACTGCACAAAGCGTGGTGGCACCAAAAAAGATTAGAATTGAGACTGATGTGTGAAACTCTGGTATTATCCAAGCATTTGACGTGTCCATCACGAAAGAATAGGAGTATGTCGTGTAGTACTCTCCGACGCGGTTGATGTTCAATGTTGACATTTCAGTCATGGCGCCTGTCACCTTGTCCCAATACGTTTGCCAACTGTAGCTGTCACCCGTTATGTTGACATGATTCGCAAGCCTTGCTCCTCCAGGGTACGTTCTGTCTATCGTTTCATTTATCTTCCATGTGGAATACTCACCATAGGCGTAGACACTATCATTCACTGCAAGACCGGCTGAGATGATCATTAATTCTGCATACAGGCTGGCGCCAGAGACTATATCGACATAATCATCCAGCTCCTCTGAAGTTCCATTCTTGAAATGCTGCACCCAATGAAGCGTTATGTTCGAAGTAGAAACGCGTACGATAGACATGTTCATCCAATCAGTATCGTTCATCCATGGCCACATCCGATGGAATGGTGACCTGTGTATCGTTTGAAAACCAGTCAAAATAGACCTTGTCGTATCTGAACCAATCGCCCTCGTGAACACCAGGTATTCTCGGCTGAGCCAGTGCGGCGGGCGACATTAACGCTGACAACAAGAAAGCTGAGCACAGGATTGACCAAGCGGTTGTCTTTTGCATATTGCATCGGTTACACTATCTTGCTGTTCAATCTTTATGACTTTTGGCACAAACTGCGATTGAAGGTTGAATGCTGTTTTTCCACACATCATGTGTCCAAGGAACGGTTGGAGGAAGAGAAGTTGAGGCAACTGCAAATCATCACGCATGTCATTCCCAACCGGTTCCTCAGCTTCACCCTTTTCTCTTCATAAGTAAAAAGATATATTACGTAGCGCTTCTTTTCTGTCAGAAAAAGAGGTCTGATAGTCTCTATGTCACCTTCAAACACTGGGGACAACGAAATGGTTGTCACTCCTTGGGAGGTCCGCGGCAAGGTTGACTACGAGCGCCTGATTCGCGAGTTCGGAACACAGCCAATGAGCAACGAACTGCTGCAGAGACTGGAAAGACACGCCGGCGGGCTTCACCTTCAACTGCGAAGAAGGCTCTTTTTCTCACACCGCGATCTGGACGTTGTCCTTGACCTGTACGAGAAAGGAATAAAGTTCGTTCTGTACACTGGCCGAGGTCCCTCAGGCCCAGTTCACATCGGGCACATGGTTCCGTGGATTTTCACCAAACACCTGCAAGACAAGTTTGATACGAGACTTTACTTCCAGATGACAGACGATGAAAAATTCGTTGTAGACGATGAGGCAAACCTCAAAGACACAACCGCGCTAGGCTACGAAAACGCACTGGACTTGATAGCTTTGGGCTTTGAGCCCAAGAACACGTTCATAATCTACGACGTCCAGGACATCGACATGCTCTATGACATTGCACTGGAAGTCGCCAAGCGCATAACCTACTCAACAGCAAAAGCCGCCTTCGGATTCCAAGACAGCACAAACCTAGGCTGGGTGTTCTGGCCAGCCATCCAAGCCGTGCCATGCTTCATACACAAGAAACTCACAGGCGAGAACGTTCCAGCCCTCATACCAGCAGCCATAGACCAAGACCCGTTCTGGCGAATCACCCGAGACATAGCCCAGAAACTCGGCTACTACAAGCCAGCGCAAATCCACAACCGCTTTCTGCCCGGGCTCGGCGTAGGCGGAAAAATGAGCGCCTCAGAACCTGAAACCGCCATATTCACCACAGACCCACCTGAAGTCGTAAAACGGAAGGTGTGGCACGCCTTCACAGGTGGAAAAGGAACAGTGGCGGAACAGAAAAAGGAAGGCGCAAACCCAGATGTGTGCTCAGTCTACCAGTACTTCCTTTACCTCTTCGAAGAAAACGACAAGAAGCTCACAGAAAGAGAAAGACAGTGCATAGCCGGAGAAATCTTGTGCGGCGACTGCAAGAAGCAATTAACGGAAAGAATCAACAAGTTCCTTGCCGAACACCAGCAGAAACGGGAAAAAGCAAGAGACACTATTGAAAAATACCACATAAAAAGGTGAGGTGCACCTTGAACACGAAGAGAATGAGGAAAGCCAAAATAGCAATTGGGTCGGCTTACAGGCTTCTCCACCCGATGCATACCGTGCTTGTCTCTTGTGTTGGAAAGAAAGGAAAACCAAACATCATAACACTCGCGTGGGCCATGCCAACCTCAATCAACCCGCCCCTCGTTGCCATAAGCATCGCACCTCGAAGGCACTCCCATGCGCTTATTGAGGAAACAAAAGAATTTGTGGTAAACATTCCAACAATGGACATCTTGAAAGAAACTCTGTTCTGCGGAAGGGCAAGCGGACGGAACCATGACAAATTCAAAGAAGCAAGCTTCACACGTCTACGGGGAAGAAAAGTGAAAGCTCCAGCAATAAAGGAATGCGTTGCCCACATCGAATGCAAACTGCACAGCCAAATCACTACTGGCGACCACACGATATTCGTAGGCGAAATCATCGAAGCCTACGCCGACAAAGAGGCATTCAAGAAAGAATACGACCTAAAGAAAGCAAAGATGATTTTCCACCTAGGCGGAAACGACTTCGCAACTCTCGCCCAAAAGGTCTTCACGCCAAAACTCCGAACATATTGAGGCTTGGCAATTTCGATTCTAAGCGCGGGATGTCCAAACCACGTCATTCCCGCCAATATTCGACCCTTTCACTAAACCTTTTAAACCGTGGCGCTGTTAGGCTTAACAAAAATAGGTGGGACATTGATGAGCAGTTTTGACGAGGATGCTCTCGAAAAGTTCCGACGTTCTGGAAAGATTCTTCGCGAAACGCGGGAGGAAATGAGAGGTTTTGTGCGTGAAGGCATGCCTATAATCAAAGTCTGCGAGAAAGCCGAGAACCTCATCCGCGCCAAGGGCGGAAAGCCAGCCTTTCCATGCAACGTTTCAATAAA
>JALHSY010000062.1 GCA_022865455.1 Candidatus Bathyarchaeota archaeon
AGGAAGGGGCGGAAGAGCCGAAGCTACTACTTTGAGAATTTGAGCATGATTCCCGACGAAAGGCGCTACCCGATAGTGAACGTGATTTCTGACAGAAGAATAGGCACGTTGGGCGACGAGTTCATGGCCTTACATGCGCGGCTCGGTTTGAACATGATCGTGAAGGGCAAGGTCTGGCGCATCGTGCAGATTGAGGAAGAGACGGGCACGGTTCACGTTGTGCCTTCTGAGGACCCGCTAGCGGCGATTCCCGGCTGGGATGGAGAGATGATTCCTGTGCCCTTTGACTTGGCGCAGCAGACGGGACGCATGCGGGAACGGTTGAAGGAGTCGCTGAAAGAGTCGGGAAGTGTTGAGGCTGCGGCTGAGAAGGCTGGGAAAGAGTTTGCGACTGGCAGAGGTGATTTGTTTGAGGCTGCCAAGGAGGTTGAGGAGCATGTTAAGCAGGGTGCGCCTTTGCCGACTGACAGGCAGATTGTGGTTGAGGCGTTTGACAAGTATTTGGTTGTGCATGCTTGTTTTGGGGAGATTGTGAATCGCACGTTGGGCGGGGTTTTTGACACGTTGCTGTCTGATAGGGAGGTTATTATTGGGTGGTGGACGGATGGTTATCGCATTTTGATTGAGGCTGGACACAAGCTTTCTCCGAAGGAGCTTGAGAGTCTGAGCAAGGCTTTGTTTGGTTTGTCGGATGACGAGGTTGAGAAGGCTTTTGACGAGTATTTGGATAGCAAGTTTCCGTTTAGTTATAAGATGAAGTTTGTGGCGGACAGGTTTGGAGCGTTGCCGCGTGGGAAGACAATGAGTTACGAGAGGCTGGCGGGGCTGCCCAGCCGGTTCAGGGACACGCCTATCTATGATGAGACTTTGCGTGAGGCTTTGGTTGAGAAGGTGGACGTTGGCAAGGTTAAAGAGGTTATGCGTGACGTCCGAGATGGCAAGGTGAAGGTGAGCACGGTTTATCGTGTGGAGAAGCCTACGCCTTTGGCTTATCATATTCTTGAGAAGTTCAGTGACGTTTCAGAGTTGATGGCGCCTGAAAAGGTTTTGCTGAACAATATTGAGAAGATGGAGAAGACCATAGAAGCGAGGACGGCGAGGCTCCTGTGCATGCAGTGCGGAGAATGGACTACAGAAGAGAAGGTCAGAGCTTTGCCCGAGCAGCCTGAATGCGGAAAGTGTGGTTCTAGGCTTTTGGCGCTCATGTATTTCAGTCAGGATGCGAGGCGTTTGGCTGAGGTTTTGAAGAAGAGGCGCGAAGGAAAGGAGCTAAGTGAGGAGGAGCTTAAGGAGTTGACTCAGGCTAGGCGGAAGGCGGATTTGATTTTGAGTTATGGGAAGAAGGCGGTAACGGCTTTGGAGGTTAAGGGTGTGGGCCCAGAAACAGCGTCTAGGATTCTTGGAAAAATGCATAGTAAGGAAGAGGAGTTCTACATGGACCTGCTCAAAGCAAAAATACAATACCTAAGAACAAGACAATACTGGGAAAACAAAGACAAACAGGGCAAGGTGGGGTAAAGTTTTATCCAAACCAACCAACCACAAACTACCTGCCACTAACTATCTCAACCCCTTTCTCTACACCTACCTATACCTATACCTACCCATACAACGCACACGCACACGGAGTGAGTGTGTGAGTGAAGCACGCGCTAGAACATGGTTCCATAATTCATTAATAGATCTCACGCGTACTGCGGAATGCAGAGATTCCAACATCGGTTTGGCTTTTCCCTGCAAAGTGTTGGTAGGGGAGGAGGTGAGAGAGAAATGAGGAGAGTCTTGATGTTTGTCATAGTCTTGTTGGCGTTATCGGTCATAATGCCTGGAATTGTAAACGCAATGGCAACACGAACGGAGGTTGTAGGAACTATGAGTATGACTGCAACTTGGCCAGGTGACATTTATGTCCTCAAGAGTGGAATAGTGCGCCAAGTAGGTGCGGAAGCATCGGGGCCTATCGTAAGCTCGGACCCACGTTTGACGGGGGTGTTAGAGATCGTGTTAAATGCCGTTTTCAGTCTGAATACCGGGGAAGGCGTTGGTTTTGGTTCATTCACGATCTCTAATGCTGCGGGCACATTTGAAGGAAGGTTCACAGTGAAGGACATAGCCTACACCTTCTTCGAGGGCAAACTTGAAGGCCATGGCACAGCCGCCTATGAGGGGTTGCTGCTGAAACTTGAAATGACGGGAACAGACCTGTACAGGGACGCCGATCCGAACACAAACGGCATAGACGCGACTTTCACAGGGTACATATTGTCCCCGCATGGCGCTTAGTTGCCGTTACAAGAACAATGCGCCATCAACATCATGCTTTTTTTCGTTTCAACTTGTCTCTCTTTGCTTTCATAGGACGTTTTTTCGGGTTATGCCCTTA
The DNA here is from genome assembly GCA_022865455.1 of Candidatus Bathyarchaeota archaeon. GTDB lineage: Archaea > Thermoproteota > Bathyarchaeia > Bathyarchaeales > Bathycorpusculaceae > 20-14-0-80-47-9. The sequence continues at coordinate 2,384 of JALHSY010000062.1, forward strand.
GCGCGCGCGAACCAACGAAAACGACGACGGTGAACTGGTCGTGGAAAAGTATTAGCTGCTGGGCGGCATACTGGATTCAGATAGAATCTCGGTCCCAAACTATTCAGAAACTATTCTTTTCACAATCATTCTGGCCAATGGGATCACCAGTAAGCTTGTCGGCAAAGCTACAGCGAAACCGATAGTCCAGCCCATCAAAAATCTCTGAATAAACCCCGATGTCCATCCAGAATTTATTGTCGTCATCGTAAAGGTCATAGTCGTATCCAAGGCTACCGTCATGATTATCGCCGTCAACAATGGAGAATATTTCTTGTCTATTTTCAAAAACACCAACCTACAATACGCCATCTTGTCGACGTAGTTACAGCTGTTCATATATGTTTCTTTCTGGCTTCTCTTTAGAGAACCTATTATTCAAACCGACATGACGAAATTTGAAGAGAGTAGTTCGGTTTGGATAAAACTTTACCCAACCAACCACTCCTACGCCTCCTCCTACGCCAGCCCCACTCCATAACTATATCCTCACCTACACTCTCACACACGCGCGCACGCGCGCGCACACACGCGGAGTGAGAGTGTGGGTAAGCACGCGCGTCCAAAAACGGACATACTAGAAATGGCGCGATCTTGGTTGGTTAGGGTGAAGCTATTCCAAACCCAAAGAATGCGTCCGCTTCACTGTCAGGCATAAATACAGTTTTATTCTAACAGATGGTCAGTAGGGTAGTGCGCTGCGTATGAAGAGAGCATTTCTTGCAATCGGAGTTGTTTCTGTTATTGCTGGTGTTCTCCTTGCCATAATTCCTTATGTTAGAGTTCCTAACTCGTCTGTCTGGTTAAACGAAACTTTCGTTGTCCCAGCCGGGAGACACTACTGTTACACTACGGTTTCCTCGCCTTCTTTTCCAAGAGGTGTGCCGTTGCACATAACTTTCGATGTCGCAGGAGCTGATAGCATAGACTTCCGAGTTATGAATGAATCAAGCTATCTGGAATACAACTCAAGTCAGCCCTATGGATACTATGTCGAACCCAGTAGATCTAGTATTGCCAGAATGGACCTGAGATGGACTCCGCCAGTTGATGAGAAGATATACTTCGTATGGGGCAATCAGCAAAGCCACGTTTCGAAATCTATATCAGCATACTTCTCGCTCGACACATCCAGAGCCTTGCTGCCCTCGGTAGTGGCCGTGCTTGGGCTCCTGCCTATTTTCGGAGGAATAGCAACATTAGGCTATGGAGCTCGACTTCCCATACCACCCTCAAGAAAACAGATAATCACTGGATACATTCTCGCAACACTAGGTGGCTTACTCGGGATAATGATCGGATTCGATCTAGCGAAAAAGGAAGATCAAGTCGATCGGTTTCACGGAAAAATAATATCCATTCTGGGAATTGTCTCTACTATTTCCTTCGTGCTCTTGTATTTTCTTCATTAATGATCACAAGCTCATGCGAAGCGCGCGCGATGAGAGTGTGAATGAAGAGAACGAATACTGGGCAAATAGCGGCTGACGCGCTAAAGGTGATATGTATATTGGTCTTCCTCTGGGTCGAACCCTCTTTTGAGCGGCAGTTCCTGACACTTGCCTGCCCGGGTGTTGAACACTTTTGTTCTTTGTGTGCCAAAAGATATTGCATAAGGTGCATATATTATAGTTTCGGGCTTTCCGCTCTATGTCGCAATACCCAGTCCCAAGAAGCATAACTCTAAATCATTGAGCAGATCTACGTGACCGAGAGCAAACATGGATAAGGACAAATCCCGCCCATCCGAACTCAAGCCTTCCTTGAGTTTGTTCGACGCTGTCTCTGTCAGTGTCGGTGCCATTATCGGCGGCGGGATCTTCGTTGTTACAGGCATTGCAGCAGGTTTGGCTGGTTCAGCCCTCATAGTCTCCATGCTCATAGCCGCACTCATATCCCTATTAACAGCGTTAAGCTTCGCCGAACTCACATCGTGGCAGCCAAAGGAAGGAAGCATATACGAATACTCTTACCAGCTAGTCTCGCCGTTCGCAGGCTTCCTCGTAGGCTGGATGTGGATACTAAGCAACACCTTCGCCGGAGCGGCCGTCTCGTTAGGCTTCGCCTACTACCTAACAGCACTGGTGCCAAGCCTCTACCCAAACTACGTTGCAGCAGTCGTCTGCCTAGCCTTCACCGCAATAAACTACTACAGCGTCAAACAATCAGCCCGACTGAACAACATCCTCGTTACAGCGAAACTGCTCATCCTAGCCTTCTTCATCACATACGGCATGCTCTTCATGAACCCAACAAACTTCACACCGTTCAAACCTCTAGACGTAGGAGTACTCAGCGGCGCAGTCTTCTTTTTCTTCGCCTACGGAGGCTTCGCAAGAGCAGCCGTAATCGCCGAAGAAGTCAAAGACGCAAAGCGCAACGTTCCAAAAGCCATGCTCATAGCACTTGCCATATCAGCAATATTCTACATACTCATTGGCACCGTAGCCGTCGGACTCGTTGGACCTAACAAACTCGCAAGTTCAAACTCGCCATTGGAAGAAGCCATGAAAGCAACAGGAAATTCAGCGGCAACCTTCACCATCGCTCTAGGCGGTATGCTGGCAACCGCAAGTGTCTTACTCACGTCCGTTCTCGGCGTTTCGCGCATGGCCTACGCAATGGCAAGAAGAAAGGACCTCCCACAAGCCCTAGCCAAACTGGACCCAAAAAGAAACACCCCAATATACTCAACGTGGATAATAGGCTTAATCATGACCCTACTCGTCCTGCTCATCGACCTATCAAAAGTCGTGGCCATAAGCAGCTTCGCCATGCTCTTCTTCTACACCCTAGCCAACGTGTCAGCCCTACGCCTGAAAACAGAAAAACGGGCCTACCCAAGAATTCTCCCAGCAATCGGAGCCGCCTCCTGTCTTGCGCTGTTGACTTTCGAGCTGTTTGCTTCGTTGCAATCGTGGATAATTGGCACCGTATGCTTATTAGTCGGAGCAGTTTACTACGTCGCCAAACAAAAACCCAGAAAGCAGTGACAAACCATGCTGGACTGGTGGCTGCTCCCAGTATTCGGCTTCCTCATCGGCATAATCGCCAGCATGACAGGCGTCGGCGGCGGCATATTCATCGTCCCCATCCTCACATTCTTCTAC
>JALHSY010000063.1 GCA_022865455.1 Candidatus Bathyarchaeota archaeon
ACAGCCAAACTGCCCTTCCAAATCCACGCCTTAGGAAGCCCAACTGAAGTCATGGAACGCTACAGATTCGACGTACTCGTAGACATGATACTAACCGCAAAAATGAACCTGCCCATCGACAGACCACTCCACCTTTTCGGAGCAGGACACCCCTTCATGTTCTCACTAGCCGTGGCTCTCGGCTGCGACTTCTTCGACTCCGCCGCATATGCACTGTACGCGCGTGAAGGACGCTACATGACCGAGACAGGCACGTTTAGACTGAACGAGCTTGACTATTTCCCATGCGGCTGCCCAAAATGCACAAAGACAACTCCAAAACAAGCACTGGAACTGCCACCAAAAGAAAGAGAGGTCTTCCTAGCCGAGCACAACCTCTACGTCTGCGCCGCCGAAATGAGACGCATAAAACAAGCCATAAGGGACGGCAGACTGTGGGAACACATGGAGATGCGAGCCCACAGCCACCCAGCCCTGCTCACAGCCGTAAAACGGCTGGCCAAATACCGAGACTTCATCGAAAAACACAGCCCATCAACAAAACCAAGCGGACTATTCTTCTACAACTCCCTCAGCCTGATCAGACCAGAAGTCGTCAGACACCAAAAACGCCTAACAGAAAGATACACGCCGCCCAATCAAGCCGAAACCCTCACACTCTTACCGCAGACTCAGACAAAGCCCTTCCACAAAAGCCAACAATACAGACAAATCATGAAAAACCTCAAACAACAAACCACAAAAACCCACACATGCTTCTATGCAGCTCCTTTCGGCATAGTCCCAGTCGAACTGGACGAAGTCTATCCGCTAAGCCAACACGAAACCGCCACGCCACCAGACAAAGAAACCACAGAATACGTCGCAAACCAAACCGCAGACTACATCAAACACGCAAACTACAAGACCGTCATACTAGTCAACGACCCACAAAACTGGAACAAAAACATCCAAAAAACAGTCAAGAAGGCCTGCCGACAGAAACAAATGACTTTCAAGAGTCTCAACATCAAAGAAGCACTCACAAGAAAGAACCTTGGACCCCCACAAGAAACGTAGAGTTCAATCTATACTTAGGGGGCTTAAAACCCACCGAGAGCCCAAAAGCTGCACACAAACAAACACAGCAAAACCAATTAACAACACCGCACACCATCTTCAACAAACCACCGAGCCAGACAAACCATGATCTACGCCGATTTGCACTCTCACACTCGCTATTCGCCAGACGCAACAGCACACCCAAAAACCATGATCGAAAAACTCAACAACCACCCAACCATAAAAGCCCTAGCCATAACCGACCACAACACAACCGAAGGCTACTTCAAAACACAAGAACTAGCCAAACCATACCCAGACATACTCATCATCCCAGGAGCCGAAATAAGCACACAAGAAGGCGAAATAATCATACTCGGCACAACCGAGCTCCCGCCAAAGCCGTGGACAGCCCAAAACATAATCAGCCATGCAAAAGCACACGACGCCATAACAATAGCACCACACCCATACAGAGGCCTTGGACTAGCAGACAAAGCCCTAAAACTCGACCTAGACGCCATAGAAACCCTCAACGGCATAACTCCGCCAAACCAAAACAAACAAGCACAGGAACTAGCAAAGACAAAACACCTCCCAGGAGTCGCAGGCAGCGACGCTCACTTTGACACCGACCCATGGAACGTCTGCACCGAAATCCGAGCCACACTAGACATCGAAGAGATTCTGGAAGCCATAAAAAAAGGCAACGTCAAAGCAACATACACAGACAAGTCAATACATTTTTAAAACACCACAAAGCAAGAGTACCACACTAGCAGATGAAAAGAATGAGCCAACCACAAATCGGATTTCTGGGCGGAACCCGAGAAGTCGGCAGAATCGCCATAACCGTAAAAACCCAAAAAACCCAAGTCCTCCTAGACTACGGCGCCATGCTAAACCACGAACCAGGCTTCCCAAGACACATACCACCAAAAGATGTAGACGCCATAATCCTATCCCACAGCCACCTAGACCACTCAGGCGCCATTCCAATATTCTACATACAAGGCAAAAAACCCCTCTACACAAACAAACTAACCACAGAACTAAACCAACTCCTAATCTCAGACTTCATTCACCTCTCAAGCTACTACCTCCCCTTCGAATACCTCGAACTAAAGGCCATGACCAACAACAGCAAACACGTAGAATATGACACCGAACAGAAAATCGGAGACATAACCTTCCAATTCAAAAACGCCGGACACATACCAGGCAGCACACAAACCCTCATCGAAGCGGAAGGAAAACGCATACTGTTCACAGGAGACTTCAACATCACCGAAACAAAACTCCTGGAAGGCGCAAAAATGAATTACGGAGACCTAGACGCCGTAATAACCGAAAGCACCTACGCAAACGAAGAACACACCCCACGCAAGGAACTCGAAAGTAACTTCGTAGACGCATGCACCGAAACCGTCGAACACGGAGGAACCGTCCTCGTCCCAGCCTTCGGAGTAGGAAGATCCCAAGAAATCGCCTGCGTCCTCGCAGCCCACCACTTCGAACACCCAATCTACCTGGACGGAATGGCCCGTGAAGTGAGCAGAGTAATGATGAACTACCCACAATTCCTCAAAGACCCCAAAGCCTTCATGGACGCCTTACACTCCGCCAACTGGGTAGAAGGATGGAGAGACCGCAGAAAAGCCCCCAAAGGACCAGGCGTCATTATCTCGCCAGCAGGCATGCTCAAAGGCGGCCCAGCCATGTTTTACATCTCGAAAATCGGCAAAAGATCAAACAACGCCGTCTTCCTCGTCAGCTACCAAATCCCAGGCACACCTGGAAAGGAACTTATGGAAAAAGGAATCTGCGTCATCGATGGAAAAATGAGAAAAGTCAAAGCCCGCGTCCAACACTTCGACTTCTCATCCCACTGCGGCGCAAGCGAACTCAAAGAAGCCATCAAAAGACTCGGCGGAAAACCGAAAGTCTACGTAGTCCACGGCGCAGAGGGAAACTGCGAATACTTCGCCAAATGGACAAGAGAAGAGCTAGGACTCGAAGCCACCGCACCCAGAACAGGCGACACATTCAAGGTCTAGTGAAACAAAATGAAAATCGGAATCCTCCGCATAGGACAAGTTGACTCTAACATTGCTGAAAGACTTCAAGAAAATCTCGCCGCAGTTTTTCCAGACACAACGGTCACACTGATCACAAAACCAATGCCAGTCCCAAAAGAAGCCTTCAACGAAACCAGACAGCAACACCGTTCAAACATCATCCTCAGAAAAATCCACACCTATGCCGAAAAGAAGAAGACGCTAGACCGCGTGTTGGGCATAGTAAACGTTGACATTTACGCTCAAGAACTAAACTTCGTTTTCGGCGAAGCAGAATATCCAGGCAAAGCAGCGCTAATATCTCTATGGAGGCTGAGGCCGGAATTCTATGGGAAAGCACCAAACACGGAGCTTCCCGTCGAAAGAAGCGCAAAGGAGGCTGTTCACGAAATCGGCCACACCTTGGGCTTACAGCATTGTTCCAACCCGTTCTGCGCTATGTACTTCTCCAATTCGACTTTCGAAACCGACAGAAAACAAAGCTTATTCTGTAGCAAATGCTACTTAAAAATCGAACGCGCCGAGAAAGACAAGGTTGAGAGCCTTGAATGACACATTCAAAACTGGAATCGTGCACTTGGCACCCATTCTGGTGAGCTTGCTATTCGGCGTGTCCTGTGCATACCTGCTGTTGACGGCCTCAGTCGAGTTCTACCAGATAACCCCCTTCCAAGAAGGCGTTGGATCCATCGGCAACGCCCTCTACTTCGTCATCCTTGTTGCGGTAGGTGCCACGCTCCTTTATTTGCTTCTGAAGCGAAAAAGCCTAAAACTGGCCACTTTGATCACGGGCGTTGCCTTGACAAGCGCAGTTTTCATGCTCTCCTTCTTTTACATAATCGCGCTGTCCTCAATGTTCCCTATCCTCTACTCGGATACCTTGGTCTTGTCGCTGTCCTTGTGCATAACGGTTTTAGTGGATTTTGCCATTTTTAGGGCCCACAACAGAACCTCCGACTTGGCCGTTCTCCTGCTGGGCGGCGCGTTGGGCGCGTTCTTGGGGAACTCGATCCCCACGCTTAGCGCAATATCGATTCTGGGTGTGCTGGCAGTCTACGACGTGTTCGCGGTTTATTATGGACCAGTAGGGAAAATAGCCCACAGTGGGCTTGAGCAGCTTCGCGGCCTGAGTTTTTCGTTCAAAGAAGTGCAGATGGGACTGGGCGACTTGACCTTCTACTCGATGCTGGCGACCCGCGTGCTGGTCAGCTCGGGACCATTCTTCTGCCTCGCCTCGTTTGCAGGCATTATGGTCGGCGTCTTCTTAGCATTCAAAATGTTGGAAAAGAAGGGGATGTTTCCTGGACTGCCCTTCCCGATTGCGCTTGGTCTTGTGCCGTTGATAGTTTCGTTTTTCCTGTAGCCTTGAAGGATTATCGCGAGACATAGAGCGAGTCGACGTTTTGTTAGTGTGTGCAAGCTTCGAAGGCAAGACGTCGAATTCAAGACCTCAGTTCCAAGATGCTCAAAATTAGCAATTCTTATATTTCCCGCACCCGTTCATACGCACTTCTGAAGGAGCCCCCTAGGTATTGATTATAACCAAGCTGAAGACACTTGAGGCAATTCTTGAGATGACCCGCAGTTTTCAAAGCTTTCTAATAGCTGGGTGCAGCGGATGCTCAGCCATAACAGGTGTGGGAGGCAAGAAACAAGCGGACACCCTGAAAGCGCAACTGGAAACGCATAGAAGGCCAAGAGGCGGAAAGATTGAATCTGTCTCTGTTTTGCGGCAATGCGACTGCCAGATAGCAGGATCTTCACTCCACCCGTTGATCAGCAACTATGATGCCGTGCTCAGCCTCGCGTGCGGGGTTGGAGTTCAAACAATCGCGGATCTGTACCCGAACAAGCCCGTCATCCCAGCGACGGATACGATGTTTCTGGGAATGCATGCTGCAAGCGAAGGCAAGTTCTACGAAAGGTGCCGTGCATGCGGAGACTGCATCCTGTTTGAAACGGGAAGCATATGCCCAATCACGAGATGCGCCAAGAGCCTGCTTAACGGACCTTGCGGGGGTCAGGTTGGAGGGAAGTGCGAGGCAGGCGGTTGGAAAAAGGATTGTGCTTGGGTGCTAATTTACAAGCGTTTGAAAGAGAGGAACCAGCTTGACTTGTTCACCAAATTCAGGCCTCCACGGGATTGCAGGATTTCAGAGCCTCCTAGAGAGCTAGGCGGCGAAAAACCTTCTGAAGAAAAGAAGCTGGAAGAGGCAAAAAGAAACGAAGCTGGTGAAGGGAGGAAAAGGGAAGCTTACAGCGAGTTAATGAAGCAGATAAGCAGCGGAAAGTTTGTTTTCACTGGAGAACTTGAACCGCTCAAAACGACAAGTCTTGTCGAAGTTATTGAAGTGGCTAAGATGTTGAAGGATCACGTCGTAGCCATCAACATTACAGACAATCCCACTGCTTTTGGCTTCATGAATGCTCTTGTACCCTCATATCTTATTCAGAAAGAGGCAGGCGTGGAAGCTGTTTACCAGATGACCACGAGAGACCGAAACCGCTTGGCCTTGCTTTCTGACTTGCTGGCAGCAGGAGCCTTGGGCATAAAGAACATCTTGGCCCTCACAGGCGATTACACGACAGTCGGTGACACGCCTCAAGCCAAGCCAGTGTTTGATTTGGACTCGGCGACTTTCACGTACATGCTGAGAAGGATTATTGACGAGGGCGTAGACCTGAACGGCAACAAGATTGAGAACCCGCCCAAGTTCAACATTGGCATCGCTGCTTCGCCAAACGCTGAGCCTTTCGAGCCTGAAATCTTGAAGATAGAGAGGAAGGTCAGGCTGGGAGCTGATTTCATACAGACTCAGTGTGTTTACAGTGTTGAACAGGCAAGAAGGTTCTTGGACGCGTCGGCTTATCTGAAAACGCCTGTGCTGCCTGGGGTTGCGCCTTTCAAGTCACTTGCCATGATGGATTGGATGATCAAATTCGTTCCAGGAATTAAAGTCACGGCGGACCTAGAGGCTCGACTTCGTAAAGCGCGAGAGAAGAGTAAAGAGGCCTTCTTCGAAGAGAATGTTGAGGTCTTCTCTGAATTGGTGCGCAGCATTCGAAAGACAACCCATGCCGCGGGGATTCACCTCATGGCGGTCGGCTTCGAGTGGATTATACCCAAGATAATTGAGAGAAGCAGTTAGGCTTGTGTCAGCCATTTTTCTTGAAGGAGTTTTGGAATACCTGACGAGTCTTTAGGTCCGACAAGAACTTGCCAACCGCTCAGTTCTTCGATTTCTAGGGCTAGGCGGGCTGCTTTACCGGGAATTATGAGCCTTCTGTGCTTTACCATGTTTTCGATTCCAGACGCTTTCAAGGCGTTGGCAACTTTTTCTGCTGTCAGTCTTCTTCCGGCAACGGAGCTGTCTACGGCTATCCCGCCTGTGTCAACAACAATGAGGTACGCGTTTATTTTTGCAGATTCAAGGTCTGAGGCTACAGTGTAATATGTCAATGCGAAGTTAGTCGTAAACATCACAGGAGAGTTGTCATCTGGCTTCCCGAACGCTTTCAGCCCGGCCTGAACTGCCATAGGTTTTCTCGGGTCAGTGTAGATGTTCTGCCTCAGAATGACGAGGGGTAGAAGTGCCCAGCCGTTGATGTTGTGCATTACTATTATGTCTGCGAAGCGAACGATGAGCAGGGCTGCTAAGTAGGCTTCTTTCCATCTTGCGACGTCTTCATGGACGCCGTTCTTCTGTGTCCATGCAATCATGGGCACTCCCATTAATGGAAAACCAAAAAATTCGTCACCTGACTTACAGGCAGACCTACGAATCGTCGTGAAATTGCTCAGGGTGCCAGCAAGGCCTTCTGCTGAGAAGGTACCTGGGTCCAAGACAAGGTCTTCAATTCCATACTCGAGCACAGTCTCGGCCAAAGACCTCAGGAGTTTCAGGTCGTTCGGCGCAAAAACTCCTAACGGACAACGATGCCGCAAAGCAAGTTCTGCCATCTCCTTCCAGTTGTCTTTTGTTGCTGCGTAAAGGAGTGGTTTTGATTTTGCTGCAACCGCCAATCCTGCTTTGATTACTTGCGGGTTGAATGAGCATAGAATTATCGGCAGGTTTGTGTTTTCGACCACTTTCTTGGCTGTTGCTTGGAACTTTTCTGGTTCATTCGTTATAGAGCGAACGGCAATCATGTCGAGTTTGAGGGGGTGCCCTATGAATTCAAAGTTGAAGCCTTCTACTTTTTTCAGTCTGTCCACTAGCTCTCCTTCAGGCATTTCGTCAGTTACGTCAATCGCAATCGCTGTTGGATTGGTGTATGTGAATTCGTGACGGTACATTACGAATTTTCCGCCGATTTTGACTGCGTGCAGTCCGACACCAACAACAACCTCTTTCACGGCAGGTCTGAGCATCTTCTCTAACTGCCTGCGGGCTCTCTCATGCTCCTTCGTAAGAAGTGGAGCGCATTTCTCAAGCCGTGCTTCGCTGGTTACAACCTTCGTTGCGAAAGCCAAACAGTTTTGCTCGCCACATTGGCCACAGTTGGTTTTTGGAAGAAACCGGTAAACGTCGATCGGACTCAGTTCTTTTCTAACCATGTTTGCAGCTCCCGAGTTCAGATCTTTGCGCAAACCCAATTGGCAATTTTGTCTACCTCGTCCGGTTGACCGTGGGCCATTTGCTCGATAACGTCTTTGAGGGCTTTCACCGCTGCGGGGTGCATCATCATGAACAGGTCCACGCCAGTGAGCAGAAGTGCCAGGGCGGTGGTTAACTCCCACAAAGGCCCCCTTAGTTCTCGCGGTTCCCATTCTGGCGCCATTTCCATCCATGCCTCTCTTGCTGCCCAAGCGTTTGTGGTTCCTGAGGACATGGGATGAGCTAACTCTAGGTCGCCTGCGAGGGCTGCAAGTCTGGCTCTTTCCATGTTGCTGAATGCATAATCAAGTCCATAGCCTAGGGCGGCGGTGGTCAAATCCATAACGATGTCTTCTCTTGGCAAGAACTCGTAAAGCCTGCGGTTGAGATCCCGGGCCAAGTTCATGTTCATTGGCGTGAAGCTCAACGCAACGTGCCCGAATCTCTTGATGAATCTTCCGCATCGTTCAACGTCCATGTCTCGCGTTATCGAGCTTATCAGAAACCTTTCTCCTGCAAAAGCTTCAGCGATTGCTTCAAAAACATCCATGTCTTTCTTTGGGTCTCCGCATCCGCCTATTATCAGCGGGACCTTAACAGCCTGAGCGACTTGCTCAATAGTCTTCACGGCCTCCTTCGGCGAAGTGTCCTTAATGAGAGGGTCGGTGCTTACTAGGTGGATGGTTACAAGGTCAGCCTCAAACTTCTCAACTGCGAGTTTGGCCCAAGCTGCGGGATCTTCCAAGACCTCTTTTACGTGCATCTTCACCGCTCTCGGCAACGAGACTTTCATGTCAAAAACGTCTAGCGCTATCACGGGAGGATGAGGCGCAGGCCCTCCAAAACCGTAGAAAGCAGGCACAGTTTCGCCGCCGATTACTATGGATTTTCCACGGGTCCCGCCTTCGTTTTTTGTGGCTCCGAGCTTCACTTCGACTATCTTGGTTGGGTAGGTTGGGGCAGGTGGAGCAAAATCGGCTTCGACCAACTTTGCAGGTTTAGTCTTCACGAAGGTTCCCCTTGTTTGATTATCTATCTTGAACCTATTTACGGCTTTTCGGAAGAACCAGAAGCAGCTTCTTCTGCCGCGTTTTCCAGAAATAGTTGGGTGACTATATTTCGCGGATTTCGCACTGAAGTTTCTTTATGACTTCTTCAGCCTTCATCGGCTCAACCTTCAAAGTGTAAAGCGTGCTTGGAGTGCGAAGTTTCAGTTTGACAACGTCTTTGAGCCTTTTGACTGCGCAATACTTCGCATGTCCACTTATTGTAATGAATTTTTCAACATCAACAACTTCAGATGGCATACGTTTGTCTCCGCATTCAGTGCAATCTTGGTTCATGCCCACGTTTTTATCTGTTGTGGTGGGCCGGACCGGACTTGAACCGGCGACCTTCTGCAAACTGGGCAGAATGCCTTCGCTCCATTTCATTCCGCTCAGGCGACATATAATCCTTCTTGTCTATTCGTAATCAGCTCGGGGCGTCTCCCATGCACCGTATAATAAAAAGCTTGTTCGGGCATCCTAAAGTTGAATAGATTGACAAAAATCTTGCATTGATTCGCCCAAAGAAACGCTGCTGATGAAAACTATGTCTTCTTGTTACAAGAAGATAATTACGGTAAGAATGAGCCATAAAACAATAAGGGAAAAACAGTTGCTCAAAGACAGACCTACCTTACCTTTTAGAAAAGGAGAAGTAAAAGCGGACAAGAAAGAACAAATCGAATTGATTGGTCTTAAAATGATTCAGTCTAGGGGCTTGGTCAACAAAAGGTCCCAGCGGCTCTCCCCGCATGTCGTCAACCAAGTTTATGCGCAGAAAGTTGGGGAATTGAGCAGCAGAAAAAGAACAATGAGTACGAAAAGGAACAAGAAGCATAATAGCGCGCTACGTGTACCAGTTTTAGTACAGACTGTTCGAATGCTTAGCATTAAGCTCGGATGAGGCACCATGTTATATCGGGAGGCTGATAAATTGCGATTCAGGATGTTTGAAGCTCTTGGTCTTTTCGTCTTGTTGATTGTGATTGGTATGGGCTTTACGCTGTTGTCGGCTTTGTTAGTTTCAGATTTTCAGCGTTTACACCCATCCTATATGTTGCCATGTATCCTGCGAGTCTTTAGCGTGCCTGAAAGTGTGCGGAGCTATGGTTATCCAGTGTTTTGGCTTTTTCGTGTTGATGGTATAAGAATGATAGGCTGCGGTCCAATCGTGGGGGCTTTTTCGCATTACTCCTTCTGCTTCATCGGTTTTGTTCTAAACACAATCTTGTACGCTTTGATCTTCTCTCCCATAATCCTACTGAAATACCTTGTTATGAGGGCAAGACTCACTAGAATTCAAAGCTCACTAATAGTCAATTCTGACTAGTAATTAAGTGTCCGCGCGCGCGGGTCATAAGAAAGCTTGTTGAATGTTCCTATTGATCTCTATAAGCCCAGACTTTACAACTTTTGAGACATGTGGTTTATAAGTCGCGGTGTGAACGGTGGACAAAGTGTGTAAGAAGCGATTTTTGCACAGCAACCGTAAAGGAGTTGAGAGAGTTGACGTATGAAAGAAAGGAGATGCATAAGGCAGTTTGCGCTGAATGTGGAAAGGAATGTGAAGTACCATTCAAGCCCGATGGCAGCAGACCTGTATACTGCCGAGAGTGTTACTCGAAGAAAGCACCTCCAAGAAGAAGTCGATTTTAGATCAAGCCAACAGCTCTAATCTAAGATTGGTTTTCTCCTAGTTTCTATATTCTTTTTTCAAATCACTTGAGTAGGTATTGTTCTTTCATACCTCGGTGTACATAACCCACGGACCCGTCAATACATACTATTCACGATTTTTCAAAAAGGGAGAATTTTCTAATTTCTAAACAAGAAGAAATCTTAGAAATTCTCATTCTTCTCTCCGCTTAGAAAGTAGAATTTTAGAAATTCTATTTTTTTCTCTCCCGTTTAGAAAATTAGAAACTTGGCCGTTGTTTGAGAAACTGAATTAGTTAGTGGAACTAGTAGGCTTCAGAGAGATGAACTTGCTGAGACTAGCTGTGACGAGAGCTACCATTTTTTTCAGCAAGTTTCTTCAATCCTCTGATAATGAGTTCATTTTGCCTTATTATGATCTTGTTTTGGTCTATGAGAGCCTTGAGCCCTGAGCCCAGCATCTGGTCTGTTGAATTCGAAGAGAGAACAGTGCCTAGATGCATCCACGCAGTTCCGGCTTCGTGCATTGCCAAGTTAGACATATCCTCGAAGATTAACATGCGAACTTGCTCGTCTGTCATATCATCGGAGAAGAGATTTTTCTTGTCGCCTCCAGCTCCAGCGCTTTTTCCAAGAGGTCTGTCAGCCTGTCTCCTTTTCTGCTGTTGCAGTCTGACAATTTCCGCCATATCGATTCTTTGACTCCAAGCTCCACATTTCGGGCACTCTTTCTGTCCATCGACTAGCTTTTCTTGTTC
>JALHSY010000064.1 GCA_022865455.1 Candidatus Bathyarchaeota archaeon
AGCGCCGACTATCAGCGCACCATGTTCTTCCATGATTTCAACCTCAGATTTTGGAGAAGACTACTAAAAACAGAATTGAATTTAAGTTTAGCTGTTGAAGACCTGACCTCGTCGCATGTTATGAGAGAATGCTTATTTACCCCTAAGAAATATGTTTTGTACCAATCAATCAAAACTGAGGGGAAAAATTGCACATCACAAGAGAGACTAAAGCAATTTCAACCATTCTCTTAATCATACTCCTTCTATGCGCCATAATAGGCGGGGCATTAATATCGTATTTGTGGGTTATGGCAAGTTTCTATGCTGAACCTGGTATTACAGAATTGGCCATTACGAACGCTGAATTTCCAGCAGACCACGCAGACTACTTCAACGTGACAATTTTGAACCCATCCCACTCACCATCAGCAGCGAACATAACGCAAATCTACTTTACGGCAGAGGGAGACAGCAAAACACACAACGTGACCGATGTTTCTCCAGAAAGGTATCCCATAACGCTTGAAAGAGGAACACAAACAACCGTAAAATGTAAGGAAAGCTGGAGTGCTTACGCTGGAAAAACAATCGCAGTACACGTTTCTGCAACAGACGCCTCAGGAGCAGTACGTTCGTTCCCAACGCCATTCGTCGGTTTGAGCGTTCAATCATACTTCAACGCGACAGAAAGCATCAAGTACTTCAACGTAAGCATCACAAACGACCCATCTTCTGCAATAAACTTGACACTGACAAACGTTTATTTTGAGTACAATGCCGTTACGAACACAACCATACAACTGCCAAAAGCCATCCAGACAAATGAGACGATCAATCTCCAGTGCTTTGCAGATTGGCAGGGCCATCCAAAACCGTATGTTAAGGTGGAGACAGCTGAGGGCTATGCTGCAGACGTACAAAAAGATGTCCTATCGTCAGTGGATCTACTGGTCACGAATATCGACTTCGGCGAGACAAACTCAAGCGAGACAAACATAACTCTCTTCAACCGACCAGAGTCAGCTACCCTCGTTGACATAACAGACATCGAGTTAACATTCGACAACGGCACAAACTACAACGTTACTCAGAACATAGTAAACGAGGCTATCCCGTACAAACTTGACAAGAACACTACTGTCACGTTCATGTGCAATTGGTCTTGGGCAACCTACCGCGACAGAAATCTCACGGTTACTGCGTATACGGAGCAAGGCTTCATATCTTCCGCGGGAACAGCGATAACGCCGAAACCAATCATCTTCAACATAACAGACACACGCTTCGACTTGACAGCCACGGGATTCTTCCTGTTAAACGTGACAAACAGCCCTATCTCACAATCAAGCCTGAACATTGCAGAAGTCAAGTTCAATAACGACACAATATGGGAGGTGTCGCCGTCACATCAAATCATACCATCAAACACAACCGCACAGCTCAATTGCACATTTGACTGGACGAACTTCAGAGGAACAAGCGCCAACATTACGGCCATTACACAAGACGGCTTGAACGTCTCGGTAACTGTGACATTGCCATCCATCAATTTGACGATAATGGATCTAGCTGCTTTTGACAACTCGGCCATGATCGCATACGTCAACATAACAATATCAAACTCTGTCTTCTCAAGCCAAAACGCAACGATCAAGCACATCGCTTTCACGGTTGAAAATGTAACCTACATCATTGACGGAAGACTGACAATACCGTCATTCGTTCCGAGCGGGTATGTACTCACTATTGGCGCGAGCGTCACAGTGGTTTGTCCATGGAATTGGACACTTTATCATGGCCAATCCCTGACCGTCACTGTTCAAACTCAAGAAGGAGCCATCGCCTCGCAGACATTCACATTCAACATTCCCTAGACCATTCCAAAAACTTTATCTTTTCAGAGACTAGAAGCGTTGATTCCCAAGGGGAACACACTTTGACTAACGTAAAGGTTACAGAAAGAGTGCGTACCATCGAGTATGCAATCCGCGACGTCATAGTTCACGCAAGGCAAGTTGCCAAAACCGGGAAGAAGATTTTCTACTTGAACATTGGAGACCCAGTTGCTTTTGACTTTGACACGCCCACGCATATCAAGCAGGCTTTGATCAAGGCTGTCGAGGAGGGGCAAAACGCTTACTCTGCCTCTGAAGGGTTGCCGGAGCTCAGGCAGGCCATAAGTGACAAGGAGAAGAGAGTCAACAGGGTTGACATCTCGGCTGAAAACGTGATTGTCACCACTGGAATATCCGAGGGCATTCAGATGGTCATGGCTGCTCTGATCAACGCGGGCGACGAGATTCTTCTTCCAGGACCGACCTATCCGCCATACATTTCTTATGCCCAGTTTTTCGGCGGGAAACCAGTCACTTATGAGACTGTGGAAGAGAATAGGTGGCAACCGAACACTGACGATCTGAGAGGCAAAATATCAAAGAAGACTCGCGGAATCGCGATTATCAACCCGAACAATCCCTGCGGTGCACTCTACGAGGAAAAAGTTGTGAAGCAAATAGTAGACCTTGCAGGCGAATATGACCTTCCAATCCTGTCAGATGAAATCTATGACCAGATAATATACGAGAAGAGATTCGTCAGCACAGCTTATCTTGCCAAGGATGTCCCGGTAGTTGGTCTGAACGGCTTTTCAAAGGCATATCTGATGACTGGATGGCGACTCGGCTACCTGTATTTCCATGACCAAAATGGCGAATTGCAGGAACTGAAACAGTGCATCGAAAAGGAGGCGCGGATAAGATTGTGTGCGAACACTCCTGTCCAGAAAGCTGGAGTGGCAGCGTTGAACGGTCCCCAAGACCACGTGAAGAAGACTGTTGAGAAGCTCAGGCAGAGAAGAGACTTTTCGTGGAAGAGACTGAACGAAATTGAAGGAATAAGCTGTGCAAAGCCCGAGGGAGCCTTCTATGTTTTTCCGAAAATTCATCAGATAGGGTCAAGGTGGAAGGTGGACAGTGAATTTGCCATAGAGCTTCTGAAGGAGACAGGTGTACTTTTCGTGCACGGCTCAGGATTCGACCCAGTTTACGGAGCGGGACACGTCAGGGGAGTCATTCTTCCGCCAATTGAAACGCTCGAACAGGCCTTCAGCGAAGTTGAGCGGTTCATGAAGAAGAAGTAAGACAAGGACCTTAAGGTTGGTTTCATCTACTTGCAGATCGGTATTCCTTGGCTAGGGTCGCGAACCAGCTTCGTAAACCCTTCCATCAGTCTCTTGGTCACCAGGCCAGGTTTCCCGTCGCTTATTGCTCTTTTGTTTATTTCGCGCACGGGCACTATTTCTGCTGCTGTACCTGTGAAAAAGACCTCCTCGGCGTTGAACAGCTCATAGGGGGTTATGTTCTTATCTTTTACTTCGTACCCAAGCTTTCTGGCAAGTTTCGCTATTTCTTCAGCAGTTATTCCTGGCAGCGCCCCAGTGTAGCTCGGCGGAGTGAATATTCGTCCATTTCTCACTATGAAAATGTTCTCGGCCACGCCTTCACACACAAAGCCGTTCTTGTCAAGGCAGATGGCCTCGTCAACCCCGTTTATGTTCGCTTCGATTTTTGCCAGTATGCTGTTGAGGTAGTTAAGCGATTTTATCTCATGCGATGTTGCGTCGACTGGGTCTCTTTTCACCCATGAGATCATGGCGGTGACGCCTTTCTCCTTAGCTTCACCCTTGTGTAATGCTATTGTGTCGGTTATCACGATTATTGTTGGTTTTGAACACTTTTCCGGGTTCAGCCCCAAGTCTCCTACTCCACGAGTGACCACAAGGCGGATGTATGAGTCTTTCAGATTGTTCTTTCGCAACGTCTCCACAACTGTCTGTATCATTTCTTCCTTCGACATCGGGATTTCCAGCATTATCATGTGGGCTGAACGGTAGAGCCTGTCAATGTGTTCCTTCAGCTTAAACACTGAACCGTTGTACGCACGGATGCCTTCAAACACTCCGTCGCCGTACAGAAGCCCGTGGTCAAAAACTGAAACCTTTGCCTGCGATTTCGGATAGAATGCGCCGTCAACGTAGACCTGCAATTCTTTTTCCAAGACCTTATCCCCTAAATTGGAGAACATAGTCTATTGAATTAAGGTTTGATATAGTTTTTGCAAAGAAAAGCTTGTTTCCTGATGTATCTAACCGTAGAACTGTGGTCTTCTGGAAAGATACTTCGGCAGCGGCAGCGGTTTGAAAGGTTTGCCAACCAGCTTCTTTTGAACTTCTGCAATGATCTCTTTCAGTTTCAGCTTGCGCATTTCGCCTGTCGCCCTGTCTCTTGCCGGAAGCACGCCTGACTCAAGTTCTTTCTGTCCGACAACTATTATGTAGGGAACCCACTCCATCTCGGCGTCGCGGATTCTCTTCTGCAGAGTCATCGTGCGGTCGTCAATGTCTACGCGAATGGAATGGGATTCTATTTCTTTCGCTATTTTTTCAACATCTTCCAAGAACTTGTCAGATATTGGGACTATGCGAACCTGGGTCGGTGAAAGCCACAACGGTAGCATCGGTGCCTTCCCGCTTTGCTGTTCCTTGTAAGCTTTTTCAAGCAACGCGTACACGTCCCTTTCGATTGCGCCGCTCGGAGAGCAGTGCAGGATAAGCGGATTGCGCCTCTCTCCTTTCTCGTCAACGTAGGTTATCTCGTATCTCTTCGCGTTTTCAACGTCGATCTGGTCTGTTGAGAGAGCAGCTGCCTTGCTCTGATTGTCAACAAAGTTGAAGTCCCATTTCAGCCTGAAGTAGAAGAAGGGTTCCTTCCACATCTCAACCAAGACTGGTTTGCCGAAGGTTTTCGCGAGCGACGCAATGAGGCTCTTGTTCTCATCGTAGAAGTCTTTTGTGAATCGTATTGCAGCCTCATAGTCGTCTTTTGACAGCCCTATCTCTTCTAATATCTGTGCGGAGAGCTTGAATCTTACGAGGAACTCTTTCTTGGCCTGTTCCAAGTCTGTGCAAAAGGCGTGGCAATCAGGCATGCTGAACGCTCTGAGCCGTCTCAGGCCTACTACTTCCCCGCTTTTTTCGCGTCTGAAACTGTACCGGGTCAGCTCATAGAGCTTCATGGGCATGTGCCTGTACGAAAACTGTGTGTCATGAACCATTAGGAACTGGCCGAAACAGGCTGCAAAACGTAGGAACAGTTCTTTGTCCTCTGATTTCAGCAGGTACTGTCTTGCGGGGAAACGGTTCATGTAGTCCGCGAGGCTTGGATGGTGAAGATCGTACATGACCGGCGTCTCAACTTCCATCGCCCCGTATTCTATCATTTTAGCAGTGACAAACTGTTCTAGCAGAGACTTGATCAGTCGTCCTTTTGGATACCAACGGATGTTTCCAGGGTCGCTTCCAGCTTCGTAGTCAGCTATTTCCAGTCTCTTCATCAAAGTGACGTGCGGCGGCATCTGCTGGCTTGCTCTCACCTTTGAGGTTTCATAGTTCGCGAATTTCTGTAGGTTCTCGTAGTCTTTGAAGTTGAATTCGCCGACGGGCGTCATTTCACCGTCTGGCTGAAGTATGTACCAGAACGATTCAAGTTTCTCTTCAGCCTTAACTGCTTCAGAAACTCTTTCCTCCTTCTTCTCCTTCACTTCAGTAGTCAGAAACACTCGGAATTGCTCCGCGAGCGGATGACCCTTTGTTGATATGGTAAACTCTTTGTTCCAGCCGAAGGGGGCGCGGTAGGTTTCTATGTCTTTGTCTTTCGCGCGTGCCTCCATAGTTTTGACTATCTTCAGCGCTTCTGTGGGTTTTGCCAAATTGCTGCTTAAGTGTGCGTAGGGATAGATTAGTATTCGATTTACCTTGATGTTTTTGAGGAACGCCTGAACTTCGTCTATGGCATTTTGGGCCACTGTACCGTCGTCGCCTTCTTCTACCGCTGTGAACAAAACAACTATCTCTTCATACCTTACGGGCTTCTTTTCCGCTTCTTCTGCGATCGCGATTTCTTTCTGAATTGGCTTGTATTCGATGAAGTTCGAGTGTAACTGTAGTAT
>JALHSY010000065.1 GCA_022865455.1 Candidatus Bathyarchaeota archaeon
GCGAGCCGCAAGGCATCAGAATCTTTTATACCTAGTTGTTTGACGGTTCTCGCCAGCGCGAGAGGCTCGCTTAGATTCTGCATTTCCATCCAGCTTAGGGTCTCGATGGCAAGGGTCCAAGCGTCTCTGAGCAAGTGTGTTCACGTGTCTACATCGTTGATGAGGATGTAGATAAGACTAGAGGCGCACTTGCGAGAGGCAGCCAAGGTTGCGGTTGAAGCAGACCGCAAGCGGGCTGAACCTTGCGATGGGAAAAAAAGACAGCAGATGGGCAGAACATAAGCGTAACTTCCCAGCATGAGTCTATCACGCGCAGACCAACTCAGGTCCACGTCAACCAGTATTCTGTTTGTATCTGACTGAGACTTTCGCCTGTGTGTATGAATGTTGCGCAGAATAAAGGATAAATACGATGATGCGGTATTGACAAGCTCGGTGTTAGCAATGGGGTATTTTGAAACAGAACCCTAAACGACGAGTCAAAAAGAGAGAACACTCTATAGACCCCGTGAATGTTTTAGCAAAAAAGAATAAGGAAAGAGAGATTTCTGCCGCAGACCACAGACTGCTTGGGCAGCAGTTGGACTTGTTTTCCATAAGCGAGGAAGTCGGCGTCGGCTTGGTGTTGTGGCATCCGAACGGCACAATCGTCCGCAACCTGATCAGGGACTACTGGGAAAAAGAGCACTTGCAGAACGGGTATCAGTTGGTTTGTACGCCGCACATTGCACGCAGGGAACTGTGGAAGACTTCGGGGCATTTGGACTACTACGAGCAGAGCATGTACGTGTTTGAGAAGGATGGCGAGGGCTTGGTTGTGAAGCCGATGAACTGTCCCTTTCACATTGCGATTTACAAGGCTAAGCCGAGAAGCTACAGGGAGCTGCCGATTCGCTATGCCGAGTGGGGAACAGTGTACAGATACGAACGGTCGGGCACGTTGCAGGGATTGCTACGAGTAAGAGGGTTCACACAGGATGACGCGCACATCTTCTGCACGCCCGAACAGGTCAAACAGGAAATCCTGACGCTGCTGGACTTCACTAGGCGGATAATGCGGAAATTCGGTTTCGAAGAATATCGCGTACATCTTTCAACAAGAGATCCTGAGCATCCCGAGAAGTACATGGGTTCGGACGAAGAGTGGCAACGAGCGCAGAACGCTTTGGCGGAAGCACTACTGGAGAAGAGGATTGACTATCGTGAGATGCCTAGCGAGGCGGTGTTTTACGGACCGAAGATTGACATGAACATTGTGGACGCTGTGGGCAGGGAGTGGCAGTGTACGACTTTGCAGTTTGACTTCAACCTGCCAAAACGCTTCAACGTGACTTATACTGGAGCAGACAACAAGGAACACGAAGTAGTGATGATTCACAGAGCTTTGCTAGGCGCAATAGAACGGTTCTTCGGTATTTTGTTGGAACATTGCAGTGGAAACCTTCCAACATGGCTAGCACCAGTACAGGCGTTAGTGATACCGGTCAGTGACTATTGTCTAGAATATGCCGAATCGGTTCGCAGGAAACTGGTGACTTATGGGATAAGAGCAGAACTTGATGACAGTACATCAACGGTTAGCTACAAGATCAGGAACGCAGAGCTCCAGAAGGTTCCGTACATGGCAATAATCGGCAAGCACGAGGCGGAGACTGGAAGAATAGCTGTCAGAAGGCACGGAACAGGGAATTTAGGCTCGCTGACAATTGAAGAACTCGCCAGACACGTCAGAAAGCGCGATAAGCGATAACATGTCGCAGTCTGTCCAAACACGGCAAGCAAGATTCCCTTCTTCTGTCCGCAGGCAGCACACGATTCAATTCTCAGCTCAGTCTGAAGCGAACATCACATCAAAAGGAGACATCCCCCGAAAAGTCCACTCTAAGCAGTGACTTCTTGCTTTCCCCAAGAATAGACGAGTTAGATTGGCGTAAAAAAAGTGATAGAAGTAAGCTCTATGGTCGCTCAGTTAGTGCGTTAAGATGTCAAGGGGGACTATTCACTTCCGCGGGGTAACTATAACCCTGATCTACTTTTCTCTGCATTTCTTCAGTGTAACCTTTGACGCCATTCTCTTTGATGCTTTGGAGAGCAGGCTCGAAGTATTTGCGGTAAGGATCTAACTTCTGGCATGTCTTGGCTTCAGCACATTCCGTGCAGGTGCGATAGTTCTTTTGTTTGGCGCATGATCGAACTTTGCAGTTAGGATCCCCGCCGTTCTGAAGGCAGCCTGAGCAGTAACCGAACATCTTTACTAGACCGTCCATCACTTGTTTGAATCCATCGTAGTGTTTGAAGCTCGGTTCCCAATTGGCAAGGTCGGGCATAATTTTGTCAAAGCCATACGAAGCGATTATGTCACGGAGATTAGTGACAGCTTCTTTCATTTTTCCTTGGCGGATTCTGCAGGCGTTGCAGTAAAGCCCGCAGTAGCCCACGAGACTGACAGGATCTGCCGCAGCCATCTTCATACCTTCTATGTGATTCTATTTTTCGGTGCGCGCGATGTCAATGACGCAATATGGGAATTTGTTTCTGATCTCGTCAGTCCATTTCTCTTTGAGTTGTGGTTGACCGCCCTTGCCAGTCTTGATTAGCATGCCTACGCCAAGGGCGCCTGTGCGCACTTTCTGTAGCGCTTCAAGGTTCTTGCATGCCGTGGGCTCGTTGCATTCGTTGCAGTCAGATATTTTCTTTTTCGAGGCGCAGGGTCTGATTTTGCATTCATTGTTGCCGCCGCTTTTCAGGCATCCTGGACACATGGGCAGGTTTTGTATTGATGCTAATCCTTTCATGAATTCCTTGGAATTGAAGTCTTTGGCACCCCATTCGTCCACACCGTAACCCTTGATGAGCCCTTCATATCTTTTCGTCAACTCTTTCAAGGTTCCATTACCTACTATACAACTCCCACACCAGAGTCCGTAGAAACCGATTTGACTCTTGATATTTTCAAAGTGTTTAGGGTCCAATCTAGATGGCTCCTAGCAGTGTTGTCTTCCAATAAGATATGTTTCAGTTCAGCTATAGCTTTTCTGCGAAATCTGACTCCCAATTTCCCACTTTGAGTTTTGAGGCACAAGACTGGTTCATAAAGATAAGCAGAAGAATCCTTTATTGAAGATAGGTTTTCAGAGAGGCTACAGAGAACTAGGAGACTGCAAGTGGCAGACCAAGCGCGCACGATGCCTGCTCTGAACCGAAGAGTATTTGTGGCAAGAAACCATCTTCCACAGAAGACACACTCACATTTCAGCGCATTGGTCCTAGAGACAAGGTGAACGCCGTTGAAGCAAAAAAGAGGGTACAGACGCGGCTATCCTGTCGCAATCCTGGCAGGAATAGA
>JALHSY010000066.1 GCA_022865455.1 Candidatus Bathyarchaeota archaeon
CAGCAGCTGGAGGTGCCGAAGGCTTTTCTTCAACAGACAATCTTCTAAGAACGCTTGCGACCTTTTTCCTTCCTGTCAGCGCCTTGGTCTTGCTCAAGTAGCTTCTCCATTCACTTTTCTCGAACCTTCCTTCAGAAAAAGCTGTGTAACGCTCAATGTGTCGCGGGTGTGCGCTCCATGGGTTGCTTCCCCAATAGACCACAAGGTCGGCTCGGTGCCGCACTTGGCCGAGGGTACATGTGGATATGCCGACGTCTTGTATGCTCAGGACTGACGGCCCGTGGCAAACGGTTGAAGTGTTATCGACTACTCCTCCGACCTCTTCGGCTAGCGCAATGCCAGTAGACGTAGCTTCACAGCTTGTTGAACTCCACCCATACAATATCGGATACGTTGCTCCTGCAAGGATCTGAGCAGCCTTGCTCACTGCCTCTTTGAACGAGACTGAAACCAGTTTGCCATTCTTTCTCATAAGTGGTTTCAGAGGCCTATCGTTATCATAGTTCAGGAACTTTGCCTCGGACATGGAGCAGCCGTTTTTGACTTTGACTATTTTTCCATGTTTGATCGTTAGTTCTATGTCGTCGCACAGGGCTCCGCAGACTGGGCAGACGACGGCGTTAACAACTGTCATTTTGTCCCTTCCCAAACTCCGTCTTGAGAAGCTCTTTGAGGGTTAGAACAGGCTTGTGAGGCGCAGGCTCAACTTCGGCTGGTATTCCCTTCAAAGAGGGCATGCCAATGCTGTTGGTCTCAGGATCAACTATGGCGTTTGCGTATGGACCATAAGGAATGAAGATCACTCCCTGATGTGGCGTTCTCAGTGATCTTGCCGCTTTCACGACTATTGAACCGTGAGCTGTTGAGACTGAAACGTTGGTTCCTTCCTTTATTCCTAGCCGTTTCAGGTCTTCAGGGTCCACGTAGCAGAGTGAGACGCTCTCGAAGTATTCTTCTGAGTTCTTGCCGTGCTCTTTGCCTACGCCCTGCTCTATTGTTCGCCCGGTAAGCAATGTGACGAGCAGTTTTGGTTTCTCCTCCATGTGTTAATCACGGCTTGTCCAGTTCAAGATTACTTGTGATTCATGAATATCTGCATTCTGATGATTAAGATAGATGTTCTCATGTTGGATTGAAAAATGTTTATATGCAATAAGTATGAAAGCAGAGATGCTTACTTCAAACTGAGGGTTGTTGGGATGGTGAAAATGATAATTCAAGCTGAAGGTCTGGCGAAGCATTACGGTAACATTAAGGCTCTTGACGGCGTCTCTTTTAATGTCGAGGAGGGAGAAACCTTCGGCCTGTTAGGTCCAAATGGCGCTGGGAAGACGACGTTGATGGAGATACTATGCGGCATTAGAAGGTTTGACTCTGGAGAAGTTTCTGTCGGAGGATTTGACTTGCTCAAGGACTCCCACAAGGTCCGGGGCTTGATTGGCTTCTGCCCTCAGGAAACGCTGCTTTACGACTTGCTGAGCGTGAAAGAAAACTTTGCCTTCTCTGCTTCGCTCTATTCTATGAATTCAGCGAAGTTCAAAGAAAGAGTTGATTTCTCCACTAAGGTGTTAGGCGTCGGTGAGTTCTTGAACAGAAAGGTCGAGAAACTTTCAGGCGGCATGAAAAGGCGCGCAAACCTTGCAGCTTCAATTATTCACGACCCGCCCATCGTGATCTTGGACGAGCCCACAGTCGGCTTCGACCCCACCATCAAAAGAGAGTTCTGGGAGCTCATCAAGAATCTCAAGGACTATGGAAAAACAGTGGTTCTCTCCACGCATGATATGTACGAAGCTGACGAAATCTGTGACAGAGTCGCGATAATGGAAAAAGGAAAAATCGCCGCACTAGACAAGCCACGGGTCCTGAAAGAAACGATTGGCGGACAGCCAGCGATCCACGTGAGAGTGAAGGACTCTCAGACGAGGAAGGCACTTACGATTCTCAAAGAACATGAAGGCACGTTGGTGGGCGACGAGATTTGGATTTCTGCAAAGAACCCGTGGGAAACCATGACCAAAGTGTCAAACACTCTCGGCGAACATGAAGTGCTCACCGAGAAAATTGAGGTTGTCGAGCCGACTCTGGAGGACGTGTTTCTGAAACTGAGCGGTCGAAGGCTCACGGAGGAAGGAAATTGAACGCCATAATCGGCATTGCCGTGAAAGACGTTAAGACGTTCTTTAGAGAAAGAGGAACGGTCTTCTGGACAATAGCCTTCCCAGTGATGATACTTCTTCTGTTCACTGCAATCTTCGGAAGGGAAATCCCGTTCAACGCAAAAATAGGAGTAGTCGATTATGACCAATACGGGATAAGTACAAACATAATATCAGGGCTCAACAGCACGGGAATCTTCACTGTCATAAATTTCGCCGACAAGGCCGAAGCCATGAAAGAGCTGAATGCGTCCAACGTGCGCGCCGTGGTAACAATCCCAGAAGGCTTCACGCAGAACCTCACTTCAGCGAATGCACAAGTACTGCTAGCAGTGGACGATACTAATCCTGATATTGCGCGACTAGTCAGAGACGGAGTCAAGGCCTTCTTCTCAGAATTCTACAAGTCGTTCTATAATCAGACTCATGGCACAAACTACACAGAACCCGTAACGGTAAGCGAAGAAGCATCAGTATTGGGCCAGAAGATAGGCTACAAAGAAAGCATCGTGCCCGGTATGCTGACCTATCCGCTGTTATTCTCAAGCATGGTCGTTTCCACAGGAGCAATCGTTTACGAAAGGGAAAAAGGAACACTCAAAAAGATCAGAGCGTCACCAGCTGGCCCGATGAAAGTGCTCTTTGGAAAAGCTCTTGCCGCCCTTTTCCAAACAGCCATATCCATCATCATCATGTCCGCGTTGGCCGTAGTTCTGCTCGGCCCGAAACTGAACTGGAACGTTTCTCTGCTGATTCCGATATTCTTCCTAGGGTCCATGAACGGAATAGCCTTAGGTCTGATAATATCGTGCATAGGAAGAGCCCCACAAGAAGCGTCAAACGCAGCCACGACGATCGCCATAGTGCTTCAGTTCTTCACGGGAATGTACTTCCCAATCGAATACCTTCCGGACTATCTCCAGCAAATCGGGAAATTCATACCGATGACTTACGCGGCTCAGGCACTTCGGGACATAATGATTCGAAACGCCACATTGAGCGACCTGCTGTTGCCAATCGGAACTCTTA
Organism: Candidatus Bathyarchaeota archaeon; assembly: GCA_022865455.1. Lineage (GTDB taxonomy): Archaea > Thermoproteota > Bathyarchaeia > Bathyarchaeales > Bathycorpusculaceae > 20-14-0-80-47-9. Next base: position 3,189 of record JALHSY010000066.1, read on the forward strand.
CCACCACGGCGTTAATCCTGTACGCGGTTGGAATCCTTCTCTACAAAAGATGGGTTGAAAAAGAGTAGTCACGGTCTATAACCGGCAAGAACACACAAGGCTAAACCTGCGGCGATGATGTCCGCGGTGGTGCCAGGATTTAGAAGGTTACTTGAGCTTCTGAGGCTTAAGTCGAACTTGCTTAGGCTTTCTCTGCCCTTCACAGTTTCAAGACCTCCGAGCTTCAGAATTTCCTCCGCTTCCGAAGAGATTCCTCTTGCCTTTTCGGTGCAGGTCTTCCTTGCTATTAGAGTGTCTGGATTTTCAGCCAAAACCTTCAAGAAAGTGTGAACGATAGCTACGTCCAACTTGTCGCTTTTCTTGAGTTGTTGTACTAATGATGGGTAAGCAGTGTCAAACGTTATGTGGTAATTGTTGACCCATTCTGAGCTGATCGAATCGTATTCTGAAGCTATTTTGAAGATTTGGTATAGTGAAATTCTTTCTTTGAGAATTCTGTCTGTGGAATTCGGGTCGTTAACGTCAAGCTGTGAACTAGTGCCCAAACCGCCTGGCTTGGCAATCCTTATGGCCTCGTAAAGGTTGACAGCGTCCTCTGGCGTGGTTGACTCGACAACCGCTTTCACTTTCTCCCTCACCAGCGGGATGTCAAAACTTCCCTCCTCAGTTGAGGCCATTCCTGCTGCGACTGCTATGGGCGAGAGCAAAATAACTGTCCCAAGTGAAGTGTTGCCGCCGCGTTGCCAAGCGTTAGCATTTACCACAGAGTCCTTTATGATTCGTCCCACTCCGACCGCGCCGACATTGATTTTTCGTCGCGAAACCGCAATTCCTCGTCGGCCTGCAAGCTCAAAAGAGGAAGTCATGGCGACTGCAGAAGCAAGGAAATGCTCGTAGCGGGTACTTTCGAACCCATTTGTTCTGTTCACGTTCCCAGGCTTGTTGGCACTAGCCTCCAAGAGAATAGCCATCTCAAGACACTTTGAGATGTGTCTTGCTCTCTCGTCGACATGCATCTTTACGCGGCTCCCTTCACACGTCATCGATGTGGCAAGATTTATTAATGCGTTGTGTAAAACGCTACACGGCAGTGAACAAAATTACAGGAGGAAGAATGCTTGAAACTCTCTTCACTTGATGTTGCCTTTATGGCAGTTTTTGCTGCCTTTTCAGCTGTTGTGATAAAAGTCTTGCCGGGAATTCCCATAGTGGGAGCAACTGGCGCAAGCATCAAGTTTGATGCTGTGCTTGCACCGGTCTACGGGATGGTTATCGGCCCCTACCTTGGTTTTGCAGCTGCGCTTTTTGGTGGACTGGTCACAGCTGGAAGTCCTTTTGACATACTTACGTCATTCAGTCCGGCAGTTTCTGCCCTAATCGCTGGGTTTCTCACACAGAAAGGCATCGGAAACAATGAAGGCAGAATCAAAGGATGGATGGTCGCCGCGGTTGTTCTGGGTCTGTTAATCCTAGGGTGGTATCTTACGGCGGTCGGTCAGCAGGCTCCCTTCTATCCGATACTTCACTTTGCAGGTCTTGCTTTCATACTCGCTGCCAGAGGCTGGACTGCAAAAGCTTTCAAAGTGGGAAAGATCGAAGGAGAAAAATGGCAGGTGAAACCAGCCCATCTTCTCGGTGGAATAGTTGTCTTGGTGCTGGCTTACATGTTCACTAGACCATACACGCAAGACGTGTGGATTGGTTCATATCTGTCTCTGCCGCTGTTCCTGATAGGTGGAATAGTAGTCGTCTACAGTTTGTTTGGTATCGGTAGGAGCCCATTTGTCCTGGCAGTTTCTGTGGCCAGCTACTGTGGCATAATAGCGGACCATATGCTTGGAAACCTAGTTTTCTTAGGCTCGGTCAACATTTTCATTCCATTTTCTTGGGTAGAAGATAATTTGAGGACCCTAGGCTTGCCAAACATTTCGGCACTATTTATGTACATGATACCTATTTCTGCCCTTGAACGAATACTGTTCACCATAGTTGCAGCCATAATAGGCATCGGCCTAATCCTTGCTCTCCGCAGGGCGAATCTTGTCACACGCAAACTGTAATATTCCCGCGCAGTTCCTACAGGTGAATCTATGGCAATAAGAGCCCTCGAGGGCGACCTCATCGAGAACATGAAAAGAGTGATTTTTGACGTCAAAGGATTGGTTCATCCCCCAAACCGCATAATAGCGTATCCACGTTTCATTCCAGATTCTTCTGGAAACCGCAAACGCAAGAAAGCTTCGTATTGGAAGGTTTACTCCCTTACCGAACGCTTCAAGTTTCTGCAACGAGACCTTCCACACTACGTGGTTCACGATCCTATCTTTGACACAACTCTGTGCGAAGTCCCAGTTGAAGATGTGATAAAGCATTACAAGCCAGTCGAAAAACTCCAGCGACTCCGTAGTTCTAAAAGCCTGAGCACACTTGAAAACCGAGCCTTGCAGTTGGCCGAGCTGCTGAGAGAGAAAGCCAATCTTCCGTGGAACGCACTTGGGATTTCAGGTTCGATTCTGGCGAGACTCAGCGCGGCAAGTTCTGACATTGACCCCATCATCTATGGTTCTCAAAACTGCTTGAAAGCGCATGCTGCATTGGAGAACTTGCTGAAGCACAAGCGTGGGCCACTTAGGCCGCACACTCAAGATGATTTGAAGATCTTGTTCGAATTTCGTTCGAAAGACACCGCCATGAATTTTGAGGATTTCGTTCGAACTGAATCGAGAAAGGTTATGCAAGGCAAGTTCAACGGAACAGACTATTTCATGCGTTTTGTGAAGAGCTGGAACGAGACTAGCGAAAAGTACGGCGACGTTCGCTATGGGAATCTGGGTTATGCAAGGATTAGGGCGACAGTTGCCGACGATTCTGAGGCAATATTCACGCCCTGCAAGTACAAAGTTGAAAAAGTGACGGTTGTCGAAGGCCCAAGACCTGCAGTATCAGAAATTGTGTCTTTCCGCGGCAGGTTCTGTGAACAAGCCAGAGCAGGCGAGACAGTTGTTGCACAGGGAAAAGTCGAACGTGTCAGAGACAGCAAGAAGAACCACGAGCACTTTAGAATCTTGCTGGGAAACAAGCCTTCAGACTATATGGTGTTGGCTTGACCTGCCAGTTGCAGCTTTCAGAACCTGCTCGTAGTATCTTGGGCAATAGGTCAGCGCCACTTGGTAGAAGTTGCCTCTTGACGTTGTGACCTCCTCCAGATTGCCCTCGACGTACACTGTCTCACCCTTTTGGGCCTGCACTCGGAACTCCTCCATGTAGGAGACGATTCGCTTTGTTTCAAGGGCCCCTTTTGCGCCTTCCGAAACTTCGAGGGGTTCAATGCTGTAGGTTGATGGAATGAACGGCGCATCGTAGTCTTTGGTTATCCGAGCCAGCATTTTGACCCAGCCACGCTGGAGAACTCTGGCGGTGGAATCATACTCGTTGCTGATTTCGTTCCAGCCTTTCACCGGTTCAAACTCCGTCTTGATTGTTCTTTCGCTTTCTTGGTCCTTGAACAGCGCGTATATCAGCTTTCTCCGTTGATGCCAAACGTATTCTTGCGGGCTGAAGTTACAGAACTGCCAATTCTTGCCCCTTATTGACTGGTCGGTTTCAAATTCGTTGCTAAAAGACGAACCCAGTGCGTAAAGGTCTTTCAGGGTTTCAAGCAGCTTCGAGACTTGGCTCGAACCGCAGAGGGTGAGGTCAATGTCAGAAAACAGAGGATGATAAAAACCATGAAGCAGAGACCCGAACACTCCGAAATCTTCAGCGGACAAGCCTGACTGACGCGTTACGAGTCCCAGAACCTTCTGCGTTGCTGAGACAAGCTGGTCTTCTGGTTTCATTGCAGCCAGTCTTATGAGTCCCTCCTGTGGCCGTCGAACCTGAGCAATTTCGCTTCTTTTTACTCCTACAACTTTCCTGCCAAGCATCCCATGAAGAATCATGTACTGTGGAAAGCTGCCTCGGATGAATCTCCAGCCTTCGTCTTCGTAGAACTTGTAGAAAACGTTATGCCCGTCACTTCTGAATGCTTTCGGATTCTCAGACTTGAATATTGCGGCAGGCGCGTACTCAATGTCGCAGATGTAGGCGTCCTTCGGGTGCGTGTAGCCAAAAACGCGGAAAATCAAGCCTTCCTTCGTAACGATCGCGTCGCGATCTCTGAGCCTTAGAGCGGCCAAATGTGTTCTTCCTCGCTGGTTCCCGTTCCAACAACCACTTGATAGAAGGTTTCGCCAGTTTCGACCTTTCGGACGCATTCAAGCATTCCCGATACTCGGATTTTGTCGCCTTTCCTTGCCACATTACGGTAACATCCAATCATGGAAACAACGAATTTTGGAATCTTGTCATCTGGAAGTCTTGAAGAGAAGTTCGCCTGCTCACAATCTTGTATTCTGTAGGTTGCGGGTCGAAACATAGCTTCGCCGTCGTCTTCCACCATGCAATGAAACTTGACTGGCACGATCGGCGTGTATGTGAAATCGCCATATCTTGAGTTGACTTCCTCTGGTTTTCGGATGGCGTTGTACATGAACACCTTGTCCCTGTATCGTCCTTTGAAGCGCCTTGCAGCGTCAAGACGGTTGTTAAACAGATAGCTCAACTCTCCTTTCTTGACAAGCCTGTCCACAGCAGCCTCTAGTCTTCGGAAGTTGTTCGCTCCGCACACGACTATGTCAATGTCGGATTTCTCTGTGTGCATGTTTAAAGCGACAGAGCCGTGAACACCAAAATCACGTAGGGATATTCCTGTTTCGCTTGCTAGCAAGCTGATAAACTCCAATGTGTTCTTCTGCAGGGCATCCTTTCGTTTAAGTGTGGTCAGAAGCTGCAAGCATTCTCTGGGAACATAAACCCTTTTCACGGTGCTTAACGGCGCACTGATTACTTCCTTCTGCCTGAAAGGACAACAGTACACGTACGGGGGAAATTCCTTTCTGAAAGCTTCAATAAAGGCATGATAGTTCCTTGCCGTGTACAACTTCTCCGCTCTAAGAAGCGGTAACCTTCCATATCTCCACGTCCTTTCTAGGAACTCGATGCGAAAAAGGCCCTTGAGCCTTGCGGGAATATACTTCAAAAATGCAAGAACTCTGTCAGGAGGATGTTCATATCCGAAAACGTTGAATATGAAGCCCTCTCTAGTTGCGAAAGTATCGCCATCCATCGGAACCCAATCGTTAGGAACCGTTCGTGAGCACCTTTACAGAGTTTGGTTTGAATGCTAAAAAACGTATTGTTCACACCCGCAACGTTTAAAATGTGCCTGAGACAGAGCAGTCTGAAGTGCACGAGGTTGAACGAGAATCTACATCCGTATGTAGTGTTCCTCCCATCGGAACAGAAAACAAAGGTACTGAACGCGATCTTCGGTTCAAAAGCGGCCGTCGACATCCTCAAATTCTCACTCAGTCAAGGCATCTCAAACAAGATATACCAAAAAGACCTCGTCGGTAAACTTGGGTACTCAAACAAGACCATAATCGAAAACTCGAAGTCGTTAAGTAAGCTTGGAATCTTGACAGAGAAAATGGAGAAGAAGGAGCACAATGGCCGGATCGTCTGGGTCAAGACTTATCAACTTTCAGACACAGGCAAATGGTTTGCCCTGCTGCTCGTTGAAGAAAAGGACTTGTCCACAGAAGAAAAGGCGGAGATACTGCAAAATCTTTTCAGGGCTTACGTAAGATGGGTGAAAGACCTTTCAGGCAAACTGCACATAGACAAGAAAATGCTTGAGAAAACCTTCACGGAAGAAATGAGGTAATCAAGGGTGTCGTAATTGAGAACATCGGTCATTGCAGTTGTCGGAAGCAAACGTTCAGGGAAAACAACCACAGTTGAGGCCTTGGTGAAGGAGCTCTCAAGCAGAGGCTACAGAATTGCCACAGTGAAGCACATTTCCGAACAGAACTTCACCATGGACACCAAGGGAAAAGACACGTGGAGATACGCCCAAGCAGGGGCCAGAACCATCATTGGCATAGCACCAGAAGAAATAGCCACTATAGAAAAGGTCAGCAGGAGCCTTTCGCTCAAAGAGATTCTGAGAAGATGCAAGGGCCACGACATAATTCTCCTCGAAGGGTTCAAGAAGCTTGTCAGCAAGAAAAAAAGCATAAGCAAAATCGTGGCCGTGAAATCTGCCGAGGAAGCTCTGCAGGCTGTGAAAGATTTCAAGCCGATACTGGCTTTTACAGGGCTTTGCTCAACTGAAACGTTAAACGTGAAAGCTCCCTATGTTGACGTGTTGAGGCATCCGAAGAGAATAGCGGACATCGTGGAGAACAGCCTCAAGAGAGATAAGAGAGAACGACGAACAAAGGCCGCATAATAATGTTTAACTTCTAAACCTTCAACTGCTTTCTGCGGATGATGGCCGTTGTTCGGCATGATTGAAAAAAGCGTGGAATCCAGAACTGCAGCCAACGCAGATTTTGTTCAGGTTCACGGTCAGGCACGCACAATCACACTCTGGACCGTTCAGAACGGCACAATAGGAAATTCCTCGCAAGTGACCATCACAGATGTTTCTGCGAGGGCCCTCCTTGAGAGCTTCCGTTTTTAGTGTGTTTGTGGGGTTTGGAGACTTTGTCTGAGGGGGAGATGGGAGAAAGGAGAACTCCTTAAAACCATTATCAAACTCTCCAAACCTTTCCACCAAACTTCAGTTCTGGTTCATTTCCTCCTTTTAGAGAGCCTTGAAGGCTTCAAACCACCTGTTATATAGCGACAGCATGTCGAGCGAAACGCTTGGCTTTCTCTCTTCTAGTATCTGTCTGAAGTCATCCATCGTGAGTGATCTCGGCGTGGCTTTCTTGTCGGTTGCTTGACCGCTTTCGAAGAATTCGCCTATGAGTTTTAGCTGCGCTGATTGGCAGACGTCTCGGATGTCGCTTCCTGAGAATCCTTCAGACAGCCTTGCCAGCTCGTGTAGATCAACGTCTGTGGTGAGTTGTAGGTGGCTTGTGTAGAGCTTCAGCATCATTAATCGAGTGTGGTGATCGGGAAGCGGTACCAGGATTCTTTTCTGGAATCTTCTTATGAACGCCCAGTCCAAGTCCCAAGGTTTGTTTGTGGCTCCGATGACGTAGATGTGAAGGTTTTTGCCCTTGTCCACGATGCCGTCCATTTCCTTCAAGAACTGATTTCTGACACGAACCTCTCCGCCGACCTCGCTTGCATGTTTGCCCATGAGAGAGTCAAGCTCGTCGATGAACACGATGGCTAGTTTTCCTTCTTGAGCTGATTTTCTAGTTGAGCCGAAGAGTTTGGCCACGTTTTGTTCAGCTTCACCTAGCCACTTAGACATTATGGAAGCCGCATCAATCGAGAGGAAAGTTGCATCTATTTCAGTCGCAACGGCTGCAGCTAAAAGCGTTTTTCCGCAGCCTGGAGGTCCGAACAGGAGAATCCCTCTCGGCCAGCCTAACGGGAACAAGTCTGGTCTTTGAACGGGATAGACTATGGCTTCTTTCACTGCTCTTTTCGCAGTGTCAAGTCCGACTACTTCTTCCCATTTGACGCTTGGTTTCTCCTGAACTATCAGTTCCTCGTAGCTGGATTTCCCGCCTTCAGTCGTTTTTGTGTCTTCGCCTTCTCTCACTTCTGCATGCGGGCCGATTGGTGCGGTCGCCCCCTGTATCGCCTTTATTCTTTCCTGATAGGCAATTGCTCTCTGAATGTAGACTTTGTTCAGGCTGTATTCGGGATACAACTGAACGAGTTTCAGGAGGCTTTCGATGGCCTTCTGGTACATGGTTACCGCCATGCCCTTTGCCCCCTGCTTATCTATACGCACAGCTTCCAAGGCGAAATTGGTCGCGTCTTTTTCAAGCTCTTGGGAAGCGCTCATAGGTCTTCTCCTCTTATCACTCAGTCTTTAATTCAACTTTTATCTTGCCTTTGGCCCCTAAACTTTCAAGGGCCTCTTCAATCTCTTCATGGGAGGTATCCAAATCGGCTGAGCACCGTGTCAAGTCGATTTCTCTATTACCTTTCTTAACGTACTCGAAAAGCACATCTTCCAAGGATGGCTTTTCAATTTTCAACGAGATTTCTTGAATCTCGGCTTTTTTATAAGAAAAGAGGGTTTGGGAAGAACCGCCGGATTCCTCAACGGTCTCACGATTGACAGTCTGTGAGTAATTAGTTGCCAGTGCAACCATCTCCTTCAGAGTGGTCTGCTCTGCTTCTGGGGTTTTGGCGTTGGCGGGCGGTTCGGGAAGGTCTGCGGAAAGCTTCTGTTCGAGGAAGCTTGAAACTTCTTGCAGTATTTCTTCCCCTCCAGGAGTTTTCTTATTCACTGGAATTATTGATTCGTCTGCGGTTACTCTGGTAGAATATAGGGTTTCGCTTATTGTCTCGTTGACCATGGAAAGCTCGGATGAAACGTCTGGCAGAACTTCGAACAGTTCCTGTGAGACATTCTGCAGAAGACGTAGAGCAGGTTTGAGGTCTACGACTATTTCACTGAGCTCTTTTATTGTTTCAAGTCTGAGAATCACGCGCTCAATGGCCAGTTCTACGTTGTAGAGAAACTTTATCAGTTTTCGAACTTCGACAATCTCGCCTGCGCAGATTGCGGCTCTTTCTTTGTTTTTGTTTTTTATGGCGCCTATGCATGTTTGAAAAAGGATTTTGTCTCTTTCTTTTAGCCTGAAAGCTGCCTGTTCAAGCTTGTTTTGCTGGACTTTCAGAGTGTGCATGGATTTTATTATGGTTTCACGAAGTGGTGGAGGGCGTGAATGGAAAAGTGCTTTGATATTTTTTCCCTCCGCCCGCCATTTTTTGCCTGTGAGCTATATGCCGGTTCTTCCGATTTCCTTCACGTACACGACCACTGGGGGTTCGGGAAGTTCATAAGCGCTAGCAGCAGGCACTGTCGTTTTTGGTCTTTCCTTGCTCTTGTCTTGTTCAGTCATTTTTGGCGCCTCGCCCAGCAGAATGTTGGAGAGTCTGCTCTTCATAAGTTCCAGATCGCTCTTCTCGTCGTTGGCTTGCTTGAGGCTCTCCTGGATTATGGTGAAGGCTGTGTCGTAGGATTGGTTGTCAATCTTGCCGATCTCGTGTTCGATTTCAAGGTGCACCAGTGCGTAGTTGAGTTGTCTTCTTTCCTCACCGAATCTGACGAGCTGTTTCTCTATTTCTTCTATCAGGTTTTGAGCTTCGGTTTTCAGTTGGCTCAAGGCGCCGTCAAAGTTGTTGTGCAGCTCCTCGTATAGTTCCCTTGAGATTTTCTTCTTGTCTGTAAGGACTTTGAGTGCTTGGTCTTTGCGCCATATCAGGGGGATTTGGTCGCAGTAGGCGCTGGCTCCTGATTTGATCCCGCTGGTGAGTGTCACGTCGGCACCGTCCATTTTCAGGTACTCCACTGAGTGTTTCAAGAATTTTCCGTCACCTTGCTCAATGAAGACGGCGTCAAACTTGCCGCTTGGCGTTAATGCAAAAGATGCTATCTTGCCTATTGTTCGACCGTATTCGTCCTTAATGGGTTTTCCGACAGAAAGAAAAAGGTTGGGGTTTTGTGACATGTTCTTCATCTCCTAAGTCTATGAGGTTTCGGTCGGTGACCTCTCGCCTAGTGAAGTTGCTGGTATTCCTGGGATTCCTGATGGCAGCTCTGGGAACTTCTCTTTGATTCTTTGCTCTGCAACGGTTGATGCTTCCGTGAGAATTTTGGCTGCGTCTTCGTTTACTGTGTCAAAGTTCAGGGTCATTCCTGAGCCCTGTCCAGCCTCGATCATTATGCCGCTCAGCATGTTGCCGATTTCGCCAAGTTCGCTCTCTGCTTCTGGGAATACGCTTACGAGTCCAGCTCTGACTGATCTGAGCACCCCTACTGCGGGTCCTAAGGTTGATACTACGTCTCCGAGTTCGGATACTGTGCGTAATCTTAACACGATCTGCTCAAGTGCGAGCCTAGCGTTTATGATGAGTCTTTCCATCTTGCGAATTTCGGCCAGTTCGCTTGCAAAGACATTTGCGCGGGCACTGTCATGCTTGGTGTAGGCGTCAACTATCCTCGCGAATATTGTCTTGTCTCTTTGGCCGAATCTGTCTGTTGCCTGATCCAGCTTTTGAACTTGCAGTTCGATGCGTCTGACGGCGAAGTCTAGCCTTGGCTTCAGTGGACCTGGCGGCCTGACTGCCTCCTTTATGCGGTTTGTGAATGGTTGCTCTTCTCTTCTCGTTTCCCATTTCTTGCTAAATCTTTCTGACAAATTAATACCTCTAAAACATAAAGGCTGCGCAGAACAATCTTATGCATTGTTAACATGCCTGAAATATGCGCGTATATATGTAGAGCTATATGGGCTGGCGAAAGCGGTTTTGGGCTTTAATTCATTAATTAAAAGACTGCGTTGCTGATTTTGGAGTTATAGACAAAAAGGTGTTAGTTAGACTAAAAAGAGGCTTAAGACGGAATGCTAAGCAAAGGGTGAAATTGAATGAGTGAAAGGTTAAAGATTTTCGTGTTCGTGGCTATCTTAGGGTTCTTCGCAGGAGTCATTGCTGACGTAACTTCAACTTACGTGATTCCAGCGCTCGTGTCGATATTGCCAGCGTTCCTCAACGCTAGATACATTCTGTCAGGGTTCGCAGGAGCTTGTCTAACACTTGCCTTGGTAAGCGTCTGGGCCTACGTCACGGGATCTTCTGAACGCTAACAAACTTCCCCTCTCTTTTCTTTGTTCTCACAATTTGCGAGGCCTGACGCCGCATCGGGTTTTCGCACAGAATCTCAGGCAAGCACCGCCCTCAACAGGTTTTGGACTCAGGAGCGGAAAAAGCAATCATCCCTCTTTGTCAACGTACCTCGATTACCTCATCGTCCAAGTACAAGAATAGTCGAACCAAACTATTTATGTTTTGGAAAAGCACTATCCATTGAGACGGATTGAATGTGCGGCATATTCGGCTTTGCGTTGAAGAAGCCCATATCCTTGGCCAAGATTCTGAACGTTCTTGAGAAGCTAGAAGCCCATCAATACCCAAATGAACCTAAGCCAGTTGGCGGATACGGAGCTGGGGTCGCCATCCTCACGGGCGATGGCAGCACTGTTGTGGAAAAAGTTGGAAAGGTCGATGTCTCGCCTGCAAGGCGTCTTTCTGAAATTGTCAAGATTGATGACGCCTCCGTTTTGATGAGTCATGTCCGAATGCCCAGTCCAGAGTTCATGGAAACAGCAAAGGCTAAGGCGACAGCCCAGCCCTACGTTGCAGAATGCATTTCAGGTTTGACGGTGGTTTCGGTTCACAACGGCAAAGTCGAGAATTACGAGGAAATCAGAGAAAAGCTGGCCAATAGGCATGTTCTCGAGTCTGAGGAGGTTGGGCTCATTGATTCAGAAGTTGTGCCGCACTTCTTCGAGGAGAAACTTGAACAGAGCTGGGTCAAACGCTTTGAACGCTTTCTTTGAAGACTTGAGCGGTTCAAACGCGATTGGATTGTTGCAGGTTGAGAAAGAAGTCGTGCTTTTGCACCTTGTCCACAAGGGGAAAACGAGGGGATTGACTGTTTGGACTAATGCCCGCGGCGAGGTGGTCTTCTGCTCTAGGAAGGAACCGCTGATGGCGGAGTTTAAGAACATTCTTGCTGATGGCAAGTTTGAGGAAAAGGTTTCGGTTCCTTGGAATGTGGAGAAAAGCTTGAAATTGTCTTTCACTGTTAAGATGTAGTCTGGGATTGTATGCCGGAGATTCGAAGGTATGAAAGCAGGGATTTCGTCGATTACGCTGCGACGTTGGAGAAGACTTCAACTTGGGAACGAAAGGCGGCAGCCGAGCTTAAGGCTAGACTGGAAAAGCTGACGCGTAGGGAGCAGGTTTGGGTTGCAGAAGTCGGCACGAGAGGGGTGGGCTTCATGATTCTCTCGCCGAACAATGACGGTTCTTTAGAGGTTGACTGGCTTGACGTGCACCCTGACTTTCAACGTACAGGCATAGGCACTCTCTTGGTTGAGAAGGCTGCAAAGATTGCCAAGGCCAAGAAGATGAAGGCGTTGAGCGTGCACACCTGGGAAACTAACCAGAAAATGTTGGACTTCTCAGCGAAGAACGGCTTTCAAGTCTTGGAGAGGATCAAAGGCTTTTATGGCAGAGGGAAAGATGCCCTACGCCTTAAGAAGGAGATACTTCCCTGAGCTAGGGAAGTGTCGCAGCCCTGCTTTGACGGTGCGTTCCTAAGGTTTAGTAAAGAATAAGTGTCATTTTCAACCATCTAGTTTGCTGAGACATTTGACAATGGACAGTCAACACTCAGAAGCTTTCAAGCTTCTGGGCAAACCCATCCGAGAGGGACTCAAAGACCTAGGTTTCGCTGAACCTACCTTACCGCAGACAATGGCCATTCCGCCTATTTTGGCTGGCGAGAACGTGCTTTTGATTGCGCCGACTGGAAGCGGCAAGACAGAGGCTGTGCTGCTGCCCATTTTCTCGAACTTTGTTCAGCAGAGGCAGGAGAAGGGCATTTCCATTATTTACATTACGCCTTTGCGGGCTTTGAACCGCGACATGCTTAAACGATTGAGTTTCTGGGCTCAACGGTTGGATGTTTCAGTTGAGGTGAGGCACGGAGACACGGAGATGAAGCTTAGGCGGAGGCAAGCGATTTCCCCTCCGAACATGCTTGTGACGACGCCTGAGACTTTGCAGGCTGTCTTGTCTGGTTCGCGCATGAGGCAGCATCTTGGAAGTGTCCGCTACGTGATTGTTGATGAGGTTCACGCGTTGGCTGGAAGCAAGCGTGGTGCTCAGCTTACAGTGGCTCTTGAACGGCTTTTCGAGGTGACTGGGAAGGAGTTTCAGAGGGTTGGACTATCTGCGACTGTTGGGAATCCTGATGAGGTTGCACAGTTTGTGGCTGGTACAAATCGAAACATCAAGATTGTGCTGGCTTCCTTGCCGAAAGGTTACAGGTATCGTGTGGAGAATCCTGCGCCTGCGGATGTGGACTATGATTTGGCTGGAAGGCTTAACACGGCTCCGGAGGCGGCTGCTCGGATTAGGCGGATTCTTGAGCTTGTGGACAGCCACAAGTCCACCCTTATCTTTGTGAATAGCAGGCAGAACGCGGAGATGCTGGGTTTCAAATTTACTCAGCTTGGCAGGTCGGACATTGCTGTTCATCATGGCAGCTTATCCAAGGAAGAGCGGGTGGGGATTGAGGATGAGTTTAAGGCTGGAAGGTTGAAGGCGCTTGTGTGTACGAGCACGCTTGAGCTTGGCATTGACATTGGAAATGTGGATTTGGTGGTTCAGTATCTTTCGCCTAGGCAAGTCACAAGTCTGGTTCAGCGGGTTGGCAGGAGCGGTCACAGTTTGGATAGGCTTTCGGAAGGGGTCATCGTTACGGCTTTTCCTGACGACACGCTTGAGTCGATTGCTGCCGTGCGCAGTGCGTGCGAAAGTAAGATTGAGCCTGTTTTGGTTCATGAGGGCGCCTTGGATGTTTTGGCTCATCAGGTTGTTGGGCTGCTGATGGACAAGGAAGAAGTAAAGCTTGACGAGGCTCTGACTATCTTGCGGAGAGCGTATCCTTACCGTGATTTAACTGAGGACCAGCTTTTGGATGTGGTAGACTTTTTAGACAGTTTGAATGAGGTTAGATACTACGAGGAAGGCAGTGTTTTGAGGAAGGGGCGGAAGAGCCGAAGCTACTACTTTGAGAATTTGAGCATGATTCCCGACGAAAGGCGCTACCCGATAGTGAACGTGATTTCTGACAGAAGAATAGGCACGTTGGGCGACGAGTTCATGGCCTTACATGCGCGG
>JALHSY010000067.1 GCA_022865455.1 Candidatus Bathyarchaeota archaeon
GCGTTGTGCTATCGGGAAGCCTTCGAAAGAATAATGAAGCTCGCGCTTGAGACATGTGAAGGAAAGCTTGTGGCGGTTCTGGAAGGAGGCTACAGTCTTGGCTTTGTGGGGAAATTGGTTGCAGCGGCAATCCTAGAAATGAGCGGTTCTAATTACACTATCAACGACAGGATTCCTGCGCCAAAGAGCCATGTGAGGTCCCAGGGTGAAAGAATCATAGAAGAGGTAAAGAAGACTCAGAGGACTTTCTGGAAAATAGAATAGTGACGTTAAGAAGACTATTTTCGATTCGGATGGCCAAGAACTACTCGATTACTTGAATTGCGCTTTCTGAACATTGAACCTCGCAGGCTCTGCACACCAAGCATTCCTCAGGCTTCACTGGAACAGATTTCTTGTCCTTAATCTCGAAGACGCCTACAGGGCATGTCTCTACGCATGTTCCGCAACCAGTGCATTTCTCGTTATCTACTATTATTTTCACCATTTGCCGTTTCCTCTTCAACTAGAATTTCATTGAAATCTGGACGCCAGAATAAAAGCGTTTAGGTTCACTTAACGGATTTCTTCACGTAGCCTCAAAAGGATTCCTTTTATAGTCGTTTCAGCCCCTTCTTTTCTGCGCTGATAATCGGACTGAAGCTTTCGATAGGCCTCCAAGGAAAGTTCTCCGCCAGCGTGACGCGCTTCGATGCTTTTAACGTTGGTTTCGGCCTCGTTGATTTCGGCTTCGGAGATTTCGAGCTGCCTCATCAAATCACTGTACTTGCCACCAGCCGCACGCAACCTGTCCTTAGACTCGGCTAGGTCTCTGTCTAACGTTCCAAGACGCGTTTCAAGCGTTTTTCTGAGAACCTTGTATCGGCGCCTGGGAATCCTGCCCTTGCTCACTCTGACCTCTAGGGAATCAAGTTCCAAGGCTATCTTCATCTTCTCCTCGTATGATTCTACAAATGACTTGAGGTATTCGGCGCCAATTTTCACGACCACCGCGGGCGATGGAACGCGAGCAACGGCTGCCTTTGGTCTTCTCCAAGCAACAGCGACTGTGCACCCGACAATCGCTAAAGCCCACACCCACATTGTAGGTCGGAAAGACAGCCATAAAGGATTATAGTTATACAGGATCTCAGCGTTGAAACTGTCAAGAGAGATCACGCTCCCTTTGGCTATAGTCGCCGTCTCTTGGTAGACATCTCTTGACAGGCTGAACGCATCGCCAACCAAGGTATCTTCAAGACTCACCATCCTCGCGCCTTCCGGCATGATAAAGCTGACGGAAGCCTGCGCGACGTAGTAATTCAGATGCTGAAACATGGAAATGTTGAACAGGTAACTGTTTGTGTCTCTTTGCACGGTGTAGTTGCCGGGCAAGATATATCCAACTGAAAAGCCGAAGGACTTGTTAGTTTCCACAGGCGATTCGAAAGTAACCCTGTAACGGTTCGTCAGTTGGTCAATCTGTGTGGGTCCTGCCATCTTTCTTCCGAGCTGGTTCTGCGAGGTCACACTGAAAGCGTTAGAGGGCAAAACTATGTCTGTGAAGTTCAGTGCTTCGGTTGCCTTGTTAGTCAGGTAGTAAGTGTCTGTGCAGTCTATTTCGCCAAGCTCAGTTATTCTTATCTCACTCGAAAACTCCTCTATGTCCATCACTCGCACCTTGTCAACGCTCGACGTGAAGGCTGCTAGCCCAGGTGAATCGGTGAATTCTGGCAAGTTCTCCTTTCCATATGTTTGACCCCCTGGAGCACCATAAACAAAGACGGCATCTTCAGGCAACACAATTGACCCATTGCAAACAGCTGCCGGCTTCACCAGACTGGGGTAGGCCGGAAAGCCCAATGTAAATCGGGTGGCATTTTCAGAATCTTGCACAAGAAGGCTGTTTGAAAGCACAAATTCAACACTGAAAACCTGCGGAGCGCCCTGATTAAAGTCTATCTTCACAGCATAGAATCCAACTCGATCTCCTAAGGGCACGTTAAGAGTCAAAGGGAAGAAGCCAGATGTGTTGTGGGCAACGCTTCGAAGAAGGTGTTGACCGTACTTGTATGGGAACCCTATGAAGAAATCAGCAGGGGCTTGCCCTGTTACGTTTATTGTGATCGTGTCATTTATCAAAACATAACCATTATACAAGACTGTTATCTCATGATTCACATGTTCTATAGTATAACCCGATTGCGCTTGAACGGCCTTCATGTTGGACAAAAAAGAGGCGAAAACCATCATAGTGACCGTCAGCAGAATGCACGCGAACGCCGTCGTCTTCACACAGTTTTCCTCCGCTCAGCTCCCAGATTTTAGGCTCAATAATTATTCATAAGCTCATTTATTTACTTTTAGATATTGGGTACTTTCTACAGTGATTCCTTCCTATTAACGTTGCCCATTAACCTAGCAGGCTGATAGAGAATTCGAAGAAGTTAAAGAAGTTCGAAGTCTTTAAAACCTTGCTAAGACCGATAGACTTTCACAGCGTTCATATCTAGTTAGGGGACTCCACAAAACACACTCAAGTCCGATAGGTTTTTGTCTGAACTACCACTAATAGCTACTGAATCAAGATGACTTACTATCACATACAGATTGTGGCGAAGGGAAACACTCTCGAAGAGAAAGACAAAGATGAAGGAGTGGCTAGGGTCATAAGCGAAAGATACCATGCGGGAAGAGATTTTCTGTTTGATGGAAGATGGATATCTCCAAGTGACGTCAGTAAAATACGCATTTTTGCAACTGCATCTACTTCCGATGAATATGAATACACTGATGATATTGATGAGGTTTTCGACATGCATAAAAATGATGTCACTAGACTGTGGATTCATGACCGACCACAGAAGGCACAAGGTAGCAAGAGTAGGAGACATCAAGGAGTTCTTGGCAAGAATGTGTTTATTGTTCATGGGAGAGACCATGAACCAATGCAAAAGCTGAAAGCAATGCTTTACGAATTCGGTCTTAACCCTATAGTCTTGCATGAGCAACCAAGTGGGAGCAGAACAATAGTTGAAAAACTTGAAAAATATTCGGATGTGGGTTATGCCTTCATAATTCTAACTCCTGATGATATAGGCGGAACTTATGAGGGAAAGGCTCCAGTCCTAGGAGCACCGATGTTAGAGGATAGTCATTTTCGTGCTCGTCAAAATGTCATACTGGAATTTGGCTATTTCATGGGTTTGCTGAACCGAGATAGAGTCTGTTGCTTACTAAAAGGGAATGTTGAAAGACCTTCCGACATGCATGGAATAGTCTACATACCTTTCAAGGACTCAATTGAAGAAATCCGTCTTAAAATAATGAAGGAACTCAAAGAAGCAGGTTATGAAGTAAAAATCTGAGCAAACTAAAACAGCCAATTAGGATTGTGAAAATAGAGGAATTGGCTAGTAATCATCCGACTAGCGCGTGCATGGAGGTAATAATCCACGGTCTGAACCAGATGCCTCTCAATTAAGAGATGACCGGTCTTGGACTTTCTCGCTTGGGGTTTGGTCTCGGTCTAGGATCCTTAGGCATAAACGGTTACACATATCCAGAAACCCTGAAGGTGTTCAAGTTCGATAGAATAGACGGTCGTGATGTCAAGGGCGTCCAAATCAGTTTTCAATGCCGTCTGGAAGTCTTCGTCACTTAGATTATCGGCATAAGATTTCTTAAAGATTGCAAATGTTATCGGCATTACCTGTTCCTTCTCTCTGAAAGCTCAGCAATCTGTTGCACCTGCTCGGGTGTGAAATACTTTTCCGCATTGATCATGTCCTTAGTCGTCCATTTCCCGAAAGGCGTCTTGGATAACCGGTCGGCAAGATTCGTTATTCTCTCCGGTAAGGCCTCAGCATTCCTTTCTATTTCTAGGGCTTCATTCTCCCTTTTCTCTGCACCGGTTACTTGGTTGAACATCCTTCGTCTTAATTCTTCAGATCCGCTTCTGACCGGTCCTGCTCGATCCTTTTCCGCCGCCCTTAATTCCCTTCTCCGTCTTGTCCCTGAATCCATCGTCAGGTCCTTATCACTCATCCTCATTCCCTCCGTGGTATTTTCTCTTCATAAATTCTCGGACTAGATCTTTCCTCTGGGCCTCGCTCAACCCTTGAAAGACTGTTCTTGCCAATTCGACCGCAGTAGGACCCCTAGGTTTTCTACTCGTTCCTTTGGGTCCGGTAGTCATATTATCTCCGGTATAGTCGTGAAACGGTTGTTCTTCTTCACTCTCAGCCTCAGGTTCCGGTTCCTTAACTTCGTCGTCTTGATGTCTTATCTTGGGGTTCTCTAGGTTCTCCCTTGTCATCCTCTCAAAATCATCTTCTTGGTTGCCCGGTCTAGAATCAGCCTTTTCCTTTCCCTCTTCAGAATAGGGATACTTCTCCGGTTCTAATGGGTATTTCTTAGGTTCAGGGTAGACCGTCCGTTTCGAATGTAGACCCCGTTCCTCGTCGGTATGGAGGGAGTCGTAAAATCTTGCTTCCTTTTCGGCTCGTTCTCTATTCTTCTTGTTCATCGCTATTATGGCGGGTATGACAGTCTTTTCCACGGTCTCTAAACTGGCCATCAGTTTCTGAGCCCATAGGGGTGTCTCTTCCTCATCCCGTTTAAGTGAACCTTGCCTTCCGGCCGAACAGTAGGCCTTTCTTAGTCTAAGTTTGCTAATCATATATTCTACCGTATCATCCTCGGTCCAATGGAATGGTATTTCACCCTCGAATTCGTTGTTCCGGTATTTCATCTTTATCAGTTCGATTAGCCTTTCTTCAAAATCTCTTTCCATCATTATCCCTTCACGCCTGAATTTTCTAATGAGTCTTCTATGTCTAGACGGCAAAGGTCATTTCCCACCTTGAACCGTTTTATTAGGGTTTCAAGGTCTAAGATTTCTCCCCTGACGTAACCACGAACAAGACTTGACCTGTTTAGGTGCTTGCCCAGTAAACCACATTTCTTCGCCCTTTCAACAACGTCGTCGAATAGGATCCATAAAGCCTCATCAATATTCATTGTGATTAAGATGGTCTTCTTCTTATCAGTTGCCTTCCTCATTTAACTCACAGTAGAATAGATATATATGGTCATATATAAACTTGCACTAGCGTTGGTATGTTGAATGTTTAGCCAGTATTAATGCCTCGGTATACATGGTTAGTCGGACTTGGTAAGGTCAATAGGTCTATTAGGATCCTTCTCCGCCTCTTCCTTCTCCACGGTTAGTTGCTCCTTCCTCTTCTCGGCGACGACCTTAAATGGACAAGAATCTAATATCTTATGAAACTCGCCACAAAATTCGCACAGCATATAGTTGGCCCCTTTCATGACGGGCAGACCGTCCTTCCTAGGATCAGCATAACCGGTCGCATCTAAGAACCTGATTAGGCCTTCTACGAATTCTTTTAACTTCCCGGGGACTAGTCCTTCCGTCTTCTCCTCTTCGAGCTCTTCTCTTGCCTCCATTGTTTTCAGGGTGGAAGAAAAGTTCTTCATAAACCTGATCTCCTCGTCCCTAAGGGGTTTACCGGCCTCGAGTTTAGTCGTCATCGCTTCAAATGTTAATAGGAGGCCCTTCCTTGCTCTTCCCAAAAGGTGTTCTTTATTCTCTTTGTAATTGACACTTCCGACCTTCTGGAACCGTTCTCTCTTCTTAACCTCTGGTTTCTCAGACATACGTTCTCATTCCTTAATGAACTTCCTCGGTTTACTGATCCCCAATTGGCTTATCCGGGTTCTACGTCCGGAAAGGGAAATGAACCTATATGACCCGCATTCCTCTTTTCCAGAAACTGGGGCAGGAGATTTTTTACAGTCAAATAGTACCGTTATAGTCACCTTGCCGGCGTTGCCCCTGACCTTTACCAAATGCAAGGCCTTGACCTCTCCCCGGTTGAAGTAGCAGGAGGGGCATAGAATAGAAGGGGTTTGAATTTGTTCACTCATCAAACCAAACCCTGTTTAGAACTACTTAGTTTCTTTTGGATAGATTCCGCAATACTCTCAGACAACTCTTTAGATAGGACCGGTTTCAGATCCGTGATTATTCTGTTGACGAGTTCGTTTTTAATTTCTGTTATCAAGGCCACTTTGTCAAATTCTTTACGGAGGTGGTCAAGTTCAGTCTGCAAATTCTGGACCATCTCATAGAGGTCCTTAATCGGCTTCTTACTCTCCCTCCACGGCCTAAGATTCATCCTTCTTCCCCTCCAGATACTTTTCAGAAAGAAACCTCAACCATCTAGCATTGTCCTCGCTTAGTTTGGGAAAGTTGGCCTTTTCTAATCGAGCATATAGGACCTCAAAAAGTTCCTCAACCGAAGCGGTTATCGTCGGTTTAGACTTGAGGCCAACGTAATGTCTATCAATGTCATCTAGGGCTTCCAAAAGTTTCTTAGACCCAAGTTTCCTGTAAAGGTAGGCCCAAAGAGGACCGTCAACAAACCTATACTTCTCTGGCGGTTGCGGAATTAAGGGCGAATTGGACTTTTGTCCAATTTGATCCTGACTTTTCTCGGAATAGTCCCTCTTCAGTTCCGTAGGTAAGTACTTTCTAATCTGATGTTCGGTACATTGAAGAAGTTTTGCTAGAATAGGTATATACTGGCCGGATGTCAAACCAACTGCCGTGTATTCTCTGGCCCGTTTAACCGCGTAGGTCTGTTTCTCCTTCGGGGACAGTTTCGGGGGTAGATGCGCTTGGATCCAGTCATTATACTCCTCAACCGTCTTAATGTCCGGATGGTCAATGATCCTTGACTTGGCTATGTCCACGAGAGCCTCTTGGCGCTTGTACCCGTCTAATATCCCAAATTTACACCTATGAATTTCGTAAGTCTGACCATACTTCTTCAGGGATTCAACGAGTTGGTTCATGCTCCCGTCCTCTTGATGATCTGGTCCAGTAGTTCCTTAAGTTCCAACATTTGAACGTCTTGGGCCTCGATCCTTGTAAGTAAGTCTTTTGAAAATTGACCTAGGGCCCTAATCGTCTCTTTGAGGACCCGATTCTCCCGTTCCAGCCTACTTGGATCCATTAATCCTCTGCTCCAACATTTCAATTAGGGTGTTGATCTGGCCGACTAGGTTCCCAATCCACATCGCTATATTGCTTCGTTTTTGAGCTCCGACTGATACCCCGACGGTCGCATTGATTTTGACCTCTTCACCCATCTCCTCATGTATCCGACCTAATCGGATCCTGATGCTTTGGAAAGGAAGGTATTGGTATATCGGGTTGACATCTTCCTTCTTCACAAAATTTGACTGTTGGAAAATGCCTTCGATATGATCTAAGTATTCTGTGGCATCAGAAATTTTCTTCTCTTCGAGGGCCTCTTTAAGAGTGGTTAGGTGCTCAATGACTTCTCGGTAGAAACCCGTTAGGTCCTTCTTATACTCATCCCCTTTAAGGGTGTTTTCCATGGATTGAATTTCATCTTGAATTGATAAGATATCCCTGTCTAAAGTGGTTAATCTCTGAAGGAGAAAGTCTTCCTTGTCCTTACATTTCTTGAATTTCTTCTCATCCCCGGCAGTAGTGGCAGTGGTCGTTTCGCGTCCATAATATTCCTCCATCTTCTTAACGTCATATCGATCCTTCTGAAGTTTGTCTAGGCGGTTCAAAAGTTTTCCAAGGTTTTGTTCACTCATTGTTCAATCACTAAGAGTCTATTAAGTCACCTCTCTATTTAAACTTTAACTTCCACCAAAGGTTGATATCTAAGGCATCTGAGTACCTTTGAGGTCAGATCCTAAGAGGGAGTCGCCGACACGATCATTTAAAGATGGAGAGTATAGGCCTGTTTAGAAACACTTAAGCCTCAACCTAAGGGGAAGAACCACCGGTATGATTGTCTAGAGAGATAGAGCAGTGTAAGTTCGTTTAACCGTCCGTGACCCTTTTTCTGCTCTATCTAATTCACCTGTATGCCCCTCAAACGATTCCCGATCTGTCCGTATGCCGTACAGAACCTGCATACAGGTCCTTCGATGTTGGAAGCATGTTGGGTCTAAGGTCCTCATACACTTCGCCTAGACCGCCTTCGGAATCGGCCTACTTCCTGACCTGATTCTCGATGGAATGCCAATGTCGCCCAAGTGAAGTGTATGAGAGTTTTAATCGTTGTTGAACGGAGTGTGGTCTCTGTTTTGTCGCTCTTAGACCTGCACGATGTAAAATCCGAAATTGGTCTGTGGGTTCTAACTTAGTCTTCTCGTTTAGAAACCATCCTCTTACAAATCATGATGCATCTTACCTGTATGGCCGTACATTCGACGGACAGTTCAATAGAAAAGATAATAAACTGGGTTATGGACCCTTCATTAGGGAAGTCATGATGATAACGAATGGTGTTGGAGATAACGATCAAATGAGAAGGAAGAAGGATAGAAAGGTCCTAGTGGCTGAAGTAGATCATGCTCCAGACGGTTCTGCCTCCACGGTCCATGTGGCGGGAAAGTCTAAAGAATTCTTTTACGGTGAGACTGAATCTATCAGGCACTTTTGGTATAAGATGGAGGTTTGGGCTAAGGAACAGGGTGCAACTCATATTAGGGATCCAGAGACCAAGACATACAAGATTAGATCGGGCCCTAAGGGATAAAGTAGAAGTTTCTAAAGAGAAACTTAAAAATTACCGGGCTTGCCCATCTTCCATGAGCAATTATGAAAAGAACAAGTTCAAGATCCTTTTAGCCAGATCTAACAGGTTTAACCATTCCCTATAGAGGATTCCATCTGCAGATTGACCCATCTTAAGAAGAGGACTGGTTAAATGCTCAATCAACCCAGCATTCAATCTCGTCGTCGTCTTTCAACGGGTAAGGGATTAAAGACTTCTTGGGTATGGCTATGCTTGGATGGTATGTTTCGTCTCGGTGTTCTCCAAAGATGCAGGTGATTGTCCCTCTGCTAATAGAGACATCTATAAAGTCTCCATACTGTTTCTTTTTAGCCAATTTCTCTTCTAAGCGCTCTTCATAGGCGAGAGTAATGAGTTTCGGTTTGTGGTCTTCAACTAATTCAGTCATCCAGTATTCCCCAGTTTTAGTTAATATCCTTCTCAACAAGTAGACGGTTATGGTCTTCTCTTTCTTCCTTTTCATTCCCCGGATCCAGATAGTAGTCTGCATGCGGGAAGATCGTTTCAGAAGGATAAGAGGTTTATGAATTCTAAATAGATCTGGGGCAATTCTCTGGAAGATGTAGATCTCAAAGTTTGACTGGAGGGAAAAGTCAGTCCTTGTGTAAGGGTGCCTCCATTTAGAATTTGTCTAGCTTTTTCGGCACCGGGGTTTGGTTTTGTCTGCGGATGTACTCTGCCATATTCTTGACGGCTGCTGGAGGCACTGGTAGACTTGGCCATTGATCCAATTCCTTTCTCAAGGTAAACAACCCGTTTTCATCAACCTTCCCTTTAATAATGAATCCTAATCCTTTGAGAAGGTTACGCATGTGTTTATTCTCCTTCTTGGTCTTAACCACTATAAATTCTCTACCGATCTGGCTTAGAAAAGAGTTAAGACCATCAACCAAAGATGACCCTAGACCTTTTCCCTGTTCTTCATCCAAGACAATTAATGCAAACTCCCATTCTTCACTGCTTATGTTGGTGAGGACTGCTACAACCTTATCTTCCCCTTTGATGGGCCGGTCCATGAGGATCCACCTTTCCTCTTCCCTATAGTTTCTGAGAAACCTTTCGTAAAGGCACCCGGGGTCAGCCCCAGATCCACTATAGAGGGTTCTAGAATCGGGACTAAGCTCATAGTAGAATGCCTTGACTAGCTTTCTCATCCTAGTTGGAATCCTCTCTTTGGGTAAGTAGGCAATCAATTCAAGCACAGTCACACCTCCAGAGAAAATGGACAAATGTCCATTTGTTATGCTTAGAATGTCTGCCTAGTCCCCACTTAGAATGCAGGGAAAGGTTGGATGATTTTTTGCCTGGAGGACCTGTAGGATTTTGAGAATAGACCCTTTTGGAGAAGAAGTGGGCTGGAAAGGGAGATGAGTTGGTATTAGATGAAGTAATGCTATTAGCCCTAGGATCAAAATGGTGATGGGGTCTTCTTAACTTCCAGACTAAACCATAGAGATGTTGTATGAGCATGATGGGATTAGTCACTTTGATCCTAGCCTTCTTAAGGTCCTCAATTGCGGGGGAAGGAAGTTTAGTCAAATCACTTATGCAGACGATGGAATGCCCCTTTCCAGAGAAACGAGAAATATAGTGGGGAAGGATTGAACCTCTCCATACTCGGGTATAAACATTTTTAACCTCGATCTCTACGTTAAGGTTTGGAAGTTTGAAGTCTGGTCCAGATCCTATACTTTTCTTCCAAGTTCTAGGATCCTTCAAGGGGTTACTTTCAGCGGGAAAACCGTGGTGGAGAAGAAGGTTACGGATATAGCACTCAAATCCATACCCCTTGGCATCCCTTTCTTGCAAAACTTTGCAGGCGTACAGAAGAGCATTAGACCTAATAGGTTGTTCTATTTCGGCATTATTGTCTAACTGGCTTAATGAACTATTTTCCAATTCCTCTCAGCACCCTATTGCCGGACCAGAAGAGGCTTGAGGATGATTAGGGCACCCACAAGCACAAAGAGGCTGTCTGGTCTAAGAGACTCCTATTAATAATAATCTACACCGTGTTTATTAAAGCTTGTTCTGACGGTTCAACTGCTTGCATGGTTATTGTTGAGGATCGGGTAAAGGCAAATAGACACAATAATTATTAGACTGTCAGTTACTCTTATCTTGCTACGGTTCGTATATCTATAGGGGGAAATGTCATGCATATGATACGGTTTAGAGTCCAAAACTACAAGAATGTTAATGATACTGATTGGGTTAATTGTGGTGATCTGACTTGTTTTGTCGGAAAGAATGAAGCTGGGAAATCTGCTATTTTTAGAGGGTTGTCAAAACTGAATCCGTCAGATGGAGAGAAATACGACGGTCTGAAGGAATTTCCTCGCAGACGATACACGGTTGACTTCAAAACAATGGATTGGCCTGTTAGCAGTGTTGAATTCCAGTTATCAGCAGATGAATGCAAGCAATTGAAGGAAATCTGCCCTGTACTCGACAAAGTCAAGAATGTGATATGCACCAGATACTATTCATGGAATTTGAAGACAGAATTCGAACCGAAACCTAGTTTGCCAGATATCTCTTACAAAAGGTATCTGGAACTGCTAGAGAGGTGGCATTCCACAATTGAGAAAGCAATGGCTCCTGAAGGAAAGGGTGATCAATTCTCACCGATAAAACAGTCTATGCTTCAATTCTTGACACAGAAAATTCAAAAAGCCAGTGAATCCGATCCTAGCAGTATAGTTGATAGAGCATTTGTTGATGAGATTAGCAACACAATAATGGGTAAAATAACTGAGGAATGGCAAAAACAAGTATTTGAGCAAATAATTAAGGAAATTGGCGAATTCAAGATTGATATCGAAGTTACAGGTCAGCTTGATAAGGCAAGAAAATGGATTGAGTCTAACCTGCCCAAATTTGTCTATTTCTACGAATATGATGTCATCAATAGTGCTGTCCACTTTCCTACCTTTGTACAACAATTAGGGCAAACACCATCTGCACCACAAGTAAGAACTACAAAATGCCTGTTTGAACATGTGGGACTCGATATAGAGACTATCCAGAAACTTGATCCGGCTACCCCTAATCAGAATATAGAGGCGCTGAGGAAATTTGCAGATGAGCGAGCAATTCTAATGTCTTCTGCGTCTAATGCGATGACGAAGAAGTTCTCAGAATGGTGGGAACAACGAAAGCACAAGTTCGCATACAAGACAGACGGCCACTTTTTCCGAGTTTGGGTTTCAGATGATTTAGATCCAAGTGAAATCGAGTTAGATCAACGAAGTTATGGTATGCAGTACTTTTTCTCTTTCTACTTGGTCTTCCTTGAAGAAGCTAAGGGTGTTCATGCTAATGCAATTCTGCTGCTTGATGAACCTGGATTACACCTCCATGGAACTGCTCAGCAAAAAAATGTTGAATTCTTGGAGAAACTTTCAAAGCAGAATCAACTTCTTTATTCAACCCATTCACCCTTTATGGTTGATCCAGATCACCTAGAAAGAGTTCGAGTTGTTTGCGAGGGCGAGGATGGATATGCCAAGGTTTCTGAAGATGTATGGCCAAAAGACAGAGATTCCTTGTTCCCGCTTCAAGCTGGACTGGGATATGCTTTGGCTCAAACCCTATTCTATTCCAAACGACAAGTAGTTGTGGAAGGATTAACTGATTATTGGCTTCTTAAAGGAGTCAATGACCTTCTATCTAGGAAAAGTATGAAAACTCTAAGAGAAGATGCTGTCATTGTCCCCTGTGGTGGCGTTAGCAGATTGATGCCTTTAGCTTCTATGTTACGTGGGCATGAGGTAAAAGTCGCCATTGTTCTTGATGGTGATGAACCAGGCAAGCAAAAAGGTAAAGAGGCACAAACCAAATTGTTGTTGAAATGTCTCTTTCTGAGCGAATTCACGAAAAAAGAAGAGGCAGAAATCGAAAATCTCTTCCCTGAGAAACTCTACTTAGATGCGGTCTACGAAGCTTATCCAAAGATCCAAACACCTCTTGAGTTCAATCAAAAGGAAAAGAACATTCAGTGCATTTCAAAACGAGTGAAGGCGGCATTTGAAAGAAACGGTTACGATGCTTTTGAGAAATGGCGTCCTGCAAAAGTAATACTCGACTGGATTCACGAAAAGCCAGACATCGTGCCCAATGAGACCTTGACCAAGTTTGAATCGATTTTTGATGAGGTAAACCGTATATTAGAATGAAAACCGTCTCTGTTCTGGAAGAGAGGAGTGGAGAGGAACTTTCAGAGCTTGCGATAAAATAGTTACTTGATTTTAACCTTCTCTCTAACCCCGAACCAAATTATGGCAGCAACACAGCCTACTACAAAAGAGGGAATAATGACTTGTTCATCGACGCTTAGCATTATGAACATAAGGGAAAAGAAGAGGACAGCAATCAGTAAAGGAGACAAGCTTGATTTAAGGAGTTTCTTCCATTCAATTTTGATAGGCTTCTTCTCACGCATTCTTAGTTTTCTGGACGAAGCAAGTAGAGCGAATAATCCCAACAATCCTAAAGCCCAAGGTAGCCGAGTCGGATAAGCGTAATAGGCAAAAAGCAACCCTAACACCGACAATGCTAGGAAATTGAATTGAAGAAATGTTGTAGCTATGCCTCGGCAACCTTCGGCTATGGCTTTTCCAAGCATGTCCTCGGATAGACCGAACACCATGAAAAAAGCATAGAATGACCAAAAAACAATAGTTAAATCAAAAAAAACAACAATATCAAAGGAACTCTGTCCAATGGTTACGGTCATAGTGGAATATTGAACTCTAACAGAGGTCAATACAGCTAACAAACCTAGTATGAAAAGACCTCTAATCTCTTCCTTTTTGGTTTCGTTCAACTGTTTGCCCGATAGATTAACCTGAGAATAGATATTTAAACATTCATAAGCGTCATGTCATGGTCCTTATTCCCATGTATGAACCGCTCAGAACCGAGACGTGTAAGAAATGCGGAACACTTATAGCTGAACCCAAGGAACTAATCAGAATCGGTAAGTAATAATGCCAAAAGAAACTCGTTGGCATCAAAAGGTCAAAGAGGTTCTAAAGAAACTAGGTGAGGAAAAGGGATACGACGTTTCCGAATCTGAGCAAGAGATATTGCTAGCCTCACGATTCAAAAGGTTTTCCAATGAAAAAAGAGAGATACACGCACTTTCATATAGACCTGATGTCGTATGGAAAAAGAGACACGTTTATAGAGCTATTTTCGAAGTCGAGTATCTGAACCCGAGAAGCAAAATGCACTTGATGGATAAAAGAAAATACGCAATAGGAAGCCTTATGCTTGCCAGCTTGGCTAGAATGCAGAAATCTGTTGAGTGTCTGGTTTTCATCACGAATGATGAAGCTTTGTGTGGAGAAATCGCAAAATTTGTGCAGTCAGCTAGCATAGAGCACCTTGACAACACATACTACCTTTGCAGTCCATACACTGCTGAGTCAAGTCTTACCAAGGTTCTGAGAGCAAAATTAATACAAAAATGGAAAATCTGACCACTTCAATAGGTCTTTCGGAAGAAAAAAGAGAAGAGTGGAATTTGTTTCTATTGTTTGACTATTTCCACTGTTTCTGTTATGACCGCTCTTCTTGCTCCATCCATTAAGCGGTTCATTGCTTTCTCCCAAGCATCGTTCTTGTCATGAAAAGTGATGTCAATTGTCACTCCGTCAACTTCCAGTTTGATTCTACTGGTTTCTTTTATGCCCATGCTCTTCACCTTGTAGTGGCAATAATTGGTATCCAAGGACTTGGCTTATTAGTTTTTCGTATTCTTCTAGACTCCGTTTAACCGATTCGGTTCATTGTAAGCGCGCGTGAAGTCACCACAAATCACTTAACAGTATCTTCTTATCTTACTGAAGCTTCAAAAATGCTCTGGCGAGGGCTTTAAGTGCCAAAAGTTCTCCGCCTTCAATCTTCACCGGTTCCATAGTCACCCTCTTGCCATTAACCGCAGATGCAGGCACACTCTTCTTGAACGCCTCATCTAAGACTTCTTTCTTCTCCTTGTTGAATAGGTCCATTAGAAATTCAAGAGTCTTCTTAGTCTTCAACTCGTTCAATTCCAGTCTTAACCGGTTATTCTCTTTCTCTAGACCGCCAACCTTTGTTTCAAGATCAGTAAGTTTGGCATGATTGTTGTTTAGACTAGTTGGATCCAATTTTGAGAGGGCGGTTAGATAGGCCTCTCTAATCTTATTAGAACTGTAGGCAGCTTCAGGAACCTTCTTGCCGACTATCATTTTCCAAAGGTTTTCTTCCACACCGGCATCTTGCAGTCTGCCTATTGTAAACTTTCTCAAGCAGTGGGTCCTTACCCTAAGGTTGCCGCTTTCAAAACCAGCCTTCTTGAAGGCGGTCTTAACCATGCGGTCAGCTTCAGGGGTGCTAAGATGCCTACCGTTGTCCGTGGAGAAAAGCCATTGAGAACTGTCAGTCCTAGAAGCCAAATATTCCTTAAGAACTTCAACTGCCGCTTTGTGGAGAAAGGTATGGGCAGGAATGCGCTCCTTCTCCGTGCACAGTTCTAGATCTATTGGCGGGTCCTTGTCCAACAGAGGTTCAACGTCTTTCCTGAGAAGCTTAGTTACATCGCCTACTCTGAGGCCCGTACTTTCCAAAACAAGCATCAAGGCTTTCCCTCTTAGGTTGGCAGCGTAGATCATCCCTTGAATGTGATGGAGTTCTAAGGGGTAGTCTTTCATTTTAGGCATGGGAGACTCTAGTTCATTTGGTCTGAAGGGGAGAGATATTCCGTAGTAGCTGTAGAAGCTTCGAATGAATTTGGCGGTGTTAAACGCGCTTATTGCAGATTTGCCTTCTTCCTGAAGCCCCCTGTAGAAGGCCAGGATCCTCCTCTGCCCGGGTCGGTCATCTGGTTTAGATCTCTGTTCCTTAATGAGTTGTTCAGGATCGGTTCCGGTGAAGGCCAAATATTCCCTCACCCTGTTGACTGCCACCCTCTGCTGGGTTTCCCTTCTGTAAGAAGAAGACGCCCATTCATCTACCATATCCATTTTCTGTTTCTTATGGATGGTTGCACTTTGCATTGTTCCACACATTACTAATAGGGGACAACGGATATAAACGTTGCTTAGAATTGCTACATTTTATGGGCTATTTGCTTTTAGAATTACACTACCCCACTTACGTATATACTTACCCATTCTCAGAAAGAAACAGAAGCTCCATTCAGGACTCAAGCAGACTAGCGCGAGTCTAACGACCCATGAAGACAATGGAGCGTCATAATACGCAGCTGATGCTGGGAACTTTGCTGCGGAGAGCATTGCGGAAACAAGCTGAAATAGATGCCTTTACTGTTCGCCGCGTTTGAGATAGTAGTCCGCTTCTTTCTTGGGTCCGAAGCTTCTCACGCCTTTCTCCTTAAGCTGCTTCCTGAGCCTTTCAGCGCATTGGCTCTTTATTCCGCCTCTCTTTTCCAAGTAAGCTATGATCTCTTCTGCCTGTTCCTCATTATCACATCGGCGGACGAAGTCTATGACGTCGGGCGTATAATGAGCGAATCTTGCCGATGCGGCGTTTTCTCCAGTTCCAATGTCTGTCCGCACGGAGCGTATGTCAACCTTGTTCTCTTCGGATTCAAGCTCCTTTGCCAAGGTTGGGAACGTTTTCTTCAACGATTCCTTGTTGAATTCCATGTTCGCGCCTTCGAATGTGTCAATGTATCTTCAATTCATCTTTCCGAAACCGGATATTTAAGCGTCTTCAGGGCCATGTCTGCAAAACTGAGGATGTGGCTGAAGACTTATGAAGGCACAACCCTCTGCAGCGGGTTTTCTCTAAGCATCCTTTCCAGTTCTTTTATGTTGAGGCCGCGGATTTGATCACCGTATATACCGCACTTCTCTTTCCTAGAAGCTTCCGAACTCTGCACGACCTTAATCTCAGCCTTTTCCTTGTCAAGCAACTCAACGTAAATGTGGAATGAACCTTTCCTCTTGCCTTTCTTTGTCACCGTTACGCGTTCGGCTTGGACTAGCTTCACTCCGCTTCGCCTCAAAGTATCCATGACGTCTGCAGGTTCGTTATGACATACGGCAATGTCTATGTCACTTGCATAATGGATTGTTCCGCGCCACACGCTTCCGATCAAGAGGGGCGAGTGCTCTTTGAGGATATGCATCAATATCAGGGCGTCTTGACGCATCTTGACCAAGCGTTCTTGTCTAGCTGATCCTTCACGTTCCTCAGCCAGTCTGTCAATTTCCAGCGCGACTTCAAGGTTGGTGGGAAGAAAATGGGCTCCAAATGTTTTCGCAGCTTTCAGTTTTGCTTGTTTGAATTCCTTCTCAATTCCTGCATAGATGAGGTTGGCAGCTTCCTTTGCAACTTTTTCTCTTAGACTTACAGAAGTAGTGTCCAAGGGTTCACCGACCCGATCTTGTCCCTTAAGTAGAATCTAGTGTTTGGGTATCTGCTCGTACAGTGCAAGCGTTTTTTCGGCTATGATGTCCCAAGTGAACTCGTTCAGGACCCTGCGTCTGCCATTCTTTCCAAGCCATTTCCTCTTTTCAGGGTTCTCCAGAGTGCTTGTTATACCCCATGCAATGTCAGTTGGGTTGCTCGGGTTTATGTGATAGCCACACTGCTCATCGCCCATCGGAATGACTATTTCTCTCATTCCGCTTACGCCAACGGCGCCAACGACAACTGGCCGCTCCATGCTCATGGCTTCCAAAACGACTATCCCGAAGGGTTCGTAGAGGCTTGGAAAAACTGCGACATCGCACGCGGCGTAGTGGAGAATCCGTTCTTCTTCTGGGATGAATTCGAAGCGGAATTTCACGTAGTCGGACAGCCTCATGGTTTTGACGAGATTGGCTAAGTATTCTTGAAGGTCGCCTATGCCGACGATAACCAGTTTTGCCTTCGGTATCTTCTCCAAGATGTGGGGCATAGCCATAATGAGCTTATCCACACCTTTAACGCCGACAAGCCTGCCAATGAAAAGAATCATAAACTCATCGTCTTTTATCTCGTAAAGGGCCCTGACTTTCTGGATTTGCTCAGCACTCACTGTTTCTGGGTTGTATTTCTGCGGGTCAACACCATTGTAGGCCACTTGTATCTTGTCTTTTGGAAACCCGAGTTTCGTGAGTTCGTCTTTCATGGCGTATGAAACCGTTACTATCAAGTCGGCTGTTTTGGCGCCGTGCAATTCGATGTTGCTTACAACTTCAGAACCGTTCCCGAGGGTTCTCCCCTTCTCAGTAGAATGGACGTGAAACGCAAATGGCAAATCGACCTCTCTCTTGACGATCATTCCGCCTATGGCTGAGAGCCAGTCGTGAGCGACTACGATGTCGTATTTGAAATTCTCTTTCCTAATCAGCTCGTTAACGAGTTTTGAAGCGCTCAAATAATTGTAAACAAGTATTTTGGAGAACAGGTTGATGCCTCGGCCCCATTTTATGATGTCGCCTGCGACAACGTCTGGCAATGAATCGGAAATGTCAATGTGTAATGGACGGTGAATCTCCATGCCCCGCCAAATCTCTCGCGTTGGAAGACTGCGAGCATCATCATTCATCGTGAAGACGGTGACGTCATTGTCCGTCAAGACAAACTTGCGTGTGATTTCGGCGGCGTAAGTGCCTAGACCTCCGACGATCTTTGGCGGATACTCGTAGACAAGCACAGCTAGCTTCATTTTTCCTGTTCTCCCTAACCGAACATTCCCTATTGGTTACTGAAACATTACTTATTTACTTTCCTAACCGCTGATACATCTACACCATGGCGGTGACTATCCATCGGCTCCGGAGCTTGCCCTTTACTTCACGTTCCTGCAGTTTTATGTTGACTGTTCTGAAGGCTTCAAATAGTTCCTTCAACTCCTTCTCATCTGTGAAGTGGTGGAGAACCCCCTTCTCTGGACCGTCTTGTTCGATGAACGTGTTATGCTCAACTTCTACTCCGCTTCCGTAGCTGTAGGTTCTCTTCGATAGAAAGTCTATCGCTACGAGGGCTTTGGTCGTTGACACGCGGTGAATTTCAATGATGGTTTCACGTATTTCTTTGAGTGCTTGATGGTAAACGGTGCGAGTGCATATGACTGCGTCAAACAAGGAGTTGATAAATGGCAACGCTTTCATGTCGCATTTCACGAGAAGAGCCTCTAGCCCTTGCTCTTTTAGCTTTCTTCTCGCCATGTCTATACCAGTCAATGAGAGGTCTATGCCGCATACTTGGACCCCTTGTCTTGCCATGTAAGCCAGATGTCTTCCCGCGCCGCAGCCCAGATCAAGAGCTTTTGACACTTGTCTTCGCTTCAGCGACTTGATTGAGGACGCCACAAATTCGTCTGGTTCTTCAGGACTGTATTCCCTTCTCGGCAGTATTTGGTCCCAACAGTTCATCGAGGCCTCATCTCAGTCTGTTCCTGACCGCCCCTTTCGTTTATTGAGGCGAGGCTCAAATCACTTTTCTGCCACCGCATTTGGCCTCGTTTTTCACGGTCTACTAACCTCTCACGTTTGCCGGTCTGTTTGCGGTGAGGGAAAGTCTGAAAAGCTATTAGGCACATAATAATATTGATAGAAGAGAGTGCAACAAGATGAGCATATCACCTGTTAAACGGCTGATTCTTGAAACTATGTGGGTGATTGACAAGCCTGCAAAGGCCACTGAAATAGCGAAGGATGTGGGAGTGGGTTTTCCTTCGGTCATGATGCACATAATTGGGCTTACCAAGATGGAGTATGTGAAAGCGGTTGAAAAGGGCTTTTACGTCATAACAGAGAAGGGCAAGAAGACACTGGGTCTGCCTGAAGTCGACAAGGAAAAAGCAGTTGAGATTTCGAAGTACTTGCCTGCTGAAAAATCCTTCCAGTTCTACGCGGACATTGGAAAACCGCTGAACATTCACGCCTCAAGTCTCGGAGACTTCTGCGACAAGATCAAAAGCATTGACCCAAGTTCAGTGGGATTTCACACTAACCGCGGAGACTTCGAAGCGTGGTTCACAGGATTAGGCGACATGGAACTCGCGAGAAAAACGTTGCTTGCCAGAGAACAGAAAATGTGCGGCGAAGAGCTCCGCGACAAACTCTACGAAATCGTGAAAAACCGATGTGAGGAGCTAGCTAAGGTAAGAGGCGTTCAGCTGTATCCGAACGACTCGGGCAACGTTAAGCTGGCTTAAACCGTTCTTTGAGTCTCTCCATAACCTGCTGCAAAGTAGTGTATTCCATCGCTTCAGGGCCTAGGCGGGCTGGTTCAAACTCCCCCATGCGCCTGAGCATGACTGCGTACTCGACGGCTTCATGTCTGGCCAAGGCGAACGCTGGGTCGTCGAACAGGTCTGCTATCATTGGTTTGCCGTTGTCGTCGCATGCAATTCCGCCGTTAGAGATTTGGAGACCCAGAGCAACTATTCTCGGAGGGCCGTCAAACGCTGTGCATTCGGAGTTTTTAAGTCCAACGGGCATTATGGGACCCCAGTGGCTGCCGCGCATCCATCCTTCAACAAGATAGCTGTGCATGAAAGGCACTAGAACTTCACCGACGGCAGGCAAGCCGTGCTGTGCGCGGACAATCATGACTGGGTCGTCTTTTCCAACGTATTTTCCAGCTATCAGCGAAAGCCTAGTCACGCTACCGGTGGCGCATATCAGGTCGTCGCTGGCTCGCCAAACCCTTGAAACCACGTAGCGCTGCACTGTTCCGATCAGGGCGATCAGGTCGTACATTTCCTCTGGGCATTTCAAGATTACCTTTGTGTTGTCCATGGTGTCCATGACTTCAAATTTGAAGCCGCCAGCCATATTCGGGTCGATTACAAGTCCAGCGGTGTTCATTGGGTCGCCGAAGATGCGGAAAAGCGGGAAGTTGAATGCGCCAGCGGAGGTTTTGTCGGCTGCGAAAACCACGATTGGGTCGGAGCCTCGTTCTTGTATTTCCATTTCCGCGACGCCTGGACCCATTCCGCAGATGTTGCCTGCGAAGGCGGTTTTGAGAAGGTCTTGGCCTGCTCCGTAGAGTTTGAGGGTTAGTGCTTTGTTGGCGGCTTCTTGGAAGGTGTTGAAGGCGAGCTTGTGGATTTCTGGGTTCGATTCTCCTTTTTCATGTACCATGAGCAGTTCGAGGTCGTCGCCCGCGTTGAAGACGTAGTAGTTGTTTATGAGGCCTTCTTCTTTTGCCTGTTTGAGGTTTTTCTCGGCGATGTTGAAGAGCGGTTTGGGCACGATGTGATGGCCAGCTAGGGAGCCTACGTCGCATTTGATTAGGGAAATTGTGGTTTTTTTAGGCATAAGTCGTACCTTACACCAAGCTTCGGTCTAGTGTTTGTGTGATGCTTTTAAAAGAGTTCCGAAAGGAAAACGGCGAAGAAACCATCAAATAATGAAAGCGCCCATAGATGTATGTCGGAGACGCTTGTCATGGACAAACTGAAAGTTATATCTGCAAAAATCCCAGAGGAAGTGTATAAGGAAATGATTCTGCGCGTTCCAGAGGGGGACAGGAGCAGCTTCATTCGAGACGCGATAATGGAGAAGCTGCAGAAAACGCCTAAGCCAGACAAAATCCTAGAGCTTGAGGAAAGATTCAGCAATATGGAGAAAGAGTTTGCCGAGATAAAGAAGTATCTTGCAGACTTGGAGATGCTCACCTACGAGCGTGGAAAGGCAAACCCGCACACATTTGCGCTGGACGATTTGGACCATAAGATGGTAGATTATCTCGTCCACTACAAGGGCGGAACCACGCCGGAGATAGCTGAATACTTGAAAACGAACAGGTGGATGGTTCTGAACAGGCTGAGAAGGCTGCAGAAAACATCGAGGAAACAGCTTGGAAAACCCGTAATAGACTATTATCCAGGCGAAAGGTCGGGTAAGAAGAAGGCTTGGTGGATGAACGAGGAACTGACCGAAACATAGCCCGAGAGAAGTCTGTTCAGAACAATTTAGATCCCTCTATTTATAGATTGAATCTGTGCGTGAAGTTCTGTGTGTTACCATAACAATTAATTCCAGATAGGCTCAACTCTAGTCTGCAGGAAGGGCCCGTTGCCCAGTACGGATTAAGGCGCCGAACCGTATTAGGAGAAGCGGTGCGCAAGCCTCCGGGCACTCCCGTGTGGAAGAAAGCCGGAGACCCTGGGTTCAAATCCCAGCGGGCCCGCCATTTCTACCCAGTTAGTTTTTTTAAGGTTCCTTTGCCTATGCTTTCTTCGTCTATTTTGAATGTTTCAGGCTCATCTTTTCTCAACATAGCCTTCAATGCTTCACAGTCAAGCTCTCTCACAAGTCTCAGAATGTCCTTTTTGGCTGATTCAAGGTGCTTCTGGAGCAACTCCTTGTCTCTGTACGCTACTCCTGCCAATTGACATATGCTCTCCATTTTCACGAACCATTCAATTTTCCCAGTCTTCACGTTTATGTCGAAGGTTATCGGCCCAGCTACACAGGTTTCAGGTTTCACCGGGTGAATCACGCATTTCCTCGTCTTCTTATCATGGAAAATGCAGTATCCATCAGCATCTAACCTTGGGAAAACATATGCTGTTTCTTCAAACGGGTCTTTGATCGGCATTTTTTCTGCTTTCAAATAGGCCTCTATAATCTTTCTTCTTTTGCTTGTCACCGGCGGCGTCGTTTCGTGGCAACAGCTATAGCTTGTCTTGCA
>JALHSY010000068.1 GCA_022865455.1 Candidatus Bathyarchaeota archaeon
CTTAACTTGCCCGACGCCAGCGGCAATACGCACTGGATCATTTTGATGGTTGTCGTTTTTCCAGCACCGTTGGGTCCGAGAAAACCGCAGCACTCGCCCTTGTAGACTTGAAAGTCTATGTTGTCCACTACAATGTGATCATCGTATTTCTTAGTCAGGTTCTGCGCTTTGATGAGAACCTCTGAACCAGTCATTCTCTTTCCAGCGTCTATTGCATACAACACGCTGTCTTAAGAAAATTCCTTTTTCGAGGCACTAGTCGCCTGATGCGTGGTAATGACAGCGACAGAGGTTAAGATAATGACGGCGGCCAAGACGTTCCTCAGCGTAAGGGCTTCGTTTGCCATTGCCCACCCGAGAACCATTGCCACAATGGGGTTGACGTAGGCATAAGTTGAAACCTTCGCCGTGGTTGTCGCCTTCAACAGCCAGATGTAAGATGTGAATCCAACAAGCGAACCGAAAACAATCAGATAAACCCATGAAACCATCGAATGCAAAGACACCTGATCCAGCCTCAACCGCATCCACTCTCCTGTGATGAGACTAGCGAGAAGCAACAGCATGCCGCCTGCCATCATTTCCATAGCAGTTGCCAACAACGGTGAAGATGGAAGCTTGGCTGAACGCGAGTAAAGCGAACCGTTAGCCCAAAGAAAAGCTCCAAACACTAAAACCGCTGCTCCAATGAGATCAACGTGACTCTCGCCTAAACCCTCTATTCCGCCGACAAGCAAAGCCACGCCGGCAAACCCCAACACCAAACCAGCAGCAACCCTAATGTTTGGCTTGGAACCGCCGCGCATCCAGTCCGAAAAAACCATCCACAAGGGGACAGTCGCAATCAAAAGTGAAGTCAGTCCTGAAGGCACCCACTGTTCTGCCCAAACAACCGCGCCATGCCCGCCCAGCAACATCAGCCCTCCAACCACAAACACTCTGCCCCATTCAGGTCTAGTTGCCCGTGAAGCGCCGCGCAATCGCGCCCAAACATAAAGGATGATTCCAGCAATGACAAACCGTGTGCCTGCCATGAAGAAAGGCGGAAGCGTCTCCTCCACAAACCTGATGGCTAAGTACGTTGAGCCCCAAATAAGATAAACCGCCAAAAACGCCAGACCGATCCTAACCCGCAGACTCACGTCAGCATTACCTCTTCAAGAAAAAACCAGATAGCAACGCATCAATTTAGCAGTTTTGCCAACATGACCAAACATCCAACATGAAACAACGTTGTTAAACAAAAGAAAAAACCACGCCACCAACAAAACTACACCTGAGGAACAGCCAACATTGATGGTCTTGGCGGGCCCGCTGGGATTTGAACCCAGGATCTCCGGCTCCGCAGGCCAGTGTCCTGATCCAGCCTAGACTACGGGCCCCTAGACCTGGACTACAGGTCCTTTTAGCTCTGAGAACCAAGGTATAACAGCTTTTGCTTCTTGAATAATTTTCCGCCGTCATGGTACTCACCTGTCACATACTCAAAGCCTAACTCTACTAGCTGAACTGCTTCTTGCGCGGTTTTGGCTACTTTGCAGATGTATTTGTCGTCGCGGTCTTGGAAGATGCTGTTGGTAAGCTGCACATACAGTAGCGTGTTTTCGATTTTCTTGTGGCCTAGGAACTGCATGACGTAGAAGATGTCTCTGGTCCGGTAATATTCCATGGTTGCCTTCCAGTGCCTGAACGTATGAAGGTGTATCTGAGGGAGCCTTGAGTTCCCAAGTTTGAGTGCTAGACGCTTTCTCTGTTGTCTGAAGCTTTTCTCTAGTTGGTAGATGCTGCTGTAGTTGAATATTCCTTCCTTGAGTTTTGGTAGGCTGCCGAGTTTCTGGGCGAGCGTTTCGCTTATTCGGAATATTCGTGGGTTGCTGCCCAGTCCGCATAGTTGCTATCCATGAAGATGACCAGCAAGGGAACAGAATCGCAGCTGCCGAGAAGCTGATATGGAAAGGAAAACAGGAATTGAAGCGCATCGCTAAGGAACATCCACGACTAAAATTCCCATCTGATAGCTCATCGGGAGTAGATAAGTAAATCAGTCTGAGCTTATCTAATAAGCGCAAGACTTATATCGCTACGTGATTATCTATTTGATGGCGAGTTGTATGACTAGGGATATTCCGAGTTGGGTTGATCGTCGTTTTGGGATTTTGTGGGGGGCGTTTGGTGGTTCTACATTTAGGTTTGAGGATGCTGCCAAGGTTTTGATGGAAATGAATAAGGATGCTTGGGAGCAAGTTCCTGTTTTCTTGTCTGAGTTGCGTAAGGCGGGTTTGCTTTTAGTTGAGTCTGATGTGCGAGATGCGCGGCAGAAGCTGTATCGGTTGAAAGGTAAAGATGAGGCATATAAGGAGACGTTGGGGCGTGGTGATATTGATGCTTTGTTGAAGCGGGCTGCGGATTTGATTCGGACGCGGGTGGATTACAAGTTTATTCTCATATTGCTTTTTTTGAAGCGGATTAGTGACAAGTGGGAGATGGAGTTTGACGAGGCGTATCGGGAGGCTTTAGCTGATGGTTTGAGTGAGGAAGAGGCGAGGGCTGAAGCTAAGCGGGATGAGTATCATTTGTTTAATTTGCCTTAGGAGTTCTTGTGGGAGAATCTGCGGAAGGATGTGAGTGGGCTTACTGAGCGGTTTTCTCGGGCTTTGAAGGTGATTGCTGAGCGGAATCCTGAGTTGAAGGATGTTGTGGATAGTGTGGATTTTGTGCAGTTTGCGGGTAGCCGTGAGAATGCGGAGATTTTGCGGCAGTTGGTGGAGTTGTTTAGTGAGCGGAAGTTGCAGCGTGTTTCAGCGGATATTTTGGGCGATGCGTATGAGTGGATTTTGCGGTATTTTGCGCCTACGAAGGCTAAAGAAGGTGAGATTTACACGCCGCGTGAGGTGATTACGTTGTTGATTGAGGTTTTGGACCCTAAGCCTATGGAAAGCGTGTATGATCCTGCTTGTGGTTCGGCTGGCATGTTGATTTCTGCATACAAACACGTCGAAGAGAAATGTGGCAAGGAAGAAGCGAGTAAGCTGTTTTTGTTTGGGCAGGAGGCGAATCAGAATATTTTGGCGTTGGCGAAGATGAACATGTATATTCATGATATTCGTGATGCGCATTTGGAGTTTGGGGATACTTTTCTTTATCCTAAGTTTAAGGAGGGTGAAGGCTTAAGGCGGTTTGATGTGGTTGTGGCGAATCCGCCTTGGAATCAGGATGGGTACGGCGAGGAAGTGCTCAAGAAGGGCGAGTTTTGGAAGCAGCGGTTTGGGTTTGGTTTTGTGTCTCGGCAGTCGGCGGATTGGGCTTGGGTTCA
Organism: Candidatus Bathyarchaeota archaeon; assembly: GCA_022865455.1. Taxonomy (GTDB): domain Archaea; phylum Thermoproteota; class Bathyarchaeia; order Bathyarchaeales; family Bathycorpusculaceae; genus 20-14-0-80-47-9. The sequence continues at coordinate 3,314 of JALHSY010000068.1, forward strand.
GCATATGCTTGCTTCTGCTAGGGATGATGGCAGTAGGGTGGGGATTGTGATTGATAATGGTTGCTTGTTTAGAGGTGGGAAAGAGAGGGCGGTTCGGTCTGCGGTTTTGAGTGAGAAGGATGATTTGGTTGAATGTGTTGTTTTGTTGCCTGAGAAGCTGTTCTATAATACGGGTGCGCCGGGTGCTATTATCGTTTTTAACAAGCATAAGCTTGCTGAACGGAGGGGTAAGGTTCTGTTTGTTAATGCTTCTAAGGAGTTTGAGCAGCATCCAGAAGTGCGGAAACTGAACAGACTTGGAGACAACAACATAAAGAAGATTGCTGAGGCTTACAAGAGTTTTAGCGAGGAGAAGGGTTTTTCTCGGGTTGTTTCTTTGAAGGAGATAGAGCAGAATGATTACAACTTGAATGTCACGCTGTATGTGATGCAGAACGAGGAAGGCGAAGAAATAGACATAGCAAAGGAGTTTGCTGAGCTCAAGGAATTGGAGAGACAGAGACAGGAAGTTGCAGGTAAGCTGGAGCGATATGTTTCTGAACTGACCCAAGCATTAGGTGGTTCAGAATGATGTTCTGCAAAGAAGATGATTTTGCAGAAACTCCCATCGGCGACTTTCCAAAAGATTGGAGAGTCGTCTCACTCGGAGATATTGCCAAGGTAAAAGGTGGAAAACGAGTTCGCAAGGGAGAGAAATTAGTTGATTTCAGGACTGGTTTCCCATATATTAGAGTTGTTGACTTTAAGAACGGCACAGTAGATGTATCTAGAGTTAAGTATTTGCTTCCAGAAACTCATGAGAAGATTAAGAATTATACTATTTCTTCAAATGATGTTTACATCTCTATTGCGGGAACTGTTGGTCTCGCTGGCTTGATACCACCAGAACTTGATGGAGCGAATTTGACGGAAAACGCCGCAAAGCTATGTGATTTAAAGAATGTTAGAAAGCAATTTCTCGCTTGCCTATTAAATTCGGAGGTTCCAAGAGACCAGATGATGGGGCTTATTGGAAAGGGTACTCAGCCGAAGCTTGCTCTGTTTAGAATTGAAAGTTTGAAAATTCCACTTCCATCAATGGAAGAACAAGAAAAAATTGCTGAGGTTTTGGGTGTTGTTGATTCTGCCATTTGGCTGGTTGACAGGGTTATCTGGAAGACTGAACGTTTAAAGAAGGGTTTGATGCAGGAGCTTCTAACAAAAGGAATAGGACACAAGGAATACAAAGACACGCAAATAGGAAAAACACCAAACACATGGCAAATAGAAGAGCTTGGAGAAATGTGCAATCAGAGAAGCGGAATCGTTCAACCCTCTGGAGAAGGCGCAAATAGGTTCATTGGTCTTGAGCACATAGCTCCTGGCGAGATAACAGTGCAGAGTTACGGTTCTGATGTGGACATAAGAAGCTCAAAATTCAGGTTTTGTCCAAAGGACATTTTATATGGAAAG
>JALHSY010000069.1 GCA_022865455.1 Candidatus Bathyarchaeota archaeon
GCCTACCTAGCTCTACTGCTCGATTCTATCAACCTTGAAGATGTACTCAACCGAATGGATGAAGATCTCGCATCCGAGATCTTGGCTGCAATAGCAACGTTGACATAGAGCGTGGAGACCGGATAAGACGATGGCAGGTTTGGGTGTGGAATAAAACTTTACCCCCTCTTCAACCAAGATACTATTCTGTCTGCCAACTGACTCCTGACATTCACAAATGAGTGGTCTGCGTCAAAGATTTCTATTTGCACTTGCTTGGCACCATGCCTCTGCAATGCTCTAAAGAGAGGCAATATGTGATGTTCTACGGTGCTCTCTTGGTCACGCCACCCACCGATTATCAGAACGTCCTTGTAAGATAGTGCTTCGGCATGTTTGACCAAATCGTATTTGTCCATGTCTGTAAATACTTCAGCAAACAACTCTTCAGCTTTCGAACCTCTAAAACCTGATTCGGATATGCACTGGTCTACCATCTTCAAAACCGCTCGTCTGAACTCATCACTTTGTTGCATCATTCTTCCTACTTCGCTGAGGTTGCCTCCGGCAATGTAAACTACTCTTCTTGCGGCGGGGTCATTGAGTGAACCCAATAAAGCCATGCCGCCACCAAAACTATATCCTATAATGGTAATACGTGACGGGTCAACATTGAACTCTCGGACGGCAACGGTGGATTTCACATAATGTATGGCGGCGACCACATCTTCCACCGAGTTCGCCGTCGTGTGCAGTCCTTCGCTTCCCCATGTGCCACGATAATTAAAGGAAAGGGCACTAAACCCTTCCGTCATCAATCTCTCGCCAAGTCCAAGCACGTCTGTGTTGTTTCCCGGAAACCCATGACAAAGGATTGCTGTTGGCAATGGTTCAACTCCAGAGGCTTGATAGAAGATTGCGTGGATATTTGCACCTTTGCTCTCAAATGTTACTGGAATTGGCTTCTTCATCTGCCATCACACAACTATATGTCTCCAAATGGTTCTTAAAGACTTGTAGAAGAGTTACACCCCAAATCCCCTGCTTTATGGTGAAGGTGCATCGCCGTAAAGGTGTGTGTGGGATAAGACTTTACCCTTGTGTGTGCATGAAACTTTACCCCAACCAACCAAACCTTGTCATCCACGCTTTGCCAGTAAAGTTCTGTGATTAAAGATGAGCTAAGAATCTAGTTTGCGGGTGCCCTGTTTTTGCATATTCTGTACCTGTGTGCAGTGAACATTAGTGCTTGATGCGAGTTGCCTCAACTCTTTCTCACTCATCCACTCGGTCTTGAGATATTCGCATATTCGTGCGTCACTAAGACCCAGTCTCCTAGCTTCCTCAACGGTGTAGCGGTAGGCTTCTATCTCAGTCGGTCTTTCAGTGTAACTGTGATGAGTGTCAAACAGGTCTATTCCTTCCATATGCTGCTTCACATGGACGAGTTCGTGGATCACGTCTAGGTAGATGTCCGTCTTGTCTCCGTTGTTCAGGTACTTGGAACTGACCATGAGATGCCCGTTTGTGCTGTTAACCCCCATGTATCCGCCTGCCCAAGTGAATTCAACTTTCAAATCGCGAAGTACTTGCTCAGTCTTGTCGCCGAAAATTCTGCGAACAGCCTCAACTTTTTCAAAACCCCTGAAATAGTCACTGAACGAACGCGTAGTCGTGATGATGCTTTGAAACTTGTAAAGCCTCAGTGTCTGGGCTACCTGAAGTGCCTTCGTCATTAGAAATTCGCGTCCGTTGATGGCTACCGCCTCTGCAGCGCTCTTTGAATCAGGGACAAGCTTGTAAAGTTTATCGAGCAAAAAAAGGGGCGCGCGTGTGTGAGTGTGTAGGTGAGGATATAGTTGTGGAGTGGGGTTGGCATTGGCGTTGGCGTAGGAGTTGGGGTTGGTTGGATGGATGAAACTTTACCCCAAACAGCCTACGTCAAGTCAATATGTTCGTTTTCTGACACTGTGCTTTGGCGGTGCCAGAATTGTCTTAAACTCTTGTGGCAACATAGTTTAGAGGTGTAATGTTTGGTTAATCTTGTTGAAGATTGGGAAAGCATCGAAAAATACACTCGGCAACTCGAATATTACACAAAAGTTGGCTCCTACCAACTAAGAAAGTCTGATGATGGCGTGGAAATCAAGGTTCGAGTTGGAAGGTTCGGCTACGTCAACAAGTTCAGAGACCCCGAGGATCCAGAACTCATAAAAATCGAAGCGTTCTGCAGGGTTGAAGGCTTCTACAAAATCCAAGGATGCATCCCAGACGAATTCTTCTACGCCTAAACCGCTTTCAGAGTCTAAGCTTGCTTTGAAGGAGTGAACTGGGGATTGGCTGGCTTCCAAAACACAGGCATATTTGGCGAAGCCAGTTCAGCAAAAACTGGGAAGTCGGATTTTCAGGGGTCCGCCGGCGCCAGCCCCCCATGCCCACAATGCGGATCCACTAAGCTATGGCGCAACGGCCAACGGGCCACACCTTTCGGAGAAACCATTCAAAGATGGCTCTGCAGAAAATGCGGCTACGTTTTCTCAGATCCTCAACAACTTCAAACTTTCCGAAGCATGGTTGAAACTCTTGAAAGACGCTTGACCAAACCCATAAAAGGCAACGCTGAAAGACATAGTAACTGCCAAATATGCGCTACCAAAACCGCAGGTGGCGGAGCGAAAAATTTGGAACCGGAACAAGTAAGCATAGGAAAAGTTCCGGAAAACGTGATGGACAACAAAGGAAAACTGCTTCAATTCGCCTGGAAAATGCAGCAAGACGGCTACAACGCAGAAACAATCCGCGGCTACGGCAGCTGCCTAAGAGGACTGGTTGAAAGAGGAGCCAACCTAGCAGACTCAGAAAGCGTCAAGACCGTACTAGCTAGAGAACAGAAGTGGGGTCAAAACAGGAGAAGAAACGCTATCAATGCTTACACGCTATTCCTGAAATTCAACGGCACAACTTGGACTAAGCCGAAATGCAAAGTAACACACAAGTTTCCCTTCATACCCACAGAACAGGAACTAGACGCTCTAATCGCAGGATCCCACAAAAAGAATGCGGCATTCGCTCAAGTCTTGAAAGAGACAGCCATGCGCTCAGGAGAAGCCAAACGCCTAGAATGGACAGACATAGACCGAGAAAAAAGAATAATAACGCTCAACGCGCCAGAAAAGGGTTCAAACCCAAGAATGTGGAAAGTCAGCATGACGCTCATGGAAATGCTAAGTGCCCTTCCAAAGAAAAGCGAGCAGATCTTCCCAGGCTCTCTCAAATCAATGAAAGGAACCTTCATCGACACTCGCAAACGCCTCGCGGAAACACTCCAAAACCCAAGACTCCTAAGAATAAGCTTCCACACCTTCCGACACTGGAAAGCCACAACGCTATATCACCAGACGAAAGACCCATACTACGTGCAGCACTTCCTCGGCCATAAATCTCTGAAATCCACCGAGATCTACATAAACATCGAACACACACTCTTTGAAGCAGGAGCCAACGACGAATTCACCGTAAAAGTAGCCGAAAAGCCCGAAGAAATCAAAGCACTGCTGGAAATCGGATTCGAATACGTCTGCCAAAAAGACAACCTAATATTCCTGAGGAAACGAAGATGATCAAGAAAACTTCGCATGCCAGAAACAACAGCGACAAAAAACCGGGCGGAGTCTTCCAAAATCAGGGCGGGGTTGCCCTAGCTTGGTAGGGGGCAGGCCTGCTAAGTCTGTGGTCAGTAATGGCCGCGTGGGTTCAAATCCCACACCCCGCGCCAATGAACCACAAACTGTATCTTGAGAATTCGAAGAGATTTTTGCATCATATTGAAGAATTGCAGAGATTGAAGCCTTTCCTTCATCCTGAGCTCTCATTCATTCTCATCCTCGGCTTAAACCAGTCCGATTCATGAAATAATGTCAGATTAGTCGTATTTCAAGGTTGCCAGCATGAAAGAAACCTATTGTAATGAAGTAATGATGACTGATATTATTATGAGTCTTGTCTAGGATTGAAACCTGTAAAAATGGAGAGACTGAAGAGAACTAAGAGGTTTCAAA
>JALHSY010000070.1 GCA_022865455.1 Candidatus Bathyarchaeota archaeon
AAACGATAAGTGCCTGTCTCTTCCCATTTACTCTGCCACTTCTTCTCAATCTCCAAGATATTGAACTCTTTGGGCAGACTATTCATCTTCCATCAACCGCATCCTAACATGATTGCTGAATTATTCCTAGGAAAGATAAATTTACCAATATTTAAGGCGATGTCTCCCGCACAACCCCCTTTTTTCTCTTTTCTGAATGGTCTGTTGTTAGATAATGCATTTTGAACTTCTCTTGTACAAACCATCTGTGGTCGGGGTGAGATATTCTCGACCGTTTGGGGGCATCTCTCGGAGCAGCCTCTCCTTTTTGTCAGAATCGTACTTTCTAATGCTTTGGCACAGGAGTGTTTTGTTCTCTCTCGACCGACGGCATTCGCAATGCGTGAGGCAACTCAGATACTATTATTGCGTCAAGACTGAAAACTTCGATGTCTATATTAGGATGAAGTCTGTTGTCTCGACGGTGGTTGCCGTTGTCTCAAAGATCGTGGGGTGTGGCCGAATGCTGAAGTCTTTGGTTGTGAACTGTTCTCTAGACAGGCGGGCCAAGTTGGCAGAGTTGGTGAGGGCGTTCAAGAAGTTCGGTGAATGTAGAAGTGTACAGTTCAGGAACATTGATGCTAATTACGAAGTCGGCAAGGACATAGACACGGTTATACTGAGTGGGTCTAAGGCCAGAATAGTAGACAAATCGCAAAGAGACAAGTTCAAGCACGTGACTGATTTAATAAAAAGCCTCGACTTACCGTTGTTAGGAATATGTTATGGTCACCAACTTCTCTGTACCTCCTTCGGCTGTGAAGTAGACTCCCTCTCCCAGCCAATCATTGACAAGTTCGAAGAAGTGCACATAGTCAAGAATGATGGAATATTTGCAGGTTTTGGAGCAGACGAGAACGGGTTCTTCTTCTTTGAATCGCATAACGACTACGTCAAAAGGAACAGCCTCGACACGGCAGGTTTTGTTCTGCTGGCAGCCTCACAAACATGTGAAGTTGAGGCAGTTAGGCACAAGAGCAGACCGTTCTACGGTGTACAGTTTCATCCAGAGAGAATCGATATTGAAAACGATGTACGTCCATGCGGACACAAGCTTATTGAGAACTTCTACAAGAACGTAGTTAAACAATAGTTGTAGCTGTCAATGGCCTTCTGCGTATTACATCATTGATCAAAAGGGTGTTCTTGAATGGTGTGAAGGTAAGAAGGCGGCGTCTTGTCGTAGTGGCTGGCGTATTGGTTGTGACTGTCCAGCGATGGCGACATCTCCCGATAAGGGACTTCTAAGGTCTGTTTTCTTCAATAGTTCAGTATTCAGAACCAAGCTAAGCCTTCTTTTCTCTGTACAGCTCTATGAAACCGCAGTTCTTGCAGTAGAAGACGTTGATTCTCTCCGACATACTCGTCTCCCTTCTTCAAGGTGACTTCGGTGTATAGCCCTAGCTTTCTATCCGAACTCATTTCACCACCGCATTTGGGACATTTCCTAGCTTCGCTCGCAGCCTATTCCCTTTTCCCATTTCTTGTTTGCAGATATTTGGCTATGAC
>JALHSY010000071.1 GCA_022865455.1 Candidatus Bathyarchaeota archaeon
AAATCATCTAGGTTAATGGAAAACAATATAAATCGCTATAGCGCTGTTGAATTGCGCAATTGGAGAGACTATGAAGTGCCAAAATGGGGATACTCAATAGCGGAAGAGGAATTAGACCCGGAAAAAACCGTGAAGGCAAGTGCACGAGAGGTCAGGGTATCCCCTAAACATGCGCGAGAAGTTTGCAAAACAATCAAAGGAATGATGCTTGCCCAAGCAAAAAAATACCTCAAAGACGTTATGGCCAAGAAAAAGGCTGTCCCGTTCACAAGATACAATAAGAAAGTGGGACACCGCCATGGTCTGGAAAAGGCTTTTGCAGGCAGATACCCGATAAAGACAGCAAAGCAGGTTCTAAAAGTGCTTGAAGGAGCAGAGGCAAACGCCGAAAACAAGGGATTAGACACGGAAAGACTACGCATCATCCACGCGGCAGCAAATCGAGGAATGAAAGTTAAACGATTCATGCCTCGAGCTCAAGGAAGAACGTCGCCGAACTTCGAAACCTTGACCCACATTGAGATTGCCTTGGAAGAAAAGCCGGAAACAGGGGAAAAGGCATAATGTCCGTCGTCAAACACTTCATAACCGAATCCATAAAAAGGACAGAAATCGACGAGTTTCTGCAGCAAAGACTTGAAAGAGCCGGATACGGCGGAGTAACCATTTCGAAGTCCCCGCTCGGAACACATATAGTCATCTACGCAATGCGCCCGGGCGTGGTGATAGGACGCGGCGGAGAAACGATAAGAGAACTTGCCGCAGTTTTGGAAGAAAAATTCAAAGTTTCCAACCCACAAATATCGGTTTCTGAGATGGAAATCCCCGAGTTTAACGCTCACGTCGTCGCTTCACGTGTGGCGGCATCATTGCAGAAAGGCGTACATTTCAGACGCGCCGGATTCTGGGCATTGAACCAAGTCATGGAAGCTGGAGCCCTTGGCGCGGAGATCATCATAAGCGGGAAGCTGAGAACTGAAAGGGCGAGATATGAAAAGTTCAAGGCAGGGTACTTGCCGAAATGCGGAGAACCCGCGCTTAGATACTTGCGCAAGGCCGAAGCCCACGTTCAAATGAAGCCTGGCATGTTCGGCGTAAAAGTCAGAATAATGCCTTCGGACGCCGTGTTTCCAGACAGAATCAAGATTGCAACGGAACTGCCTCCTGAGGAAGAAAAGAAAGCAGAAGAGCCGACAACTGAAGCGCCGCCAGAAGAGAAGGCAGAAGAGGCAACTGAGGAAACAGCAGGCGAAGAAAAAGAGAAGGAGGCTGAAAAGTAGTTGCCCCTAATGCGAGTCAAAGAGATCAGAGACATGTCTTCTGAGGAAAGAATGAAAAGACTCGGCGAATTCAGAACTGAACTCCTCAGATTAAGAACCATGGTCAACGCAGGCGGGACCATAGAAAACCCAGCCAGGATAAGAGAACTGAGGAAGACAATCGCCCAGATATTGACGATAGAAAATGAACAGAAACACGGGCTGGGAAAGGCCAAGACAAAGGAGAAGATGAAGAAATGAACGTGACTCCAGACATAATCCGCGCTGAATTCGTCGGGACTGAAGCCAAAATTGCCAAAAGCAAAGATCCAAGCTACGCTGGAATGTCTGGAAGAATAATAGACGAAACGCGGAAGACTTTCACGATGTCGCATGAAGGAAGAAGAAAAACAGTCATAAAGGACTTGGCCGTTTTTCATTTTCGGTTTTCTGACGGAACGGTTGTTGAAATTGACGGCGGACTTCTCATGGGAAGACCTGAAGACCGTCTCAAGAAGCACATCAGGAGATTATGGTAATGTCTTTCACTTTTAAGAAGCCCAAGAAGACGTGTAATGACAGAAATTGTCCCTTCCACGGAGACCTCCCCGTAAGGGGTCACGTGTTCGAGGGCGTTGTGGCCACCGCAAAAATGGACAAGACAGTGGTCGTTAATCGTGACTACCTCTCTTATGTTCCGAAGTTCAAAAGGTACGAAAGAAGACACAGCCGAATTCCTTCCCACAACCCACCTTGCATAGGCGCGAAAGAAGGAGACCGCGTGATAATAGCTGAAACCCGACCAGTCAGCAAGACCGTGTCGTTCGTCGTGGTTGAAAAAGTGGAGGGGAAGTAGAAATGCCTGCCAAAGCAAAACAGAGGGGGCCACTTGCAAAGGGCATGCTTGGACACGGACCCAAAATCTCCAGAGGACTTCAGCCACCCGCAGTGCTGAGATGCGCTGACAACAGTGGGGCGAGGGACTTGAAGCTAATTCAGGTTGTGGGTTACAAGGGAAGGTTGCGGCGTTACCCGCGCGCCGCGGTTGGCGACAAGATAACTGTCTCAATCAGACGTGGAACGCCAGACATGCGGAAAAAGATTTTCCAAGCAGTAATCGTGAGGCAGCGAAAACCCTTCAGAAGGGTTGACGGCGTCTGGGTTCAATTCGAAGACAACGCTGCAGTAGTAATAACGCCAGAAGGAGAGATGAAAGGCTCACAAATACGCGGACCAGTGGCAAAAGAAGCTGCTGAAAGATGGCCGAGAATAGCAAGCGCCTCCAGCATAATAGTGTAGACGGATGATGAACATGCGAACCGCAAGACCAGTAACCAAACCAGCAAAACAAAGAAAAATGCTTTTTCAGGCACCAGCCCACATACGCCACAAACTGTTTGGAGCCTCCCTTTCAGCGGAACTGAGAGCCACACACGGCGCTAAAACGTTCCCGGTCAGAAGCGGCGACACCGTCCGCATCATGCGCGGCGACCACAAGGGATTCGAGGGAAAAATCACCCGTGTAGACACGAAAAAATTCAGAATCTACGTTGAAGGCCTCACACGAGAAAAAGTTGACGGAACCACAGTCTTCGCCCCCATACATCCTTCTAAAGTCGTCATTACACACCTGAATCTTGACGACAAATGGCGGAAAAAAGTCTTGGAAAGGAAGAAGAAACTGCACAAGAAAGTGGAAGAAGCCGCAGAGAAACCGGCAGGAAAGCCTGCGGAAGTTGTAGAGATCAAGGAAAAGGTTGTTGAAGAAAAAGCAGTTGTGGAAAAGAAACCGAGAAGAAAAAGAAAAGTCACCGAAAAGCCAGTTGAAGAAAAGAAGGAAGAAAAGACTAAACCTGAGGAGACACCAAAGGCCAAGAAACCAAGAGCCAAGCGCAAGACCGCAAAGAAAACTGAAGGAGGAGCATAGGTTGGGTAGAAAAGGAGCATCCACTGGACTGAAGCGGAAACCTGCGCCAAGATTCTGGCCCATCCACAGGAAGGAATTCACATGGGTTGTAAAGCCCTCTCCAGGACCACATTCCACCGAAAACTGCCTGCCATTGGCCGTGGTCCTTCGTGATGTTCTGAGATTCGCCAAGACGAGGAGAGAGGCCAAGACGATAGTTTCGAACGGAAAAGTCTATGTTGATGGAAAAATCGTGCGGAGAGACGACTTTCCAGTAGGGTTGATGGACGCTATCTCCATACCGGACGCTGATAAACACTTCTGCGTGTTGCCCTCTTACAAGGGTCTAGTTCTTCAGCCGATAAGCAGTGAAGAGTCGAAATTCAAGCTCTGCAGAATAGAGGACAAAAAGGTCGTCGACAACGGACAAGTCCAACTCAACCTCCACGACGGTTCAAACATGCTGATCAAGATTGCTGACATGAAAAAACCGCAAGAAGACGTCTACAAGACCCTCGACACTCTGAAAGTGAGTCTGCCAGACAAGCAATGCCTCGAACACATAAAGATGAAAGAAAAGGACTTCGCAGTAATCATCGGCGGAAAGAACATCGGAAAAAGTGGCAAAATAGTCGAAATTGAGAAAGCAGAGGGAAAGAAGCGAAGGAACGCTCTGGTGACCATCGAGGACGAGAAAGGCAACCGTTACCAGACAATTTTGGACTTCGTGTTTGCGGTGGGCGAGAAACAGCCGATCATGCCCATGACGGAGGCCAACCAAGTTGTCTGACGAAGAAATGCGCAAGGCATGGCAAGAGCACCCCATGCTCAAGCCCAGAATTGGCAAAGTTGTCGTCAACATCAGCGTTGGGAAGTCCGGTGAACCGTTGGAGAAGGCAACCAAGGTTTTGAAGGAACTCACAAATCAGACTCCAAGCAAGAGAAAGGCCAAGTCAACCATTAGAGACTTTGGAATCAGACAGGGCGAACCAATAGCGTGTATTGTAACCCTTAGGAAGCAGCAGGCAGTTGAATTCCTGAAGAAAGTGCTTCCTGTAGTTGATAACAAGCTTTCCAGAGGATGCTTTGACAAGCACGGCAACTTCGCCTTCGGCATAAAGGAGCACATAGAACTGCCAGGCGTCAAGTATGACCCCGAAATCGGCATCTTCGGCATGGACATCTGCGTGGCGATGAACCGCGCTGGATACCGCGTCAAGGACAGAAGGAGAAGAAAATCGAAAATCGGTTCAAAACACCTCTTGACGCCAGAAGAAGCCATCACGTTTGTCAAAGACACTTTAGGAGTCGAAATCGCTTAACTCGGAGACATGCATGTATGGGCAAGCAGAAACCTAGAAAAGAAAGAAAACACGGCAAGGGCGTAAGACCATGCAGCAGATGCGGATCTTACGGACCTGTCATCAGACGTTACAATTTATATTTATGTCGGCATTGTTTTAGGGAAGTAGCCACGAAGCTTGGATTCAAGAAATATGAGTAACGAGGAAAAAATGATGGACACACTTGCAAACGGCTTGACAACAATCGTAAACAACGAGATGCGCAACAAGCGCGAATGCATAATCAGCCCAGCCTCTAAACTACTCGGCCGCGTCCTGAGGATAATGCAGTTGAACGGCTACATCGGAGAATTCGAGTTCATAGACGACGGTCGCTCTGGAAAGTTCAAGGTTCAGCTCTTGGGCAGAATAAACAAGTGCGGCGCCATCAGACCTCGATTCTCCGTGAAAGTAGACGGATTTGAGGAATGGGAAAAGAGATTTCTCCCGTCAAGAGAGGTAGGTCTTATAGTCATTTCAACCTCGCAAGGAGCGTTGTCGCACAAGGAAGCGAGGGAGAAAGGCATGGGAGGAAAGCTGCTAGCTTTCATTTACTAGAAAGGTGCCGTCAAATGCGAGCCGTGGAGATTTCAAGAGACATTCAGATCCCAGATGAAGTAGAGGTAAGTCTAGACGGAAAGAAGGTCACCGTTAAGGGTCCGAAGGGAACATTGACCCGTAACTTCTCGATCGCGCCCGTGTCGATTGAGTTGCACGACAAGAACATTCGCGTCTGGGCTGAGTGGCCACGGAAAAAGGAAGCATCTCTCGTGGGCACCATTCATTCTCACATTCAAAACATGATTCAAGGAGTCAGAAAGGGATACACGTACAAGCTCAAAATAGTCTTCTCGCACTTCCCAATCACGGTCAAGACCAAGGAAAAAACGGTCTCAATCGAGAATTTCACAGGGGAGCGCAGCCCGAGAAAAGCCAGAATAGTAGGCGACACTCAAGTCAAAATCCAAAGCGAAGACATTATTGTCCAAGGCGTTGACCTTGAAAGCGTAAGCCAAACGGCAGCAAACATTGAACAAGCCACAAAAGTGAAGAAGAAAGACCCGCGCGTGTTCCTAGACGGCATATTTGTGTACGAAAAAGTCGAGGGGATGGAAGGTTGACGGAGAAAGAAACGTTCCAAGCGGCAAAGGCCTTGAAACTGAGGAAGCGCGCGAAGAGGAAGAAACCTGAATTCGCCAGACCTGAAAGCTGGAGGTACACGCGACTGAAGGAAAACTGGCGCAGGCCACGAGGCTTAGACAACAAGGTGCGGAAAAGCGTCTTAGGATGGCCGCCGCTGGTCAGAGCTGGATACAGGGGACCTAAAGTTGCAAGAGGTCTCCATCCGTCGGGCTACAGGGAAGTTCTAGTCCATAACGCTGAAGAGCTTAAGGAGATTGATCCGAAAACCCAAGCCATAAGAATCGCACATACAGTCGGCAAGAGAAAAAGAACAAAAATCATTACCGAAGCAAGAAGAAGAAAACTGACGATTCTTAACGTCAAAGAAGTCAAGGAAAAAGTTGAAGAGAAGAAGGAAAAGGAAGAGGAAATCAAGAAAGAAGAAAGGGAACCTGAGAAACAGGAAGAAGCTGAGGAAGAAATAGAAGTGGAAAAGCCCAAGAAAGAGAAGAAACCCAGGAAACGTAAAAGGAGTAAAGAAGAACAATGACCGACCTCGCGAGTCAACGACGCCTGGCAGCGCAAATATTGAAAGTCGGGCAGAACCGCGTTTGGATGGACCCTGAAAAGGGTGACGACGTAGAATTGGCTATGACTCGAGAGGAAGTCAGAAAACTGATCCATGAAGGTGTAATTAAACCGCTGCCAGAAGTGGGTGTAAGCCGCGGAAGGGCACGAATTCTGCATGAGAAGAAAAAGAGAGGTCGAAGAAGCGGGCCTGGCAGCAAAACTGGAGCAGCCGGCGCGAAAATCTCCAGAAAAGACAGGTGGATGAGTAAGATTCGAGCTTTAAGGAAAAGGCTTCGAGGTCTGAAAGCCAAAAAGATAGTCTCAGAAAACACGTATCGAAAACTGTACACAATGGCAAGCAGCGGCAGATTCGCAACGGTGGCAGAACTAGAGCGCTACGCGAAGTCACATGACCTATGGAGGAAACATTAATGGCAAAAGGCTCACGGTATTGCGTTCCATTCCGCCGACGCAGACAGGGAACGACAGACTACAGAACGAGAAGAGCATTCATCGTTTCCGGCAAGCCCAGACTGACGGTCAGAAGCAGCATCAACAACGTGACCGCTCAAATCATCGTCGCTAAACCGCACGCGGACGAAGTTCTGGTGTCAGCTCACAGCAAAGAACTAGCCAAAAACTACGGGTGGAAAGCCCCCTGCGGAAATCTTCCAGCAGCCTACTTAACTGGGTTTCTTTGCGGGCAAAAGGCCAAGGCACAAGGCATAGAAGGAGCCATCCTGGACATAGGTTTACGCCGACCTTCCAAAGGCGCAAAAGCCTTCGCTGCGCTGAAAGGAGTTCTGGACGCTGGGCTCGACGTACCATACAGTGAAGAGAAACTGCCGGATGAAAAAAGAATAGAAGGCGAACACATTGCTCAGTACGCGCAAAGTCTAGCCTCTAACCCTGAGGAATACAAATCCAAGTTTTCAATTTACTTGAAGCAGAAACTTCCACCAGAGACGCTTCCCAAACATTTCGCGAAGGTCAAAACAGACATAGTTGCCGCTTTCAAAGGCGGAGGTAAGAAAAAGTGAGACGGAGAGACAATAAAAGAGGCAGGAGAAGAGAACCCTCACAAAATCTGGAACAGTGGGTTCCGAAGACACGCCTCGGAAAAATGATTCAAGAGGGAAGAGTCACATCCATCGAAGAAGTCTTCATGGGCGGTCTGCAAATAAAGGAACCGCAAATCATGGACTCGTTGCTCCCCGACCTGCAGGAAGAAGTCATAAACGTAAACCTCGTTCAAAAGCAAACAGACGCAGGAGAAAAATCAAGCTTCAAGGCAATAGTCGCCGTCGGAAACAGAGACGGCTTCATAGGCTTAGGCTCTGGAAAAGCAAGACAAGTGCGGAACGCCATTGAAAAAGCAGCAGCAGACGCTCGACTAAAAATTGTCCCAGTGAGGCGTGGGTGCGGAAGTTGGGAATGCGGCTGCGGGAAACCCCACTCGATACCGTTCCAGATCGAGGGAAAAACTGGCGGCGCAAAAATAGTCATCATTCCTGGGCCAAGAGGTTTAGGTCTTGTCTCAAGTGAAGTTTCAAAAGTCATCCTCAGCCTCGCTGGCATAAAAGATTGCTGGACCAGAAGTTACGGTTCGACAAGAACTGTTCCTTCCTCTGCATACGCGGTTTTTGACGCTTTGAAGAAGACTTACAGTCTCATAACACCGACGGATTGGGTGAAGTAGTTGACTGAAGAAAACAAGGAATCCACGTGCATCGCAGTCGTGAGAATTCGGGGAACCGTTCGAGCCCAAAGAGAGCTCAGAGAAACACTGCAGATGTTGCACCTGACAAGAAACAACTATGCTGTGCTGATTGTGAATAGCCCGTCATTCGTCGGAATGATAAAGACCGCGCAAAACTACGTCACGTGGGGAGAAGCATCCAAGGAAACAGTGAGCATGCTCCTAGCAAAGAAAGGAAGACTTGCTGGGAACAAGAAATTGACAGACGAATACATAAGGAAAGCGGGCTACAAGTCGCTGGAAGAGCTTGCAGAAGCGGTTTTCAGCTGCAAGGTCGCGTATCGGAAGCTGCCAAAAATGCAGCCAGTTTTTAAGCTGCACCCGCCAAGTAAGGGCTTCAGGGGGAACATAAAAAAGGGTTACGCCACTGGCGGCGAACTGGGATATCGCGGAGAAAAAATCAACGATCTGATAAAAAGAATGGCTTAGGCGTTTTATCCTTAAAATCTTTTTGCGATACGTTTTATAGTTACTTTAGCTATTTTTGAGATGCCATGGTAACATGAGGGGAAGGCGGAAATGAGCGCAAAGTGGAGGAGAACCAAAAGAAATTCGAGCGGATTCAGGATTTTCAGATCATTCAGCAGAGCCAAAGACAAGATTACACCGCAGACATTTTCGGCAAAGAAAACAATGATCAAGAGATTACCACACCCGCACACGTACAGGATTCCGAAGATTTATGGAGAAAGAAAGGCAAGAGAACCTGAACCCCTGATTGACATCCTTGAAGAAGAAACCGAGATAATTGTCGTCGCGGAATTCGCGGGGTTCAAAAGGGAAAACCTGAGAGCAAACGTCAAAAATCAAAGATTGACTTTGTCGGCAGACGCTTTGGACCGCAAATACTATAAAAGTTTAAATCTTCCTAAGAGAGTGATTCCAAACACCATTCGTATGACACACAAGAATGGTGTGCTTGAAATACGGTTAAAGAAGGCGGTTGAAGAAAAGGCCATAGACAAGGTTGCAGGTTAAAGAATGCCACACAAACTCAGAAAAACCAGAAAAAAGCGCGGTTCAAGAACCCAAGGCTACGGCAGAGTAGGTCAACACAGAGACCAGGGATCCAAGCCTAATCGAAAGTGTGGCCGTCACAAGGCCAAATGGTCCTACGTGCTGAGATATGAGCCAGACTATTTCGGGAAACACGGATTTACTTCACCGAAAAGCCTCAGACAGAAAGTGAAAGTTGTAAACGTTGGAAAACTTGACGGATTAGCCGAGAGATTCTCGGTTGAGAAGGAGAACGGCAAGCTCTTCGTGGATTTGGAAAGCTTGGGTTTCACCAAACTTCTCGGCACTGGAAGAATCACGAAACCATTAATCGTAAAGGTTGCATCTTGCTCAAAATCTGCCGCCGAAAAAGTAAAACAGGCCAGCGGACAAATCCTGACGGAATCTCAGGAACAGGGAGAGTAGTTGTTAATCCATGGCTGGTAGATTCCTAAACCTTTTCAAACCTGTTGCAAGAGCCATTCCTGAGATTAAGGCTCCGGAACGCAGAGTTAGATTCAACGAGAAAATCTTTTGGACAGCTATTGTGTTGATCATCTTTCTGGTAATGTCAGAAGTGCCCCTGTTCGGCGTAGAGAAAACTGCGCTTGGAGAACTTGCCGCCCTCAGAATAATCTTTGCGTCAAGCCGAGGCAGCCTAATGGAGCTTGGAATTGGCCCAATAGTCACTGCAGGATTGATTCTGCAGCTGTTAGTCGGCTCGGCCATGATACAATGCGACATGTCAAGACCAGAAGACAGAAGCTTGTTCACTACAGCCAGCAAGGTCTTTTCCATAATTCTCACGGGAGTTCAGGCTTCAGCTTACATAATCGGTGGAATGTACGGAAGCTTGCCCGGCACGATAGCCGTAATTGTCTTCTTACAGTTGATTGCCGCCGGAATAATTGTCCTGCTAATGGATGAGCTTGTCCAGAAAGGCTGGGGATTCGGCAGCGGAATAAGCCTGTTCATCATGGCGGGCGTTGCTCAACAGATTTTCTGGCAGAGCTTTTCCCCTGCGCCTGCCGTCGGCGAATCAGGAAGCTACGGATTCTTCATAAAACTGGCCCAAGTCTTGGCAACAGGCGAACCAGCGGCGAGTCTCTGGTTGAGGACCCCTCAAAACCCGTCTTTGCTCGGCCTCATAGCAACCGTTGGAGCCTTCCTAATCATAATCTACATGGAAGGAGTAAGAGTGGAACTGCCATTGTCCTACGCTGGCTACAGAGGATACAGAAGCCGCTACCCAATAAAACTCCTGTACGTGTCTAACCTGCCCGTGATTTTCGCTTCCGCGCTCTTTGCCAACGTATATTTCTTCTCGCAGATTTTCTGGAGTACGAGCGGCGCGCCTAGGCCTGGCCAGAATTTCTGGCTTGACCTTCTGGGCCAGTTTGCGCCAGTTCTTGATGAGGCTGGCACAATAACCAGATACGATCCTGTCGGAGGACTCGTATACTTTGTAACGGCACCTCAAAGTTTCATAAACGTCATGGATGCACCTGGAAGGGCCTTCGTTTATCTAGGCATTCTAGTCGCCTTTTGTGTGGTCTTCTCACTTACATGGCTTGAAGTTGGCGGCCTAGGGCCCTCCACGGTAGCCAAGCAGCTTGTTGATTCAGGCATGCAGATCCCCGGCTACAGACGCTCTGGGAAAGCTGTGGAATTGCTGCTGAAACGGTACATCCCTGCGGTCACCGTTGTGGGCGGAGTAGTAGTGGGCATGGTTGCCGGAGTCTCAGATTTCTTCGGCGTCTTCGGTTCAGGAATGGGCATACTGCTCTCAGTCGGAATAATTTATCAGTACTACGAGTTGCTAATGCGGGAAAGAGCCGCAGAAATGTATCCAGCCTTCAGACGGATATTCGGAGAATGACCCCTATGAGCAAGACGGTAATTGTGACTGGGATACCGGGAACTGGAAAAACCACCGTCTGCAACTGCGTTCAGAAACTTGCCAGAAAAGCAGGCGTGGAAACTAGTGTGATAACCTATGGAACAGTTATGATGGGGATTCTTCAGAAGCATGGGAAAGCGATGGAAAGAGACGCCATGCGGAAAGACACGTTGGATTCGCAGCATGAACTGCAGAGAGAAGTGGCAGAGGCAATAGCGGAGAAAATAAAACAAGCAGAGGGCATAACAATCATCGACACCCACATGTCAATAAAGACTCCTGCAGGATATATGCCAGGCTTGCCCCACCACGTTCTTCAACTTCTGAAGCCTGAGATGCTAGTGCTTGTTGAAGCCCAACCGAGTGAGATATCCTCGCGAAGAATGAAAGATGCCACTAGAAAAAGAGATGAAGCAACTGAAAACGTGGTTAAGGAAGAACTGCTAGTTTCGAGATTTATGGCTGGAGCATGCGCCGTCGCAACCGGTGCTCCAGTGAAAATAGTTATTAATGCCGAGGGAAAACAGGAAGAAGCTGCGAAGGACATACTTAAAGCCTTGGGAGTAATCTAAAAGTGTCAATGCAGGAAATTCCCCTTTCGACGTTGCTCATGTTTGGGCTAGCTGCCTCGATCTCATTGTTGACTTCCTTAGTGAATCGGCTTTTCACAGACCCAGGGAAGTCGAAAGCATCGAGAAAGGAAATCTCAGAATGGAACTCACAGCTGCGCAAAGCCCAAAAAGCGGGAGACAAAAAGACAGTGGAAAAGTTGATGAAGAAGCAACAGTACATCCTTCAGCTTCAATCGAAAATGTCTTGGCAACAGCTGAAAGTATCACTGATATTCATCATCCCCTTACTCATTATCTGGCAATTCCTAGGCCCATTCTTCTACGGAAAGGACTTAGCCTATTTGCCAGGCGTAGGAGCGGTCATTCAGTTGCCGCTTTTGGGCGTCATTTCATCGCTCATATGGTGGTATATGCTGAGCTCCTTCTTTTTCGGAACCATGTTCTCCCACGTCTTTGGATTGATAGAGGTGAGTAACTAGAATGCCTACACCACACCAACGCACTCGAAGTGAAAAGCATGTTAGCAAGACTGTGCCCGGCGGGCGCAGAACAACTCTTTACAAGACGAAAAACAAGGTTCCCCTCCACTGCCGACTCTGCGGTCAACCATTGGCTGGAATCTCGGGCACTAGCTCGGCGGAAGCACATAAGCTTAACAGAACGAGAAGAAGAATCAGTCGCCCTTATGGCGGGCAGCTATGCCACAAGTGCCTCAAAAGCATTTTAGGACGAACCGCCAGAGTCAGCCAAGCGTAGGAACCTTGAGGCATGCCAATGAACGTGGCTGGAACAGCAAGAAAGAAAGCCAAGGAATCTTGGGTCATATGCGTTTGTGGCATGGCTGGAAGCGGAAAGAGCACACTTGCCAAGAGGCTCGCAGAAAAATACAAGCTCCAGTACTACTCAGGCGGAGACGCACTGAAGGCGTTAGCCATCGACGACGGCTACAAGAACATTGACCGCGGCTGGTGGGAAAGCAAAGAAGGAATGCGCTTCCTCGAAAAAAGAAGTAAGAATGTCAAGTTCGACGAAGCAGTTGACCAAAAACTTCTGGAACTGGCCCGCAGAGGAAACGTAGTCCTAGACAGCTGGACTATGCCGTGGCTCATCAAAAAAGGATTCAAGATATGGCTGGAAGCTTCTGCCCAAAGAAGGGCGGAGAGGATAGCTCAAAGAGATGGCACAACCGTAAGGGAAGCCTTGAAAGCGCTGAGAAACAAGGAGAAGCAAACCAAGGCCATCTACAAGCGAATCTACGGGTTTGACCTCGGAAAAGATTTCGCGCCGTTCAATCTCATCTTGGACACAGACAGTCTAGAAGCTGAAGAAGTGTTCCAAGTCCTCTGCACCGTACTGGACAACGTACTCTTCCACGGCAATAAGAACATGTGAGACCTGCTAGAGGTTACTTCTAGGTGCGTGTTCTATATGATTCTTCTATAATTGATTTCTATGACCGTGGAGATGTGACCTTCCGCCGCAAGGTTCCCAAGTGACCTTTGTGATCGTAGACCCATGACTTGCCCTTGAAAAACTCGCCTGAGATCGTCTGTCTGCTCCTCATTCGCAGGTCTTGTATCACATACTTGTAATCCTTAACAAGTTTCATCTCAGCCAATGCCGACAGAGCATCAATGAATTTCCGAAATTCGCCTGTTGGAAGGAAAGTCTCCACAAGGAAAACGTTTTCTCTCAGGATTTTACCCATAGTTAGAACGAAGAACTTGCCAAGCAGGGATCTTGCGAACCTGGCTAATGCGTCGCAGTTGTGGAAAGAGATTACGAAAAGAACCATCACATACGGCGTTTCACCATACCGCATGACGAAAACCTCGTAGCCTTCAATGAGGTTCTTCCCAAGCACATGCTTCTTGAAGTGAAACTGTGCCAGCTGACGACTTATTCCAAGGTTCTTGGCAATTATCGTGACCGAAAGTAAGATATACGCTTTCAGAGCACAATAGGTTTTCAGGCGGAGCTGAATACTTGTGCCCAGAGACAAATCAAAGGTAGCCCTCACCATCAAGGCTTTAATATGCATCTCATTAGGCAACCGTAGGCCGACACTTGAATGGAAAACCAGTCACCTAGTCTTCGGGTTTTCAGCGGCCGCGATCGCTTCATACGCTTTTTTCTCCTGTCCTCGCATCAACAATGAATCAGCCATCATGCTCACGATCTTCAATTTCCTCTTTGTCTCCGTCACTTTTCCCCTGAATGGCACGTTCGTTCGGAAATCCGCGTTGCTGTTGATTGGTAATGTGATCGGCTTAGCTTGGAACTACCTTTTCTCGGCGCTTGCTCACGTAGTTGCGTATTATTTCGGGGAATCAGCCAACACTCTGTACATGATTCTCAGCCCCTTCGCAAACCTGATCTGGATTGTTTCCTACTGGTCCGTATGTCTCACAGTTCTAAGCAAGTCAGAAAACAGAAAGACAGAGGATTAGGGCTTGATAGTCGAAATCCTAGAGGTTCTGTTCCTCGGTTTGGCAGGATTGATGATGGCCTATCTTGTTAGACATTACATTTTCACTTTAGCAGTTCTAAGGTGGGCTCAAAAAGGCAGGAAGGCAGAGGCAACGGGAAACGCATCTTATCAGCCCACTGTATCGATTTTGATTCCAGCATACAACGAGGAACGGGTCATCGGAAGAATACTGCAGCGAATGACAGAACTGACCTATCCGAAAGATAAACTGCAAGTAATAGTCATCGACGACGCTTCAACAGACAAGACAGGAGAAATATCTGAACAGTATTCGAGTACCTTTAGCCTCATTAAAGTCTTGCACAGAAACGAGAATGAAGGAAGACGCGGAAAAGCGTCGGCTTCAAACGCCGGACTCAAGCTTGTGGCAAGCGAAATCGTCATCTGCTTCGACGCAGACTATTATCCTCAAAGGGACGTTGTCGAGCAACTTGCAAAAGAGTTTGCTGACCCAGAAGTCGGCGCGGTGCAAGGCAGAGTCACGGTTTTGAATGAACCCTACAACGTCGTTACAAGGCTTGTGGCGCTTGAGAGAATCGGGGGCTATCGGGTTGACCAGCAAGCGCGAAACAATCTAGGATTAATTACGCAATTCGGAGGAACAGTAGGCGGATTCAGACGCGACCTGCTAGAACGTTTAGGAGGTTGGGATGAATCCATGTTGGCCGAAGATACCGACTTGACTTTCCGTGTCTACCTTGCAGGATTCAAGGTTCATTACGTCAATGGAGCTGAATGTTACGAAGAAGCAGTAGAGAATTGGCGAGCCTACTGGCGCCAGAGATACAGGTGGGCAAGAGGGCATATGCAGTGTGCTTTCAGGTATTCAGCGGCGGTTCTAAAGAGTCATGATTTGGGAGTCAGAGAGAAGATTGACGGTCTACTGCTGCTAAACGTGTACTTCATGCCCGTCTTGACATTGCTTTCTTGGCTCATTTGCATCCCATTGTTTTTCTTGTTAACCCAGCCATGGCTCTTCGCTTTTTGGGCTTTAACGCCAATTTCTCTCTACAGCTTCGTCGGAAACTTTGCTCCTTTCTTCGAAGTGGGAGTCGGCGCTTATTTGGACGGCAGAAGGAGGGCGCCGTGGCTGATTTCGTTGCTCGTGGTCACTTTTCTGTACAACATTCCAATATGCACGAAGGCACTTCTAGACCTGCTTATATCAAGAGTCTCAGGGAAGAAAAGCACTTGTTGGAACAAAACCATGCACTCTGGCAATGGAAACAGTTATATTATGAAGAAATAGCGGACTTGTCTGTGAGTCAGTGGATTCCCTCACTAGAAGCACACTTCTACTCCATTAAAATGGCTCAAATTTGCCCCATGAATGTTTTGAGTCACACATGCCTAATGTTCTTCAGTCTTGCCAATTCGTTCATTGACAGCGGGCGCTATCCAACCTCACAGACCAGGAAATAGATTTAATGGAGGAAGCGAGATTCTTTTCAAGACAGGTGATCAAACTGAAAATAGTGAAACTTGAAGAGGCTCCGACATTAGAGACGGTAAAGGGAAGACATGGAGTGATCCTTCAATCCGGACAAAAGATAATGATGATGCTGCTCACCGTGCAGCCCGGGATCCCAACCGCACCTCATAGTCACCCCCACGAGCAGGTTGGCTACCTCATAGAGGGACGAGGCGTGCTCTCTTCGGGCGGGGAGTCTGTAGAAATTGAGGCAGGAACCTCCTTCCTAATTCCGCCAAACGAGAGCCACAATTTCAACGCAACCGGGGAGAAACCTGCAATAATCATTGACGTTTTCAGTCCGCCACGAAAAGACTACTTGGAAAAAGCAAAAACTGAGGGAAAAAGGTAGAAGAGCTTATCGAAAAGGTGAACATTTCGAGAGGAAGACTTATCCGTTTTTGGCAAGGCAAGGATTCAAAGTCACTAAGTCAAGGGGTCGCTCGAAACGCCGTGAAGAGTTTGACGGTCTGGCAACTGATAAACAGGGTCATACTCATGCTGTTGAAGTCAAAGCCACAAAACAGAAAGTCAACGTTGCCGTCGTAAGGAAGTTGAGGAGAAAAGTTAGCCATCACAAGCTATTGCATGGCGGAATTATTGTTTCTAAGAGTGGTTTTACTAAGTCGGCTGAACAAGAAGCAAAGAAACACTGGATTAAGACGTTGAAATACAAACAGAAGAGAAAGAAGAGTGATAGTTGGTTTTTCTAGGTGATTGTGAATGCCTGCTCCCAAAGTAAAGAGAGGAAAAATGGGAAAAGGAACGAGAGAGAACGAAATCTGGCACTTGAAGAAAGAAGCGAAAGGACGCTGGCAAGAAGAAAAAGAAGAAAGGGTTCTGGGACTTCTGAGCTAGAAAGTACGGAAAAGTTATAGCTGAATCAAGTCGATTGATTGGAATATGTGTGACGTTGTTTGACTCATCATTGGGGCTACATGAGTGCTGTTGCTTCGGCACTCTTGTTTGGGACAAGTTCGACACTGAACAAAATCGCATTGGAGAATGTTCATCCAACTGTAATCGCTGGGATGATTTACTTCATTGGCGGAGTTTTCTTATTCGGAATTCACTTTTCTCCACTATCCAAGAAGATTCTCGCTCTGTTTGAAAGCCCAGAAATCGAACCCAAAATAACAACGAAAGACTTCAGGACTTTGGCTTTCGTCATTCTCTGTGGCTCAGTAGCTGCACCCTTGTTACTCTTGCATGGTCTGAATCAAACCACGGCAGTCAACACGTCTCTGCTCCTTAACGCAGAATCTCTGTTTACTGCTCTGATAGCGTTTGTGTTTCTCAGCGAACGGGGAACTAAAAAAGAGTATTTGGGCATTACTATGTTGCTAATCGGAGTCGTTTTCGTGACCACAAACGGAGAATTCCAGAAACTTACCCTAACAGAAAACATTGCTGGCAATCTACTGATAGTAGGGGCTTGTTTGTTTTGGGGAATAGACAACAACCTAAGCAAATTTCTAAGTAAGAAGCGAGACATCATATTGATAACTGGACTGAAGTGCTTCATTGGCGGTCTGGCTCTACTGGCGATAGCTTTTGTCATTGGCGTTCCATTTAGCATTCCTCTAATCTCAATACCTTATCTGTTGTCTGCTGGAGCGTTCAGTATTGCATTCTCAATCCTAATGTTTCTCTTTGCATTGAGGAAAATAGGTTCAATGCGAACGGGAGTCATCTATTCCATGTCTTCACTCTTTGGGGCTGTTCTCGCCTTCCTGATACTGAGAGAACAATTCTCTTTCATTCAATTAGTGGCTGGAACAATAATGTTGCTGGGAGTTTACGTCCTCATTTTATATGGAAAACGAAACTAGAGCAATTCTCTGTCAGCCTTCATAAGCCAGTTTCTGGTTTTGCGGAAAAGTTATAGCTGAACCAGACAAATAATCCTAGGCTTACTGGAGAAACGATACAACTTCGAAGAATAGGAGGATTAGAATGCTTAACAAAGAAGAAATCTTGAACTGGAATAGAAAATATGATAAAGACCATCCTTGGTGGGTGGAAAAAGAAAAACGGTTAGGCAATAAGTTTCGACAAACAAAAACCTTAACGAAAGCAGATTTGGGTCAAGTAGTCGAGTGGAAATTCAAGGAATTAAAGGGAAGAAGAGACAGAGTATTGAGATTTGTGAAGAAGAACGCTGATAAAACAATTCAACAAACTTGCAGTCAGGTTTTCGCTATGAATGATGATTCAGATAGAATGAAAAGCCTTGATGCCCTTCATGGTGTTGGTCCAGCTTTGGCAAGTACAATACTTACTTTCTATGCCCCTAAGCAATACGGCGTTCATGATATTCATGTTTGGAGAGAATTTTTTGGAAAAGAACCCTCTACCATATTTATTGGATGTGGGTGTTATCTGAAACTCCTTGCGGAATTAAGGAAAATAGCAAACAAGCATGACCTTGATGTGAGGACTGTGGAAAAAGCATACTTTAAGAAGAATATTGATGAAACGAGCAACTAGAGGACACTTCTATCACTCCTTTTGAGCGAGTTTGACCATAAGACTATCTTGGAGAAAAAGAGATATCTCATACTCAGAGTTCTCATGTCGGGAGATATCTCCACTTGATGTGGGGTGCAAATCCCACCTCGGTTTAACGGGATAGCTTCAAACTCTCGGTTCAAACTTTTCCTGCATACTATCGATTTGCGAGTAAAAACTAGCTTAATCGCGATTGAAAAGGCTACGTTTTACTAGTGTTTTGGCTATTCACCCGAGAGCTCGTCGTTTTTTCGCTGTTATGTTATGCGAGAAAAAGGGATAGACCTGTCAGCCAACAAGCCAAAACTGATTACTAACCAGGATGGTTCAGGAAGCAGACATGATAATCGTGATGGGATACAGCGCGCAAGGATTTTTCCCTATTCTTCCAATATCTCGTAGGAAGATGTTATTTTAACTGCATTCTTTAGCGTCCCTCCTACTGAGCAGTATTTTTCTTCAGAAAGTCTCATTGCGCTTTCAACAGCCTCTTTACTAATGTTCTTTCCTTTAATGATGTATTTGAGATGAATGTTGGTAAACACTCGTGGCGGTTCATCTCTTCTGTCTGCTGCCATCTCTACTGAATAGTCTGAGAAATCCTGCCTTTTCTTCTTCAATATTGATACAACGTGATAACTGCTGCATGCAGCTAAACTTGCTAGAACATTCTCCATTGGCGATAGCGCAGTCTCTTTTCCACCATTTGGTATGGGAGCATCGAAATTAACAGAAAGCCCTTTTTCATTTTTCGCTATGAAACGATAGTTTCCTTGCCAAGCTAGAACCATTTTCTTAACCGAAGACATGAGTCTTCTTCTGGTATTGGATCACAAAAATCTTTCTGACGTATTCTCAACTCTGAGTTTGGGAGCAAAACCTATGCCCAGTAGCACGCGCAGAAATGTCTTGCAGCAATTCTCCTATACAATGTAGAAGTCAATGACTTTCTGCATGCTTTTCGGCGCCGCCTGTTTTGTAGTAAGCTGTTTCAGCATTCTTATCATTTGAGGCTGAAAGCGTGCAATGTCTGTCAGGGTCACTATGCCCACAAGCTTGTTTGCATCAACTACGGCCAGCTTCTTTATCTTGCTTTGAAACATCAGTTTCACAGCTTCTTCCAAATCCGTGTTTGGCTCAACAACAACCAATGGAGTGGTCATGATCTCCTTCACTTTAGTATTCATAACGTCCTTTGCTCCTGCAATAACCCTTCTCAAGAAGTCCCTTTCCGTAACTATGCCCATAGCCTTTCCTCTTTCCAGCACTATGAGGCTGCCTATCTGAAATTCGTTCATAATGTCGACAGCCTCTTTAACCGCGGAATTTTCATCCACAGTAATTACCTCCCTCACCATCACATCTCTGACTTTCAATGGTAGTGAGTCTTCTCTCTGTTCCTCTTCGTTCTGATCTGACAACAAAACCACCCATCCAATTGTCAATAATCATTGTATTTAGGTTATATCCTCAGCGCGCGCGCTTTTATCGCTTGATGAGTTTCGATTGCAGGCAACGTGGTGTTTACAAGGTAGATTTCGAGGCGGCTGAAGAACTCTCGGAAGAACCGTCTTCGCAAATGGTTTTTTCGTTGGTCCTTAACTAACAGATGAGGGTTACAGAAGCCCGTAGTTTCCATGTATGCAACCGCTTCTTCAGGCGTTAGTTTTTCAACTATAGTTCCATCTTCTGGATTACGTCTTAGCAAAACAGCAGTTCTTAACGTGGTGATGGGCAATATCTTTCCTTTTCCGACGATCCACCTAACATTCACAACCGCTCTACCTTTCGCATCAAATTCTGCTTTATCGACGAGTTCTTTGTATTCTCCCCATGTTTCTGCTATATCTGCTTGAACGTAGAAATTCTTCTCAGAACTGAAAGCAACGTTTTCCTCAGCTAAGAAACGAACAAAAAACCAATCGTCAGATATGACACGGACACCTTTCAATCTAAGAAGCCCATATGTATGTGTCGTTTTCCCAGTGCCCGGAGGCGCGATCAAACAAATGCCTTGGCCCCCAATGTCTACGCAGGCTCCGTGAACAGAATTAATGCCATGTTCATCTTCCAGCATATCGCTAGCGACGCTTAATGCAATTGATTTTATCCAGCCATAGTAATCAACATTGACCAAGATTGCTGTTTTTGATAGTTGATCATACATAACCTTTGGTTTTTCACTTTTTTCTTCGGTGACGATAAGCCTTCCGTGAGAACGAACATGAGCAGACATAGGGTAAAAGTTTTCTTCCCAACGTTCTTTGACGTATTTCATGTCAGTCAAGAGTTTGATACAGCACCCGTAGATGTCGGCCCTTTCCTCGTAAAGAAAACGATCCTCATATTTCTCCATCAACTTGTCCTTATCGTTTATGGAAATCAGCTCAACCTCATACTTTGACAGTGCCTTCACCTCGTACGAAGCTTACGGACACAAGTGATGTAGTCAGCTCAATGACTTAAAAGTGCTTTGAATGGAAATTGAAACACTAGTAGCTTTTCAGCGTGCTCCTCCCGACAGCAGTGAAGTCAACTAGGCATAAGCGCGCCACATCAGATAATCACAATCAAAACTCCTAGCGCGTGCCGTGAGGATCGTATAGAAACGGAGGATCTCAACAAGTCCTGCAAAAACATTAATTAAACATGAAAGAGTCAAGGAAGCCGAAATGATTGGCGCGCTAACGCGCATCCGATGTGGTGAATAATACGTCAAAACCTTGGCATGCAATGGAAATTGAAGAGTCTTTGAGTGATCTCAACTCGAAGAGAACTGGTCTAGGACAAGAAGAAGCGATTAGGCGCCTTGTCGAATTCGGCCCTAACGAATTGAAAAAGGAGAAAGGAAAATCTCCGGTAAGACTTCTTCTTGAGCAGTTCAAAAACATACTAGTAATAATTTTGCTGGCGGCGACTGCATTATCATTCGCGGTGGGCGAACCTTATGATGCAGTAGTCATAATTGCGATTGTCATAGCAGTTGCAGTCTTGGGATTTACTCAGGAATACAGAGCAGAAAGGGCTCTAGAGGCATTGAAGAAAATGACTGCTCCAACAGCATCGGTGTTGCGGGACGGAAAAGAGATCGAGATAAGAACAAGTGACGTTGTCCCAGGAGACATTCTTTTGCTGTATACTGGAGACAAGGTTTCTGCTGACGCTAGACTCATCGAGGTCATGAACTTGAAAATGGACGAGGCCGCCTTAACGGGCGAGTCGATGCCCGTGAGCAAGGATGCCAAGCCTTTGGCTGCAGAAACACCTGTCTCCGAAAGAAAGAACACTGTTTTCACTGGCACGGCTGTTACCTATGGTCGAGGCAGAGCCGTTGTAACGTCGACTGGCATGAATACTGAATTTGGGAAAATTGCCAAGATGGTTCAGGCAGCAGATGAGGAGGAGACGCCGCTTGAAAAGAGAATGGCGAATGTTGGGAAATGGCTTGGAATCCTAGCCATTACTGTCTGCGTTGCTGTGTCCGTGTTGGGTGTAATTAAGCAACATGAAATTCTTGAGATGATCTTGTGGGGTGTAAGCCTCGCAGTAGCTGCGGTTCCGGAAGCATTGCCTGCAGTTGTTACAGGAGCACTTGCTGTTGGCATGTATCGAATGGCAAAGCAACATGCGATAGTGAGGAAGCTTCCCGCAGTTGAAACCCTCGGGTGCACCAGCGTTATATGCTCTGACAAAACTGGAACCATGACAAAGGGCGAAATGACCGTCCAGAGCATATTTATCGATCAAATAACAGTGAAGGTTACGGGCGTAGGCTATGAGCCGACAGGCAAATTCCTCATTGAGGGCAAAGCATCAAATCCAATCGAAATACGAGGCCTGCAAACACTGCTCACAATTGCGACATTGTGCAATGACGCTGGACTAGAGAAGAAGGAAGCAAAGTGGACTGTGAAAGGCGACCCAACGGAAGGAGCATTGACCGTGGCTGCGGCAAAAGCCGGCTTACAGAAAGAAGACCTTGAGAATAAAGAACCACGCATCGGAGAGATTCCGTTTTCTTCCGAAAGAAAATGCATGACTACCATTCATGAAACATCAGGAAACAGCAAAGTGGCCTACATGAAAGGAGCTCCAGAAATAGTTTTGCAGCACTGCAACAATATTCTACAAGACGGAAAAGTCAAAAAAATGACTGCCAAAGACCGTGAAGAGCTTTTGAAAGCAACAGAAGGGATGGCGACCCAAGCTTTGAGAAATCTGGGTCTTGCTTACAAGGAGTTGCCAGAGAACACACGCTCATTTGATGAGGAAATCGAGAAGGACTTCGTCTTCGTCGGCATAATGGGAATGATTGATCCTCCGCGTGAAGAGGTTAGAGATGCAATTAGCTCATGCGCAAAGGCAGGGATCAAAGTCGTCATGATTACAGGAGATCACAAACTGACTGCAGTGGCAGTGGCCAAGGCTCTGAATTTGATAGGAGAAGATGAAACAGAAGGTAGAGTTCTTACTGGTGAAGAGCTTGAAAAGATCAGCGATGAGCAGTTGATCGAGATGGTTGAAAATGTTGTGGTCTATGCTCGAGTTTCGCCAGAACATAAGATGAGGATCGTAAAGGCTTGGAAAGCGAAGGGCCATGTAGTCGCCATGACCGGAGATGGGGTAAACGACGCGCCAGCACTCAAAACTGCAGACATAGGAGTCGCCATGGGAATCACTGGAACCGAAGTCACGAAAGAGGCTGCTGACATGGTCTTGGCAGACGACAATTTCGCTTCAATCGTAAAAGCCGTCAAGGAAGGGCGCGAAATATACGGCAACATCAAGAAATACCTAACGTATCTTCTTCAATGCAACATCATGGAAATCCTTGTATTGTCTGTCGTTATGCTTGTCAGTCCTGAGCCTCGTTCGGCAATCGCACTTACAACGATCCAAATTCTCTGGGTGAACCTTGCCACGGATGGGCTGCCGGCGATAGCGCTAGGCGTAGACCCAGGCGATCCGGATTTGATGAAAAACAGACCCAGAGACCCCAAAGAGAGCGTCTTTTCGCGTGAAGTCAAGACCTATTTGGTGTTGAGTCCAATCATAACAACTGCTCTTCTCTTAAGTGGATACTTCTAT